>CAYYQQ010000026.1:0-30308 GCA_964473595.1 uncultured Steroidobacteraceae bacterium | reverse complement strand
AGCAGCGGGCTGCCGCCATTGTGGCCGAGCTTTTCGCCGAGCGACATGACGGCCGGCATGAAGAAACTGGTGCCGAGCGTCGAGTCGAGCGTCATCATCACGGCCGAGACGAGCAATGCCGGGAACGCGAGCAGGCCCAGGATCGTCGCCATGAAGATGCCCCACACCGACAGCGGCATGCGCATCAGGGTCATGCCGCGGCAGCGCGCCTGCAGCACGGTTGTAACGTAGTTCAGGCCACCCATCGTGAAGGCAACGATGAATATGCCCAGGGAGACGAGCATCATGATGATTCCGAGGCCCGCGCCGGGCGTGCCGGGCAGCACGGATTGCGGCGGGTATAGCGTCCAGCCCGCGCCGGTTGGCCCGCCGGGCACGAAGAAGCTCGCCATCAGCACCAGCACCGCCAGCAGGTAGACCCAGAAGCTCAGCATGTTCATGTACGGGAACACCATGTCCCGTGCGCCGCACATCAGCGGGATCAGGTAATTCCCAAATCCGCCGAGGAACAGCGCCGTCAGCAGGTAGATCACCATGATCATCCCGTGCATCGTGATGAACTGGTAATAGTCCGTCGGTTCGATGAAGTGGAAGGTGCCCGGGAAGCCGAGCTGCAGGCGCATCAGCCCGGACAGCACCAGCGCGACCAGCCCGACGCTGATCGCGACGATCGCATACTGGATCGCAATGACCTTGTGGTCCTGGCTCCAGATGTACTTCAGGAAGAAAGTGTGCGGATCGTGTATCGGAGCGTCACGGTCCGCGATTGCGACGTATGCCATCAGAAGCCCCTCCTGGAGGCCAGGACCTGGTCGTCCTCAGGCTTCAGCGTATTGATGTAGGAAATCAGGTCGTCGATCGCATGCTGGTCGGCGAGCACATTGGCCATGAATGCCATCTGCCGGCCGTAATAGTCCTGCCGGTGCGCGCCGCGGATTTCGGCGCGGAAATTGTTGAGCTGCCGCGCAAGATACCAGTCGCTCATTTGTGCGAGCCTCGGTGCATTCAGCGCCCAGATGCCCTGGCCATTCGCACCATGGCAGGCCACGCAGTTCGCATAGAGCGTCTTTCCGTGATTCACGTCGCCGGTCACGGTCGATTGCGCCATTGACCCTGGAAGCGACTCGATATGGGCGGCGACATTCCGGATGGCGGTTTCGTCCGGCAGCATCGCAGCGAAGGCCCGCATCTGCGCACCGAATGTGTCCTGCTCGTGCGCGCCACGGACTCCGGCGCGGAAGTTGTTCAACTGGCGCTGGAGATACCAGGCTGACTGGCCGCCGATTCGCGGCGCATTGAGCGCCTGATTGCCTTCGCCGGCGGGCCCGTGGCAGGCCATGCACACCGCGTATTGCGCGGCACCCGCCACAGGATCCGCGGCAGCAAGCGCCTGTGTCTGGCTGAACGTTGATTGCGAGGCCAGCCAGATGTCGTACGCTTCCTGCGAGTCGACCACGACGCGCCCGCGCATCGCGAAGTGCGCGAGCCCGCACAGCTCTTCGCACATCAGTTCGTACTCGCCGATTTTGGTCGGCGTCAGCCAAAGATACGTGATCATGCCGGGGACGAGGTCCATCTTGACCCGGAACTGCGTGACCGTGAAGTTGTGCAGCACGTCCTTTGACCGCAGCAGCACTTTGATCGGCTTGCCGACCGGCAGGTGAAGTTCCGGGCTCGCGATCAGGACATCGTCCTGGCTCTTCGGATCCTGCGGGTCGACGCCAAACGGATTTTCCGACGTGATCAACGATTCATCGGTGTAGCCGAGTTCGCTGTCGCTGCCGGGCAGGCGGAAGCTCCAGTGCCATTGCTGGCCGACCGCCTCGACGATCGTGGCCTCTTTCGGGACGACGACGAACTTGCCCCAGACAACGAGGCCCGGCGCGAGCATCGCGGCGACACCGACGGCTGTGATGCCCGTCAACCACCATTCGAGCTTTTTGTTCTCGGGCTCGTAATCCGCCTTCTGCCCCTTGCGATGGCGATAACGCATGACCGACCAGGCCAGGAACAGATTGACGACGACAAATACGATGCCGGTGACCCAGAAGGTCAGGATCACCGTGTCGTCCATGGTGCCCCAGTTCGACGCGATCGGCGTGAACCACCAGGGACTCATGAAATGGAAAATGACCGAGCCGATTACCAGTAGGACCAGAACGACTGCGATCGCCATCGGCTAGTCCCCTTGTACGGCGCGTACCCGGTCGCCGGTAGCCCGTCGCCGGCGCTGCACGGCCGAGAATGGATTGACGAAATGACTGTCGAGGCCCGCGAATTCCGCCTCGGTGTGGCGCGTCTTCATCATGTGCCGGACCGCGGCTTCCTGGTCCTTACGGGCATAGATGAGAATCAGGAATTTCCCGGCCTCGATGTCGTCGTGGAACCGGGCGAGCTTCCGGTTTTCCTTCTCGACGCCGATCAGGCCGCCTTCCCAGGCGCCAAACAGCGACGCGACCGCGCAGAGCGCGACGAACACGAACCAGGGAATGTTCGGGAACGGCCCGAACTGGTCGAGTAGCACGCAACCGACCACGCCAGCGAACAAGCCGAGCGCGGCTCCCAGGAAGCCATCGCGGACGACATCCAGCGTCTCGAGGTAATTGGCGGAGTGAATGTGCCGCTTCTTCAGGCCGGACTCGTCCTTGGCGATTACGTGCACGAAAAAATCGTCGATGCCCACGTCGTGGAGGTCATCGGATACCTGGGAAGTGCTGTCAAGCTCCGGTGCGACGTAATACAGGCACTTCATGAATCCCCTCGTCGGATCGCGGGCTTGCTGCGGAAAAAACGGGGTTAGCTGTTAACGCGCGAGTCTCGCACAACCCCATGGGCTTGGGAAGTCAGGAGCCGGGATCTGAAGTTCATGCCGGCCAGAGCCAGCCAAAGGCACCGCCGGTCAGCAGGCCATAAATGACGCCGTCGAGCGTCGCCTTCAACGTCGTCGACCACGAGCGTCCGTACCAGATCGACATCTGCCACAGAGCGACGGCGTAGCCGATGAAGGCTGTCGTGCAGGCAAACCGGAAAACAGTCAGGTATTCCGTACCGGGCGGGAGGGTGTGTCCCGTGACATAGGCGGCAAGGGTGCTGACGACAACAACGTAGAGGAACCACTGCGTGAGGCTCCTGCCCATCGAAATGGGGCCATTCGGCAACACCGTCAGGAGCATTACCGGGCCGCGCTTCATCTTCTCGGTGAATTCAGGCGACTTCATGGCCGCGTGGTTTTCGGCGCGCGGCAACATGTAATCGCCCGGCGGGATGGCGAGCGGGCGCAAAGCGTCCATGACCTTGTCTTCGTTGGGGACCTTGGGGCATTCGCTGCGATGCCAGAACGGGCCCATATGGATGATCGAGCTCGCGATGAACACGATCACCGCGGCGACGAATATGGGAATCCAGAGTGCTGCAATGCCTGTCATTTGGATCTCCTGCCGAAGAGTCGGTAGATTGCGGTGCCGTTGCGATCATAGCCCCGGAAGCTGGGCCCGGGTATCCAGCTCATGGCCCTTGCGCCCGCCGCGCACCAGGGCGCCCTGGCCCAGCGTGCTTTCGATCATCACCCGCGCCATGTCGGCGGCCCGTTGCACGAGTGCCGCAGCGCCGTCGTGCAGCGCCTTCGAATCACGCACGTATTGCTCGTTGTTTTCCATGTCCTCGGCACTCCAGCCGCGCGAATGGGCGACATAGGGGAATTGCGGGAACTGGCAGCCGAGTTCCGCGAAGAATCCGAGCAGCTGGCCGGCCACGGCCTGCACATTGTCCTGCCCGCCAGTAATGATGAATGCGGCGACCTTGTTGCGCATCAGGTGCCGGTTCGCGACCGTCTCCTGGTTCTGGATGCAATTCATGCGCTCGATCATCTTGTAATAGAGGCTGCTCGCGCCTCCCCAGCGGATCGGCGTGGCAACCAGGATCACATCGGCCCAGTGCACGACACCTTCGTAGACCCTGTCCATCTGGTCCTTCGAGTCCATCTGCGTGATTGAGCAGGGCCAGGTGCAGGCGCGCGCGGACTTCGAGTAAAAGCCTTCGCAGGCGCGGAACGAGAGATCCCTGATCCGCAGCATCCGGGTATCGCATGCAGAGTCGGCGCGGCCGCGCGCGCTTGCGAGCGCATGCTCGAGCAGGTCTTCGGATGTGCTGTAGCGCGGATGGCCCGCCGTCATGGATGTCGTCGAGATGCCAAGGACCCGGATCGGACCCGGCTCGCGCCTGGGATCGCGTGCGAGCGGATGCGGCTCGTGCGGCAGGCGGCCGCGCTTCGTTTTCTGGACCTCGTTGACCAGCACCCGGCCGTTCTCAGTCTTTACATCATGGGAAGGAACACGATCCGCTTCGTAGCCGGGCTCGCCCGCGCCGGTCTGCCAGTGGAACTTGTAGTAATGCCATGGGCACACGACGTAATCACCGTCGAGCCGGCCGTTGCCGAGCGGTCCGCCGACGTGATTGCAGACGCCCGAGATCGCGCCGAACTGCCCGTCCCTGCATGTCAGCGCAATGCGCCTGGTGCCGACATGCAGTTCCTGCACGGGTTTTCTTGCAAGTTCATCACTGGCACCGACGTCGATCCATTTCGTTTCGGTCATGAACGATTGTCTCCCCGTAATTCCTTGCGGACCACCAGTTTCAGCCCCGACCAGACCTCGGAAACGGCGCAGACCTTGATGTCCACATAGCCGAGCGGCAGCGCCACGTCGCGAATCGTGTCTTCCGTGATATCCGTCGCGACTTTCGCAGATTTCTTGGGCCATGAAACCCACACAGGCGTCGCTTCATCAAGTTTTCTGCGATAGGAGCGAAGCGCCGCCGCAAGCTCCGACCTGCGCGTCACGAAATGATGAACGATGTCCGCCTTGGTGGCCGCACCGGTGACGATCCTGACACCGTCGGGCAGCGGTGCCAGGAGCTTGTGATAGTTGGCCGGCGCATCAATGGCCTGCAGCACCATGCCTGCCTTGATGCCAAGCTTCGTGGCGAGCGGTGTACCCGAGTAACCGGCCATGCGCGGCCCGAACCGCTGTCAGGCCCGTCCCTGCCCGCGATACAGAAATGCGACGACCGCACCAAGGACAAGCATGAGGATGCTGTCGAATACCATCTGCTTGACGGCCAGCATTCCCGGCATCGGCTGCACGACGTAATAGATCATGTAGGTCGGCACGATGCCTAGAAGCGCAACTGCCGCACCAAATCGCAGACCCTGCCCGAGCCAGGGCCTGTTCTCGACACCGCGCGCGTAGATCCAGGTGAAGGCGCCCGCCATCAGCACGTGCGCGATGACCATCCACTGGAATAACGGCATTGATTCCTCTTCTGAACGGAAAAGGTTCGGCAGCGCCGTGTAGTCGCCTTTCAGCAGCACTCCGTGCACCACGAAACTGCCGGCGAAATAGACGATGAGAATCACGAGCCAGGCAATGAAGAACTTCTTGTTCATGAAAGATCCCCCTTGGTCAGACGAATTCAGGGTTCCCTGAGACCTGATGGTCCCGGCGCCCTTGGAATGCCGGGATCGAAACTCCAGTAGTCGGCGCTCTCCGAAGTCCAGGAATGCACGGCAAGCTTGAGGCCCGTCGGCTCATCGAGCGAGCCGGCGGCGATCGACCAGAGCGGCTCGTCGTCGCCTTCCCAGAACAGGCTTGAACCACAATTGGCGCAGAATCCCCGCCGCGCTTCCGCGGAGGAACGGTACCACTTCAGCGTGTCACCGCGTTCGATGACGACGTGTTCCTTGCGGGCACAAGTACCGACCCAGAGACCGCCGCTGAACTTACGGCAGGTCTTGCAATGGCAAGCAACAGCCGACGAGCGTAGCGGGCCACGGATGGAAAACCGGACCGCGCCGCAAAGGCAGCGGCCGGTTACTCGGACATCCGCGGGCTTTCCCATCGCCAGATCATAATCCTTATGCCGGACCGATGAGGTCCCACTTGTTTCCGTACAAGTCGAGGAACACGACGACGGTGCCATAGGATTCATGACGCGGCGCCTCGGTGAACCGGACTCCATGCGCCTTCATTTGGTCAAAATCCGCGTGGAAATCATCGGTGTGCAGGAACATGAAAACCCGGCCGCCGCTCTGGTTTCCGATTGCGCGTTCCTGTTCCGGCGTGGCGGCTCTTGCGAGCAGCAGCGCTGCGCCGCCGGCGGAAGGGGACACGCGCACCCAGCGCTTGCCGCCGGGGAAATGCCGATCCTCGAGGAGTACAAAGCGCAGGGCCTGCGTGAAGAAGCGGATCGCTTCATCGTAGTCCCGGACCAGCAACGCGACGCTCGAAATATGGCGCATCAGCGCTGCTGCATCGCGAGGCGGAGACCAAGGCCGACCAATATGGTCCCGCAGATGGCGTCGAGCCGGCGCCGCATGACGGGCCTTATGAAGAAATGGCGCGAACGATCCACGATCCAGGACACTATCGCGAACCAGGCGATGCCTTCAGCAAAGTGGATCGCGGCCAGCAGCAGCGACTTCAGCAGCACCGGGTCCGATGGTCCGATGAATTGCGGAAGCAGCGCCAGGTAGAACGCGATCACCTTCGGGTTCAGGATGTTCGTCAGGAAGCCCTCGCGGAAGCAGCGGGCCGGCGTCACCTCCGCCCTGACAACTCCTGCCGAGTCCTCCACGCGGCGTCCGCGCGCGGCGCTCCGCATGGAATTGAAGCCCAGCCACGCGAGATAGCAGGCCCCGGCAATTTTCAGGACCGTGAAGGCGGTCGCCGAATGCATCAGGATCACGGAGATCCCGAGTGCAGAGAGCAAAGCGTGGCCGTAGAGGCCGCTGCAGATGCCGATTGACGTGAAGAAGCCATCCAGACGCCCGCCGCGAAGCACATTGCGCACGACCAGCATCGTATCCGCGCCGGGAACCATGGTCATCGCCGCGGCGACAATCGTGAATGCGAGGACCTGCGAGTCAAACACCGGATTCATTCCTGCCGGTCAGCGACAGCCTCAGACCGCGACCGGCCTGCAATGCACGCTCGTACGCCAGCGCCGCCGCTGCGACGTCCTGCAACGCCGTCCCGGTGCTGTCAAAAATGAATATCTGGTCTTCCGATTTGCGCCCGGGACGCTGGCCGCTCACGATCTGCCCAAGATCGGCGTGCACATCGGCGGCGGTCATCAGGCCCGCCGCAATCGCATGTTGCAACTCACCCATCGTGGCGGCCTGCACGATGATATCGGCAACGACGAGTGCGCGGCAGAGCACCGCGGGTTCGAATTCCTGCTTCCCTTCACTGTCGGCCCCTACGGCCGCAAAGAACTGGCCGGGCCGCAGATGTTCGACGCGAATGAATGACCCGCGTGCTGGCGTACAGGTGACGCAGATATCGCAGTCTTGCACCGCGGCAGCAAGATTGTCTGTCGGCGCTATCTCGATGCCGGATTCCGGCGCCATTTCCCGCGCAAATATCTCCGCGCGCGACGGGTCGCGATCGTAGGCCAGCACACGCCGCAACTTCCGCACCTGGAGCAGGGCGCGCAGGTGAGCGCGGCCCTGGTTGCCGCAACCGCAGATTGCAAGTGTCGAAGCATCGGCGCGGGCGAGATGCTGCGCCGCGATCGCACTCGCCGCGGCTGTGCGCAGCGTCGTGATCTCGATCGAGTCGAGGAGAGCGAGCGGTTGGCCATTTGAAGTGTCGAACAAGCCGATCATGCCCTGGATCGCCGGCAGGCCGTGGCGCTCGGGATTGCCAGGGAAGTTTGAATTGATCTTTGCGGCGAAGTAGCCGGGAGTCGAACCCAGGGCCGCGGTCTTGATGTGGAATCCGCCGCCGTCGACATGTGCGCCGAGAACGCCGGGGGCGATTGGCAATTCTCCCGCCGCATGGGCGGCAAAGGCGCGTTCGACCGCGGTGATGTAGTCCGCGATTGGCAGCAATGCGACGACGTCTTGGCGATCGAGGAACAGCATGGCTGCTCAGCCTTCGAACCGGAATCCCAAACGTGTCAGGTCCCTAGTACTCACGGCCCGGAGCGAAATTTGGCGACGACCGTATCCTTGCTGGTGAGCGCCAATTCGCTGCCAGCAAGCTGGAGGGCGTCAACAGCAGCGAGCGCCTTTGCCAGATCGGCTTCCTGTTCCATCAGTGCTGGATCACCAGCCATTCTGGTGCTGACCAGCGCGCCGAAACTGACGGCGTGGTCATCCATCGTGTAGGTGCCGGACAGGCGGTTGACGCCACCAAAAGCTGGTACACGTCCATCCGCGAATCTGATGCTGGGCGGTTTGCCGGCGGCAACGTTCTTGCCGTTCAGCGCGGTCAGTGTCCACTCCTTGCCGGCGATTTCGTTCAAGTGAGCCAGATCGGAGGGGCCTTCGTAATACCACGAAATTGCTTTTCATTGCTGCTCGGTCAGCGGCTTTGGTGCATTCGCAAGCGCCGGGAATATGGTCACGCCCTCTTTGATGGTCTCGACGACTTTGATGTCCTTGATCGTCATCGGGTCAACAGTGAGCGGATTCTTGTCGAGGATGACGAGGTCGGCGAGCTTGCCGGCTTCGAGGGAGCCTTTGGATTTCTCCTCGGAGTATTGGTAGGCGGCGTTAATGGTGATCGCCTTCAGCGCCTCCAGCGGCGTGATGCGCTGATCCGGTCCGATGACCACTCCCGCGCGGGAGACCCGATTCACACAGGTCCACAACAGGAACATTTGATCCAGTGGCGTGACGACAAAGTCCGTGATGGTGATGTTGTTACCGCCGGTGTAGATCGTGTCCGCAGTCAACTGCCACGGCAGCCAGGGTCTGAATCGTCTTGAAAGTCATATTGATGTGCTCCGATTACGTGACGTTCATTTTGGCGCAACCGCTTCAAGACGCGCCAACGTCGCGTTTAGCCTTGCCGATCTCATATTCATCAATTGAGCTGGCGCTGGACAGGACGGGCGTTGAAGTGAATGCGCTCGGCGAACTGCGCGATATCTACATCCCGGATTGACACCGGCTCGGCCATCACGATCCATTGAACGCCTTCGGTGCAGGGAGGCGTCGTGAGGGATCCAACGTAGCTGTAGTGTTTCCGAGAGCCTGGTAGAAAAGTGGCCGGGTTAAACAATTCATTGAGCGGGTGGTGAACATTGATGTCATCGGGAAGATTCTCGAAGATCGGTGCGAGCGTCCCGTTGCCAGATCCACGCTGCAGAAAGACACCGATCACCGCGATCGATCCACCAGCGCTCATGTGAACCAGGTGCATCTCCATTTCGAAACCGCGGCCCTTCACGGTGTGCTCACTCGCGGTATGGAAGTGAATCTGCACCGGTTCGTAGGCGATGCCGTCAAGCGTGAGGGTGTTGTTTCCCTTCGTCTCCACTTCGATCGTGTGACCATTATTGAAAATCTCGCCCTTCGTCGACCCGTAGGCGATTGAAAAACTGCGCCGGGATGAGAAGCCACGGAAGTCCACCGGAGATTGTGTCTCTCCCTTATTGCAGGTCTCCCAGTCCGGGCTCAGTTCACCCCAGGAGGCGGGACCAATTTTCCCGAAGTAACCAAAAGTCTCTGCGCGCGCGGCGCCAAGCGTCGCGAGAGCCCAAGTTAGCAGGGTAATGCTCATGACGCACCTGAATGTCACTGGCATCTCGAAGTCCTCCTCGCATGTCCTTGTTTATAGTGTATTCACAAATGAGTTCTCCCTCCAGACCGCTTTCGGCGGAGCATTAGGGGATTGTTCCGATTACATGTAATTGACGATATGCTCAAGCGCGCGATTAATCGCGCTGCCAAGGGTGACGAGGGGAGGCCATGCGCTCGCGCAAGATTCTGATTGCTGGCATTGCCGTCGGGCTGCTGCTCGGTCTTTACGCGCTCGCCGGGTTCCGGTGGGTGCCGAGGCTGATCCAGTCCGAGGTGCTCGCGACCTTCAAGCGCGACTACGGCCGGACGGCAGAGATCGCGCGACCGACTTTCAATCCCTTCACCTTCGAACTCGAGGCCCGCTCGTTCTCGGTCCCCGATGACGACGGCGCTCGGCTCCTCGGATTCGAGCGATTCTATGTCGACTTCGAGCTGTCCTCGCTCTGGCGGCGCGCCTGGACCTTTCGCGAGATCGCTCTTGAAAAGCCGTACCTGCGGGTCGTGCAACGCGCCGACGGAAGCCTGAATCTCGCCGACCTCGCGCCGAAGGAATCCGGTGATGCCGCGACCTCGAAGCCTGGGGACATTCCGTCATTGCGCGTCGGGATCCTGACCGTGGCGGAGGGCCAGATTGATGTTCAGGATCGCAAGCGGGCGCGGCCATTCGCGACGTCGCTGCGGCCAGTGACCTTCAGCCTGGAAGATTTCATCAGCACCGGGGCCGGCAACTCTTTCTCGTTTGCCGCCGGCTCCGATCGTGCCGGCCGGCTCGCGGTCGACGGGGCGTTTGGTGTGGCGCCGCTCACGTCGAAGGGCACACTTGCGCTGACCGGCCTGCCCGCGACGACGATCTCCGAATATCTCGGCGATCTGCTGCCGATGACCTTGCAGGCTGGCCACGTCGACCTGCGCCTGGCCTATGACTTCAGCCTGGCTGGGGAGCCGTTCAAGCTGGTCATCGACCTGCCGACCATCAGCGCGCGCGACTTGGCATCGGTTGCGCGTGGTTACGATGTTGCGTGGCAGATTCCCGAACTCGATGTCCGTGATATGCATGTGGACGTCGCCGCGAGCCGGGTCCGCGTCGGCACCGTAGAGATCCGCAATTCCGTCTCGCCGGCGTGGATTGACAAGAACGGTTTCAACGCACCGGGCCTGCTGGCGCACCTAGATCCGCAGGCGGTCGCCCCGGCAGCCACCGAGGCGCCGGAAGCTCCGTCGGATCCTGGCTGGCAGGTTGAGATTCCGGATATCGCGGTGCACAACGCGACGATGAAACTGGAAGATCGCACGCTGCGGTCACCGGCAACCGTCGAATTGGTCGCGCGCGAACTTAAAGTCAGAAATTTCGCGTCGCCGCAGCAGGGGCCGCTTGCAGTATCTGCGGAACTTGTATCCGGTGCTGGTGGTGAGCTGAGCCTGGATGGAAGCCTGACGCTCGAGCCGCTGACGCTTGCGGCCGACGTGGCCACCCGAGCGCTTGATGTGCGTGCGGTGCAAGCGTGGCTGGACGAGGATACGGACCTCGTGCTCAAGAGCGGAACATTGACGAGCAAGGGCCACCTCGATTTGAAGATGGACGAAGTGACGTCGCTGCGTTACAGCGGCGACTTGTCCGTTGCCCGCCTGCACACCCAGGACGGCGTCCTCAACGAGGACTTCATCAACTGGTCTTCGCTCGAAATCCGGAAGTTCGAATTTGAGAGCAATCCAGCGCGATTCGCGATCCACGAGATCATCGCGAAGGATCCCTACCTGCGGCTGATCCTGGCCGAGAGTGGGGTCACCAACATCCAGACCGTGCTCGATCCCGAGGGCGCGGCGCTTCGTGTGGCCGAGATCGCGGCCGAGCGCGCGGAGCAGCAGGCCGGAGAGAAAGATGGGCGCGAGCAATCGAAGCAGGACGAGGAGCCGCCACCAGCCGCCGCGCCCATGGAGCCTGCCGAACCGGCGATGCCTGCGAGTATCGGCGTGATCCGGGTCGTGCATGGCAATGTCAACTTCGCGGACTACACGTTGAAGCCGAACTTCGCGATCGCCATCGAGCGGCTTACCGGCGCGATCACCGGGATGACTTCGGATGCGGCAGCGCGTGCGCGCATCGAGTTCGACGGCGAGGTGGATCGCTATGCGCCGGCGCGTATCGAGGGGGAGCTGAACCTGCTGTCGACGCAGTCCTATATGGACATCATCGCGAGCTTCCGCAACATCGAGCTGACGAGCTTCAACCCGTACTCAGGCAAGTTCGCGGGTTATCGCATCGACAAGGGCAAGCTGTCGATCGAAACCAAGTATCACGTCGAGGAACGGCGCCTGAACGCCAACCACCAGTTCATCATCAATCAGCTGCAGCTTGGCGAAAAGGTTGAATCGCCGGATGCCGTTTCGCTGCCGCTGAAGCTCGCCATCGCGCTCCTGAAAGACCGCAACGGCGTGATCGACATCGACCTGCCGGTGACCGGCACGCTGGATGACCCGAAGTTCCGGCTCGGGCCGATCATCTGGAAGGCGGTGGTCAACCTGCTGGTCAAGATTGTCGCCTCGCCCTTTACATTACTCGGGAAACTTTTCGGCGGGGGCGCAGACCTGTCGAGCGTCGACTTTGCGCCGGGCTCGGCGGCGCTCGACGCGTCCGCGACGGAGAAAGTGGCGGCACTCAAGAAGGCTCTTGCCGAGCGGCCGAGCCTCAATCTCGACATCCCTTCGACGTTTGATCCGTCGGCTGACCGCAAGACGCTGGAGGAGCAAAAGTGGGAGCAGGCGCTGGACCATGCCGGCCTTGCCACGGCTGAGCAACCCACGGACGCGGATCAGGCCTGGCGTAGCGACCGCGCCGAATACCTGAAGCGGCTGAAACTGCTCCATCGCGAACGGCTGGGCCGCAAGGCGGAAATTCCGAAGCCGCCCAAGCCCGCGGAAGGCGAGATCCCGATCGATCCGACCGAGTATGCGATCGCCGCGCTCGAACCCGTGCTGCGCGCGACGGCCGTCGTCGAGGAACCGGAACTCGCGGCGCTCGGTGAGGCGCGTGCCGCGGCCGTGCGCGACGTGCTTCTGGGCGACGGAAGCATCGATCCGACGCGTGTATTCCTGATCCGCGGCGAACCGATGGCCGCAACCGATGGCGTGGTGCGGATGGTCCTTACGCTGAAGTGACGCCGGACAAGATCCGGACGTCGCGGCGCGGGAACGGCAATGTGATGCCGTCGCGTTGCAGCGCCTCGACGATTGCCTTGTTGACCGCGCCCTGCGCGGCGCCGTATTCGGGCAGCGTCACCCAGGGCTTTACCGCAATCGCGATGGACGATTCCGCGAGCCGGGCAATCTGCACCACCGGTGCAGGATCCTTCAAGAGCGCCACGTTCTCGGCGAGCACGCCATTGATCAGGCGCAGTGCACGGGCAAGGTCGGTGTCATAGGCCACCCCGACCATCAGGTCCAGCTGCCGGATCTGGCCATAGTTGTGCAGGATCTCGCCGGCAATCTTGCGGTTCGGGATCACCACGCGCGACAGGTCAGCGTGGCTCAGCCGCGTGCTGAACAGGTTGATTTCCTCGACGCAGCCTTCTTCGCCGGCGATCGAAATGTAATCACCAACCTTGAACGGCCGCGTCAGGATGATCGTCAACCCGGCTGCGACGTTGCTGAGCACGCCCTGCATGGCGAGGGTGACACCGACGCCGGCGACGCCGAGGCCCGCGAGCAACGGCAGGAGTTCCACGCCCAGGTTCTGCAGGGCCATGATCAGGAACAACACCAGCACGACGATGCGCACGATGCGCACGAGCAACAGACGGGCAGTAACGTCCACGTCGGTGCGTTGCATCATGTGATCGGTCGCCCGACCGAGCCACGCGCCCACGAACCAGCCGACCGCGAGGATGGCAATCGCAACGGCCAGGCTCGGGCCGAAGCGAATCGCAAGATCCGTCGCATCCGTGGTGATCGCGGCTACCTTGTCGAGTGGCTGGGTTATCTCGTCCATCGCATTTTCCTCTCAGGCGCCCGCGCAATTCCGGTAGCGGAAACAATCGGTCGCGTGGTCATTCACGATACCGACCGCCTGCATGAAAGCGTAGCAGATCGTCGAGCCGACGAAGTGGAATCCCCGGCGCTTCAGCTCCTTGCTGAGGGCGTCGGAAAGTCCGGTACGGGCAGGGAGCTGCTTCAGGGAGCGCCAGCGATTGACCAGCGGCTTTCCTCCCACGAAGTCCCATAGGAACGCATCGAACGTGCCGAATTCGCGCTGGACCGCCAGGAAGGCCTTTGCGTTGGTAACGGTGCTCTCGATCTTGAGCCGGTTGCGCACGATGCCGGCGTTGCTCATCAGTATCTTGCAACGAGCGGGAGTAAAACGGGCCACGCGGCCGGGGTCGAATCCCGCGAATGCCACACGGTAGGCGTCGCGCTTGTTCAGGATCGTTTCCCAGCTGAGGCCCGCCTGCGCGCCTTCCAGCGTGATGAACTCGAACAGCACGCGGTCATCGTGTACCGGCACGCCCCACTCGGCGTCGTGATAGGCGATGCTCGCTGGCGTGCGAGCCCAGGCACAGCGTTTCATGGCTCGGAGGCGAACAGCCGCAGCTCTTCGCTGTCCTCGCCGAGCAGGATCATGCGCTCGAAGCGAAATTCCAGCTTGCCGAGGAGCTTGATCGACGACTCGTTGTCCACCGACGTGATCGCCAGGATGCGGCTGACGCCGAGTTCGCCGCGCGCGTGACGCATGACGGCGCTTGCAGCCTCGTGGGCATAGCCCTTGGAGCAGTACGCTGGCAGCAGGGAAAAGCCGAGATCCGGTTCAGGCAATGTGTCGCGCTTCAGCACGCCGCAGATACCGATCGGCGTGTCGGCGGCCTTCAGTCCGACGCGTAGCAGGCCGTAGCCGTAGCGTGCATAGCTCGCCACCGGTCCCTCCTGGATGTAGCGGCATGCATCGTCCGTCGTGCGCACGCCGCGATCGCCGATGAAACGCAGGAAAGAAGGTTCGTTGAGAAGTCCGCGGATGAACTCCGCATCGCAATTGGCAAGATGCGTGAGGACCAATCGTTCCGTTTCAATCATTACCGGCCTTGCGCATGGACCAGAGTGGCATGTTCATGCGGTCGACGAATCCCAGCTGGCGGTAGACACCGATGGCGCGGGCATTGTCATGGTACACATGCAGGAATGGCACAAAGCCGCGCTCGAAGGCGCCGCGACTGACGAGTGAAACCAGGCGCTGCGCGTAGCGACGACCGCTGTAGTCCGGGTGGGTGCAGACGGCGCTGATCTCCTGGAATCCATCGAGCCGCATGCGTTCGCCCGCCATCGCCGCGAGCCGCGTGCCATCGTAGATACCGAGATAGCGTCCCATCTCGAGCGTGCGCGGCCGGAAGAATCCCGGGAACACGAGTGCCGTCAACGCCAGCATGTCGTCGCGCTGCAATTCGGACATCTCAGTAACCGGTGGACCCGGAATTTCGGCAGGCGGCGCGTGACAGATCATCTGCAGGCAGGGCTTCTCTTGTTCGAGTATCCAGCCGGACGGACGCTCAGGCGCCACGCCCACGAGGTATACGGACTCGCCATCCCCGACCAGGCTCGCCAGCTGCGTCGCGGCGCGACCGGGCGCATCGCCGACAGCGGCAAATGGTGCGACCGCCGGCGGGTACTTCGCAGCACCCGTCGCCGTGATCGCAAGCGCGGCATGCTGCGATGTCAGCGAATGCCAGACAGGATTGTCCAGGGTATGGGTCATCACGCTGCCCTGCCGTTCAGGCGATAACGCCGAACAGACTCCCGACCGCGGCCGTCAGGGCCATCGCCAGCGCTCCCCAGAATGTCACGCGGATGGCGCCAATCGAAATTCGCGCGCCGCCGACCCGCGCCGCGATACCGCCGAGCAATGCCAGGAATACGAGCGAGAGTATCGCGACCAGCCAGACCATCCTCGCGTGCGGCGCGACGACGACGGTCGCAAGTGGCAGTGCCGCACCGACCGCGAAGGAGAGGGCAGAGGCGATCGCTGCCTGCACCGGTCGCGCCCGCAGGATCTCCGAGATGCCGAGTTCGTCGCGCGCGTGCGCGCCCAGAGCATCGTGCGCCATCAGTTGATTGGAAACCTGCGCTGCCAGCGCGGGGTCGAGCCCGCGCCCGACATAGATCGCGGCGAGTTCGCGATGTTCGGCGTCGACGTCGGTTTCCAGTTCCTTGCGCTCGCGCGCGAGGTCCGATTGCTCGGTATCCGACTGCGAACTCACTGAAACATATTCACCGGCCGCCATGGACATCGCGCCAGCGACGAGACCTGCGGTTCCTGCAATCAGCACGGCGCCTGGCGTGGCGCCGGCGGTGGCGACGCCAATCACGAGACTCGCGGTGGAAACGATGCCGTCGTTGGCGCCCAGCACTGCTGCGCGCAACCAGCCGATGCGACTGGATTTGTGCCATTCACCGTGACGCATGGATATGCCTGGCCTTTGCCGCAATCAGGATCATTCTCATCGTTGTCCCCTTGTTCCAGCGCTGGTTGTTCAAGCCGCAACTTCGGGAGTCATGGCTTACGGCCAATGACCAGCAACAGGACACCCGCCGCCACGGCGCCGATGCCTGCCAGTGGCTTGATCCAGCTCTTCATGATTGGCCTCCGCTTTCTTTTTCGATATCAACGGCAATACGGCGATAGGCGTCGCGGAATGGAATTCCTTCCTTGACCACCAACTCGTTTGCACGCGCCGTGGCCTGTATCGCAGGGTCGAGCCGGATGTTTTCCGGCCGGAACCGCAGGCCGTCGAGTGCCGCCGGCAGCACCACGAGCACCTGTGCACAGACATCGATGCCGCGAAACAGCGGCGCCTTGATGAGCTGCAAGTCCCGGTTGTACCCGGACGGCAGGCGCGAGTAAACACCGAGAGCCTCGACGAGGCAGGCAAGCGCAGTCGCGGAGCGCCCGCGGATCAGTTCGAAGACGTCGGGATTGCGCTTCTGCGGCATGATCGACGAGCCCGTGGTCATCTCCGCCGGCAAATCGACAAAGGCAAACTCCCGCGTGTAGAACAGCAACAGATCCGTCGCCAGCCGGCCGAAATCCTGCATCAGGAGCGTCACCTCGAACAGCAGTTGCGATTCCGCCTTGCCGCGCGACAGCTGGACCGCAGTGACCGGTTCCTGCACGTCATCGAATCCCAGCCGCTGCCGAGTCGCTTCCCGCGAGATCGGCAGATTTGGCGTGCCGTAGCCTGCCGCCGAACCGAGCGGATTGCGGTTGATGCGACGCAACGTCTGGCGGATGCCCTCGGCGTCGTCGCGGATCTCGGCAGCGAAGCCGCGCGCCCACCAGTCGACTGAACTAGGCATCGCCTGCTGCATGTGCGTATAGCCGGGCAATGCGACTTCACCCTGGCGTGCGGCGATTGCGAGCAATGCGCCGGCCACGGAATCCGCCGCAGCCGCCAGTTCCGCGACGACATCGCGCATATAAAGCCGTAACGCCGCAAGTACCTGGTCGTTGCGCGAGCGGCCGAGATGAATGCGCGCGCCGGCCTGGCCGATGCGCGTAGTCAGACGCGTCTCGAGCGCGGTCTGGCCGTCCTCCTGCTCGAGCGGCACGCGCCATTCGCCGCGCGCATGAGCCGCGCCAATCTCGATCAGGCCATCGCGGATTTTGCCCAGGTCCTCTGCGGACAGCAGGCGCGCTTCGGCCAGCATTTCAGCGTGCGCGATCGAGGCGCGCACGTCGTAGGCGACCAGCCGATCGTCAAGCGCATGATCCTCGCCGGCCGTGAACTCCAGCACGCGACGATCCAGTGGCGTGCCCTTGTCCCAGAGCCTGCTCACGAGGCGACCGCTTCCGGATGCTGCTCGGCCGGTGTCATTGCCTTGATGTCGGCGACAATCATCGTGCCCGTGCCCTCGTTCGTGAAGACTTCCGCCAGCACGCTGTCGCGCACACGATAGGAGATCACGTGCACGCGCCGCACGCCGCCCCGGATTGCGGCTTCGATCGCCGAAGCCTTTGGAAGCATGCCGCCCTCGAGGCTGCCGGCCTGCTCGAGGCGCTTGAGGCCGGCGAGGTCGGTGAAGGACACGAGCGAGCGCGGGTCCTCCAGGCGCTCGAGGATACCGGCCGCGCCCGTGCAGATGATCAGCTTCTCGGCGTTGAGCGCCGCGCCGATCGACGCGGCGACGGTGTCGGCGTTGATATTCAGCACGCAGCCGGAGTCGTCCGCCGACAACGGGCTGACGACCGGCATCAGGCCTGCATCGAGTTGCTTGCGCAGCACGGTGGTGTCGATCGAGACGATGTCACCGACATAGCCAAAGTCCACGGACTCGCCGTCCACCTTGACCGGTGGGCGGCGAATGGCGCGCACGAGGCCCGCATCCACGCCCGAAAGGCCGATAGCGTCGATGCCGACCTGGCGGCAGGTCGCGAGAATCCGCGTGTTGATGAGCCCATTCAGCACCATCGTGGTCGCGTCGATGGACCTGTCGTCGGTGACACGCCGTCCGCCAACCATGCGCGGCTCGATGCCGAGTGAACGCTGCATCTCGTCGAGCTGCGGGCTGCCACCGTGCACCAGCACGACGCGGATCCCGAAGTGATGCAGGATCGCGATCTGCTCGACCAGGCTGCGCGTGCCGGCGGTGTCGCCAAACACGGCTCCGCCCGCTTTGATAACGAAGATCTTGCCTTTGTAGAGCCGGATGTAGGGTGCCGCGCCCCGCAGCGCTGCGATCACGGCGGACTGGTCGATGTGGTGGGTCACCATCTCGTCACGGCTCCTCGTTTCAGTGCAGCCTGCCGGTGGGGGCGCCGAGCAAGCGGTGGAGTATCGCGATCTGCACGACCAAGCGGTTGTGTGCCTGGGCCAGCACGCGGCTGCGCGGCCCGTCGAGCACTTCATCGGCAATTGCGACGTTACGCCGCACCGGAAGGCAATGCATCAGGTGGCAGTCCGGCAAGGCCTTCTGGAACCACGACTCCTGGACCATCCAGTCACCGAGACCGCTGCGCGCCCGAGCCTCGGCTTCCGCATCGCCGTAGTGCTCCGTCGATCCCCATTCCTTGGCGTAGACCACCTGTGCGCCGGCAAGCGCGGCAGAGCGGTCGTCGGTTTCGCTGACGCTCCCGCCCGATAAGGCGGCGGCGCGCCGCGCCTTGTCCATGATCGAATCAGGCAGCGCGAAACCGGGTGGGCGCAAAACGACGACGTCCATGCCGCGCAATGATGCCATGTGCGCTGCGGCAGCTGGCACGGCGAGCGGCAGTGCGCGCGGATGATTGACCCAGGACAGAACGAAGCGGCCGCGGCGCGGGACCTTGAGATCATCGAGTGTCTTCCAGTCGGCAAGGGCCTGGCAGGGGTGATTGGCCGCCGATTCGAGATTGATCAGCGGACGCTGGCATAGCGATGCGATGTTCGTGAAGTTTCGTTCCGCGAGGTCGGCGGCGAGATCGCACCCTTCGGCAAACGCCCGCACCCCCAGCGCGTCGCAGTAGGAATCGAGCACGGGGATGGCTTCGCGGATGTGCTCCGCTGCGCTTCCGGTCATCGTGACGCCCGCACGCGTTTCCAGTTGCCAGCTCCCCGCACCCGGCGTGATCACGAAGGATTCGCCACCCAGGCGCGCCATCGCAACCTGCATCGAGGCCAGCGTCCGCAGGGAGGGGTTGAAGAACAGCAGGCCCAGCACGCGGCCCTTGAGCGCCGCCGGCTCGGGCCGCTCACGCAGGCGTTCCGCGAGCGCGAGAAGATCCAAGATCTCGTCGCGCGAGAAGTCCGCGAGATCGAGGAAGTTTTTCATTTCAGGTCCAGCCCGGGGCGGGCGCGGTCAACCCGTCAGTCTCATCAAAGCCCAGCAGGCGATTCATCCACTGCAGCGCGCCGCCGGCCGCGCCTTTGACGAGATTGTCGATGACGGACATCACGACGATCGTATTGCCGTCGGCGACCGCCGACAGATGCGCGTAGTTGCTCGCGATGACGTCCTTCATGCGCGGTGGCTCATCGAGCACGCGTACGAATGGCCTGCCTTCATAGAAGCCGCGCAGTGTGGCGATGGCAGTGGCCGTGTCGAGATGCTTCTTGAGCTTCGCCTGAACGGTGGCATGGATGCCGCGCGCGAATGGCCCGGAATGCGGCACAAAGGCGAAGCGGCCATCGCGGCCTGTGGCCGCGCGTGCAAGTGCCGTGATCTCGGCCGCGTGACGGTGAGTCAGCGGGTTATACGTGTAAAGATCGCCATGACGCTGCGGGTGGTGGGTGCCGGCGATCGGGCTGCGTCCAGCGCCGGTGCTGCCGGTCACTGCGGAAACATAGATCTGCGGCTCGACGAGATCGAGCGCGAGCAGCGGAACGGAGGCGAGCAGCGTCGCGGTGCAGAAGCAGCCAGGATGCGAGACATGCGGTGTCGGTGCGCGGTCCAGATGCTCCGGCACGGCGCAAGTGAATTCACACGCGCGCGCGGGCGCGCCATGGGCGTGCTGGTAGATGCGCTCGTATTCGCCGAGATCGGCGTAGCGGAAATCGGCTGATATGTCGACGACGGTTGGTTTCGTGCCGGCGGCCGCAGCACGGGTGAGGAGGGCGTCCAGGAGTTTGTGCGAAACGCCGTGCGGCGCGGCAGCAAGCACTGCGGAACGCGGCAGCTGCGCGGCCAACTCCGTTGCCTGTCCGATCGAGACGTATTGCAACTCGCCGCAGACCGCGGCCAGGTGTGGGAAGGCCAGTGCGACAGGCTCGCCGGGCTGGCTGTCCGAGGCGATTGCGGCAAGTGTAAGACGTGGATGACCGAGGACGAGGCGCAGCAATTCGCCGGCGACGTAGCCGGTGCCGCCCAGGATGATGGCCGGCAGGCGCGCGCTCATTGCTCCAGTTCCCCGGAACGGGCAACCGAATCGAGACCAACGGCCGATATCACGCAGTCACCAAGAGCGGCGCCGCTCGTCATTGCATTGAAGGCCGGGACACTCAATTGCTCGCGGATGATGTCCACACCCACGGAATTGTCGGTGGACGGCCCGGTGACCACTGCGGGCTCGATGCCGAAGCGGTCCCGCAGCAATTTCACGCCGCCCCAGGCCGCAACCGGATCGTTGGCCGACAGCACGACCGCCGTCAGCGCTTTCCTGATGTCGGGCGCGTCGAGTATGGCCTCGACGCCGTAGGCGCCCAGAATTCCGTCGCCGAGCTCGAAAACGATGACGTCTGGCTTGCCGGTCGCCATCTCGGTCAGCATCGTGCGCGTCAGCGCGGGCCCGTTCTTCGAAGTCGTCGTGACGACGCCGAAGTCGGTGAATATCATCGTGCGGCGCGCACCGGAATCTTCCATCGCAAGGATGTCGCGACGCAGCGAAACCCCGGTCGCCTTGAAAGCGTCGACCGTGAGTCCGCGATGCCGCATGCGCGAGATCATCGCGCAGGCCGCTGCGGTCTTTCCGGCCTCCATGCATGTGCCTGCGAGTGCGACGACGGGCACGCCGGCGGTGTCGAGCGTGGCCGCGTGATCGAGCTTGCGCATGCCGGCGCGCGCTGGCACGCCGATGCGCTCGCCGAGATAGGGGAAATGCAGCACGGAGCCAATTACACGGCAGTCGAAGGGCTGGCCCTTCTCGGGATTTGCGGAGTCGCAGACACCCAGCACGCCGCCGATGTTCAGCATCTGGATCACGTCACCAGCGGCAAGCCTTTCTGGCAAGTGTCCCGAGTAGCCGAACAGGGCCTTGCGGTGTCCCAGCGCACCGACCACGACATTGCCGCGCGCGAGCTTCGCCATGCGCCCGCTGGTGAGCTCGAGCGTGTTGTACTGCGCCTTGTCGGTCAGGATTTCGACCGCAAGCACGACACCCTCCTCGCAGGGAATGTCAGTCGAGATCCGCAGTTCGTGCGAGAGCCCGCAGGCTTGCGTAACCGAGGCGATCTTGTCGACGATGATCGACTTCATCATGGCTTGTGGCCCTCGCCGCCGGCGCGTGTCCAGAACACGCCCGGCAGAGAAAGCATCTTGGAGAATCCATGCGCATCGGCGGCGGTCCATTCGCCGGCCGATTCACCGTACACGCCCTTCGAGGCCTTCATCAGCGACCAGGGCGAGTCCACACCCTCGACGAAGGCCGAACCGGGCCACAGCAGAATCGTGACGCTACCCGTCACGCGCGCCTGAGACGAAGCGAACAGAGCCTCGATGTCCCGGCAGACCGGATCGAGGTTCTGGCCCTCGTGAACCAGGTCGCCATAAGGCGCGGCGACGAGATCCTTGATCCGTTGCTGGCGCGCGCTCAACACGAGTTTCTCGAGCTCGCGGTGCGCGTCGATCAGGACAGTTGCGGCTGGCGCCTCGAAGGCGACGCGGCCCTTGGTGCCGATGATCGTGTCGCCCAGATGAATGCCGCGGCCGATCCCATAGGGTGCCGCCGCCGCTTCCAGCCGCTCGATCAACGCAACAGGCGAGAGTGCCTCGCCGTCGAGCGAGACGGGCAGGCCGGCCTCGAAGCCGATGACGATGCGTCGCGGCGATTGCGGCTTCGTGAATGCATCCTTCGAAAGCACCCAGGTGTCTTCCGGAATGCTGCCGGTCGAGGTCAACGTCTCCTTGCCGCCGATCGTCACCCCCCAGAGGCCACGATTCGTGGAATACGCAGCGCCATGTGGCGGTACCGGCAACTTGCGCTCCTGGAGATAGTTGAGTTGCTCGGGACGCTTGAATGCCTGGTCGCGGACTGGCGCCAGGATTTCGAGTCCTGGCGCGAGCGTGCGCAAGGCGACCTCGAATCGCACCTGATCATTGCCGGCCGCCGTGCAGCCATGCGCAACGGTGTTAGTTCCGAGTTTCCGCGCCATCGCCGCGACCGTCTGCGCCTGGATAGAACGCTCCGCGCCGACGCAGAGTGGATACAGCTGGCCACGGCGGATATTGCCGATCAGCAGCCAGCGCAGCACACGATCGAAGTAGTCGCGACGCGCATCGATGAGGTGATGCGAACTGGCGCCGAGCAGATTCGCCCGATCCGCAAGTTGCCGCGCGGCGGCTGTGTCGATTCCACCCGTGTCCACAGTGACGGTGATGACAGGGCGGCCGTAGGTCTCCTTGAGCCAGGGCACGCAGAATGACGTGTCGAGGCCGCCGGAGAAAGCAAGCAGGATGGGCTCATCGGCGCCCGACGAATGGCTGGGCATGGAGGTACTCAGACCCGGAGTTCTTGGTGGAGGCGGGCGATCAGGCGGCGTTGGGTCGCGGCACCCTGGGTAGCAACAAAGATTGTGTCGTCGCCGGATAGCGTGCCGACGATTTCTGGCCACTGCGCGCGGTCCAGAACGATCGCGACGCTTTGCGCGGCGCCTGCGGTTGTGCGGATAACGGTCAGGCAGGGGCCGGCCGCCTTGAGGTCGCGAACAAAGGCCGCGACCACCGCGAAGTTGTCGAGTACGGGCGCCGACTCGTCGGGCAGCACATAGCGGTCGCCCTGCTTGGCGACGCCGAGCTCGCGCAGGTCGCGGCTGACACTCGACTGGGTCGCGTGGTGGCCGGCCTTGTCGAGCAGGCGCACGAGATCCTCCTGCCGGCCGACGGGCGAGCGGCTGATGATCCGCCTGAGCGCCTCGCGGCGCGCCGCGGCGGCGTGTGCGCCGTTGTTTTGCGCGTGTGTGTGCATAAACGTGCACTATACTTGCATAAATATGCAAGCGTCGTCAAGCGGCTCAGCGCTCGATGTGGTATTCGATATCGGCGGCCGATACGAGGCCGGACTCGACCGAAAGCACCCAGCGGTCGCCGACCGTGTAACGCAGCTTGAGCGTGTTGATCTTGTCGACCAGCGAGATGCCGTAGCTGGCGTAGAGCCGTGGCGACAGGAACTTGCCGAGCACGAAGGAACTGCGCGAGCCCGCGTCTTCCGCTATGCCGGCCTCGTCAAGCCCGACATAGTGGCCGAGCTGGCCGGCGAGCAGTGCACTGCCCTGGGCGGTCATGCCCGGGCGCTGGGCGCTGAGGCTCCCGGCGTCTTTGTCCTGCAGGCTATCGAGTGTCCGCCCGACGATCAGCATCGATGCGATCTGCGTCTGCGGCAGCGACGGCTCAGAGTACAAGGTCAACTGGGGCTTGCGCAGGGGGCCGCGCGCGATGACACCCACGGTATAGCCTGGCAATTTACGCGAAGCGCGCAAGTCGACGCCGGGATCGGTGACCGGGCCACCGCTGAAGAGTAGCCGCCCCCGCTCGACGTCGAGTTCGCGCGTGTAGGCGCTGTATTTTCCGTCCTCAATCTTGAACTCGCCGGAAGCGACCGCGGCCTCGCGCGGCACACTGCGCGCGCGCACGGTGCCGGTGATCCTGCCGCTCAGGCCAAAAGCGTCGATTTTGACCTTGTTACCGAGCGTGAGCCGCACATCGCTTGCGACCTCGAACGGCGCGCGCCCGTCGGCTTCCTCTTCCGGCCGAAGGATCCGTTCGTCGGTCGAGACAAGCACGGCGTTCGCGGTTGCGACGGGGACGATGCGCGCTTCAGGGATGGTCACGCTGCCGGTCACGTCGATGCGTCGATCGGCCAGCGCAAAGCGCAAATCCGGCGAGGCGAGGACGCGCGCTTCGGGAACGTCCACCAACAACAGGCGTTCGCCCTTCATGGTCAGAACGCCATTCAGGTGACGCTCTTGCCAGCCGAGCCGACCGTCGACGTTGAGGGATCCGCCGCCCGCGGTTGCGGTCGCGCGCAGATCAAGCCCGGTTTCCTGCAGCGCCAGCGTCGCCTGGATTTCCCGTAGCCGCAGGTTGGCCTGGTAAAAATCCAGCGTCCCGTCGGTGAGGCGCGCCTCGCCTTGCAGCCGGGGTGCCGCGAGCCGTCCCGAAACCGCGAGATCCAGCACCAGGCTGCCGGACGCATGATCAATGTCTTCGAACAGTAGCGGCAGCAGGTCGAGCTGGCGCGTCGCGCCGCGCACGCTGCCGGTGACCGGCAGTTCGCTGAACGGGACACCCGCGCTGCGTTCGGCGACCAGTTCCGCTGTCAGGTCGGCGGCGACGGCATCCACGAGCCGGAGATTCAGCCGATGACGCTCGGGGTCGCTCTGCAGTGTCATTATCGTCCGACCCAGCGCGATGGACTCCTCCTTGCCGCTGGCGGATTCATACTGGAACAAGGCCTCGCGGATCTCGGCCTGCACCTCGGCGAGCCATGGCTGCCCGGCGACGCCGGAGGCGCGCGCTTCGACGAACAGCTGCCCGTGAAAACGCGGCCGGCCCGATACCCCGAAATTTTTCGCTTCAAGCGGGAAGGATTGGGTAGCGGCTTGCAACGACCAACCCGTATTGCGTTGCCAGCGACCCTCAGCGCAGATGCGTCGTGTCTCGTAAACGAAGCAAGCCGGCGCAAGCTCGACATGATCGAAAGAGGCAATCAGTCGGGTCGGCGCCTCGAGCTGGTAGGGCGGGGCGCGCGGACCGGCCGCGACGATGCTCTGCGTCTGGAGTGTGTAGCGCTGATCCAGATATGAGCCGCGGCCCAGCAACTCGACCGCATCCTCGCCGGCGCCGACCCGGAACTCGACGCGATGGTCACGCGTGAATCCGTCGAGCGAGAGGCGCGTTTCCGTCAGTGTCTGTCCGGCAATACGCAGGCCCGCGCTGCGCAGGCGCAGCCAGGATGTCTGGCGATCCTCGAGGTCGATCTTCGCATCAGCCGATAACACGGCCGCCTGATTTTCCTCCCATGCGAGGTCGTGACCCTTGAACGCGAAGTCGACCGACGAGCCGCGGACCCGCAGCGTGGCGTCGATGCGGCCACCCAGCTCCGGAAGGAAACCCGAAAGATCGTTGGCAACCAGCTTTGCATCGAGCATTGACTGGGGCCCCAGGCTGCCCTCGAGCTGCAGGTGCGCAGGTCCGATGGCGAGCGCCACCCGTTCGAACTGGGTCAGCGCCCCCTGTCGTCGGACGGTACCTCCGCCACCCACGACCTGGCCGCGGAACTGGCCCGAGAGCCCGGAAACCGCTGCGGCCCAGCGCGCGCCCTCGTCGAGACCCGAACCGGAAGCCGCATAGGCGAAGGACAACCGCCCCGGCAGATCCTTGCGCAGCGTCGCCGGATCGATGTCCTGCGCGCGGCCGGAAATCGTCCACGCGCGATGCTCGTCGCGGGCCAGCATGCCCTTGGCCTCGATGCGCCCGCCGAGCACCTGCAACGAGGACTCCTCGACGATGAGCTGCGTCGCGGTGAACCGGCCCGCGGCCCAACCCTCGGCGGGCGGCGCGTCCAGCGGCTGGAACTTTCCGGCCAGGCGATAGTTGAACTCGCGCCAACCCTTGGCCTGCAACGTGCCCGTACTCGAGCGCACGACTGCGGATCTGACCAATGGCCAGGAAAAATCAGTCCATTCGGCGTTCATGTCGAATGCCGGCTGCCCGGTCGCGGTCATCGTGCCCTGCATCCGGACAGTCGCGCCGCCCGGTACGGCAAGCCTCAGCTCCGGAATGCTGACCAGTCCATCCGCGTAGTCGGCCGCACCCGCCAAAGTCATGCCGGAGGCCGGCAATTGCTCGCCGTGGATCAGGCCTGTGAACGCGTAGTGTGAAAGATTGCCCCGGCCATCAAACGTTGCGCGCAGCGGGCCGAATGGCGCCGGGTCGATCCACTGGCCGAGATCGAGACTCGCGATCTCGGCCTTGCCCACCCAGCGAAATTCGCCAGTCAGCTTCGTCAGTTCGATATCGGCGGTTCCCTTGCCGGGTGCCGAGATTTGCGCTTTCACGAGCAGGCGGTCGAGATCGCCGCTTGCGCGCGCGACGCCGGTCAGTTCGCGTTCCGCCATCAGCGACCAGGCGGCGTCGGCCTCGATCGCAACGGGGTCGCGCGCCAGCACGCGACCCGAGGCGCCGGCGACCGTCCAGCTGCCGGCGTCCGCGGCTCCATCCGCGAAACGGATCTGGGAGCGGGTGATCTTCGCGGAGCCGCTGACTGCGTGCAGCCGCAGAACTGCGCCGTGCGGCGATGTGATGATGAGTTCCGAGACGGCGACATCGTCGATCGCGAGGGTCAGCCAGCGCGGCATGAAGGAAGGCGGCCCGGGCTTCTTGTCATGTGCGTGCATCTGGATCGCGATCGTCGCGGCGCGCGCGCGCTTGGCCGATATGCGCCCGGCCAGGATCTCGGTGGGTTCATAGTCGGCATCGAATCCGGTAATGCGGATATTCGCGTTCGTGTGCTCGATGACGATCGCATCGGCGCTCAGCGGGCCGATCAGCCGTCCCCGCGCACCGGTGATGCGAATCTTTACGTTGTCGAGCGATTCCAGCATCACCACGGCGCGCGCAAGGCCCGCTTCGGTGGCAAGCAACCAGGCCGCGCCTGCGCCCACGACGAGGATCGCAAGTGCCGTCAACACCAGCAGCCATCGGGTCTTCATCTTCATTGCCGGAGGCATCCTAGAGTTCCGGCGTGAAGTTCAGGTGCAGCCGCGGGCCGCGATCGGGCTCGGAGATCGATTGTGCGACGTCAAGGCCGACACTGAGGAACGGCAGGCGGTAACGCAGACCTATGCCCGCCGAGTACTCGAGCCGGTCGCCGAAATTGTTGACGGCATTGCCGCCATCCACGAACAACGCCGCGACGAAGTTGCGCGGCAGGTCGCGCTGCAGTTCGATGCTGCCAGTCATCAGGTGCCGGCCGCCGATGTGGTTGCCGTCGGCGTCGACCGGCGACAGCTCCTCATAGCCATAACCGCGCACGCTGCGGTCGCCGCCCGCGAAGAAACGGTACTTGGCCGGCAATTCCTGGAATTCGCCGACCACACTCGCGCCGAGCTCAGCGCGTAACTGCAGGCTCCAGCGCCCGGTGAGATGGAAGCGCCGTTCGTCGCGAATCAGCAGGCGCGTGAAATTCGTATCGGAGCCCAGCGCCGAGGTCGAGCCGAGCAGTTCGGCCTGCAAGCCATGTGGCACCGCATTGACGCCGAGAAAGCCAGGGGGAAGCAACGAGTACGAGATCCCCGGCACCAGCAGACGGCTGTCCAGGCGGGTGACCTCGGTCGTCGTGCCGGTCGTCGTGACGACCTTGTCGCGCGTGGCGTCGGCAGTCACCGAGAGCACGCGTTGCCAGTTGCCCCGCACCTGGGCCAATGCCACCGTGAAGGTGCCGCCGGTTGTCTCGACGTCGGCGCGCTGCTCGCGGAAGCCGCGCAGCTCGAAAGACAGCTTCTCGAGCGCCGGGTCGGTCCACGGGATCGCATAGGTGAGCTGGACGCTTTCTTCAATGCTGGAGCCCTGGATTTCGGCGCGCAGGCGATGTCCGTTCCGGTTCACGCGGCGGTTCTCCCAGCCGAGCGTGCCGCGCACGAGGGTATCCGTCGCATAGCCTGCGGCGACCGTGTAACGGTCGCGTTTGTTCGGTCCGGACGTGATCCGGATCGGGGCGATCCTGCGCACGCGGTCGCGCTCCTCTGGCAGCACCTCGACGACGGCGAAGTACTGGGAGTCGTCCAGCGCGAACTGCGTGCGCAGCAATGCGCCGGCATCGTACCAGTCGCCCTCGCGGTAGCGCAGGTACCGTTCGACCAGCTCGGCGCGCAGGAAATCCTGCTCGATGATGGTCGGGCCGAAGCGGTAGCGCTCGCCGGTTTCGAATGTGATCCTCGCGCGCGCCTCGTGGGCGGCGGGATCGACCAGCAGTTCGCTGCGGATGAATTCGGCATCGAGGTAACCGTTGCCGGCGGCGGTGCGCAACAGCTCGCCCTTCAGCTGGTCGTAGTCCACGTGGCTGAGGCGCTGTCCGGTCTTCAATGTCGAGCGCCCAAGCGCCTGCCGCAGCAACGGCTCGTCGCGGCCGCTGCCGGTGAGCTCGATCTGTTGCTCGACGAGGATCACCGGCGGACCCGGATCGATCCTGACGATTACCAGCCAGCCGTCGCCGTTCCGGGTGAGTTCGGTGTCGACGACGGGCTCGTAATAGCCGTACGGGCGCAATGCCGTACCGACTTCGCCGGGGGCGCGCTGCGTCAGCCGCCCGACCAATTCCTCATCGAGTTCCTTCGAGCGCGCGTGACGCTTGAGGCTCAAGAGTGCGAGTACGTTTTCCAACAGCGGTTCCTCGACCCCCTCGATCCGGACCTCGATCGGATCTGCCGCGTGGGCAGTGGGCGTCCACACCAGGCTCGCGAGCAACAGCAATGTAAGACAGCGGATCATCGCGGCGCTTCGGACTCGTATGCCATGCGGACGCGGATGGTCGCACTGCCGTCCGTCGCATGGCTGCGTTCCTCGACAGTGACCCGGCCGTCATTGCGGATCAGCACGACGGTGCTGCAGCGAGTGCCGTAGCCGTCGCTGACGATGAAAGGTGCCGACAGCAGGCGCTCCCATTCGAGGCCGATGCCGGTATCGGGTAGCGCATCGTCGGCAGCCATCGTGCGATCCGACAGCAAGCACATCAGCGCTTCGGGCTGCGGATGATCGCTCGCCAATTCCCGCTCGAAACGCTCGCGTGTGCGCAGCAGTTTCGGCCAGGGCGTATCGAGTTGCCGGTTGCTCAGGCCATAGACGCCAGGCAGGAGCGTGCGCGCCTCGGGTTCGGGATGGCTCGTGACGTAGCCCAGGCCCTCGTGATCCATTGCGAGCAGGTTGAAGCCGCTGAATTGCCCCGCACGCGATGCAGTCGCGCGCACGAATTCGGCTGCACCCTGCCTGTCACCGAGAAATTCGCCGATCAGCGTTCCGCGGGAAGTGCCTTCGGGTCGCGGCAATGATGGGTCGCGGTAGTTCGTCACGAGGGCGATGCGGCCCGAGGCGTCGAGCCCCAGCCAGCCACCGCCGGCCTGCAGGTCACGGCCCGCGAGCAGCGGCGGACCGTTATTCCACCAGTGCAATGGCTCGGCCGGCCGCGCGTGGAACTCGTCGCGATTGGCGGCGAGCACCAGCCGGTAGCGCGGGTGCGTGCGGTAAGCGATCAGGACCAGGCACATGGATGGGAGCCTCTGATTTGCTCCCGCATGAGGCGCGTTACGCGCGCGCGGGGGCGCGACAAGGCGCGAGCCGAAGTCCCATAGCACGGACTATGGACGAGGCGAGCAACGCAATCGCGCCCCCGCCGGTGCGTAACCCGCAGGGACCGGGCGATTTTCGCCCCTGGCGGCGTCGCTCGTCGCTCATGTATCACGATACACATCGCTCCTCGCTTCTTGCCAGGGACGAAAATCGCACGCGGTCGCGCCCACGCGGGAGCAGATCAGAGGCTCCCACTATCCTCGCCCGTGCAGCCGCGTCTCCTCGGCGAGTGGACGCACGCTTCCGGCGTCGTACCACTCCTCGATCAGCCGGAATGCGATCGACTGCCGAAATGGCAGCAATGGCGTGCCGGCGGCGATCTCCGCGCGACTAAACCAGCGAGCGTCCTCGAGTTCTTCGTCGCCGAGCCGGATTTCGACTGAGAGTGCCTCGGCGCGAAAGCCGAGCATCAACGAACGCGGGAAGGGCCAGGGCTGCGATGACTGGTAATCTATCGTACCGGTCAGGACGCCGGTCTCTTCGAGCACTTCGCGGCGCACCGCGTCCTCGAGACTTTCGCCCGGCTCGACAAAGCCCGCGATCGTGGAATAGCGGCCCTCGGGCCAGCCGGCCTGGCGACCGAGCAGGGTCCGGTCACCCTGCGTGACGAGCACGATGATCGCCGGGTCCACGCGCGGAAAAAATTCCGTGGCGCAACCTGCATTGGTGCAGGTCATCATGCGTCCGGCGCGCTCTGGCCGTGTCGGCGCCC
>CAYYQQ010000025.1:0-31112 GCA_964473595.1 uncultured Steroidobacteraceae bacterium | reverse complement strand
CTTGAAAACCGGCAGCCCCTCACGGGGCTCGTGAGTTCGAATCTCACCCTCTCCGCCAATTTATGAGCAAGAAAATCGACGCTGAATCACCGAGCCTCAGCATGTCCGCTGAAGCGATGCAGGCACTTGCGCAGCGCGCGACGGAACTGATCGTCGCCCGTGTCGAAGGTCTGCGGGATGAGGCGCCCTGGCGCGGCGCATCGCGGGCCGAACTCGAACCGTTGCTGCGCGAACCGCCGCCGGAGCAGGGGCGGGATGCCCTTGCCGTCCTCGAGCGCGCCGTGCGCGAGGTGCTGCCGGTCGCTGCGCGCGTCGATCACCCGCGCTTCTTCGCATTCGTCCCGTCTTCGCCGACCTGGCCCGGCGTGATTGCGGATTACCTTGCGACTGGCTTCAACATTTTCCAGGGCACCTGGCTTGGGTCCGGTGGTCCGAGCCAGCTCGAGCTGGTCGTGATCGACTGGTTCCGGCAATGGATCGGCTATCCGGAATCAGGCGGCGGCCTGTTCACCTCGGGCGGCTCGGCAGCGATCCTCGATGCGCTAGTGGCCGCTCGCGAGCATCATGGTGCGCCCGCGCGCCCCGCAGTCTTCATGAGCGACCAGAGCCACAGTGCGCTGGAACGCGCCGCCCGCATCATCGGTGTGCGGCCCGACGGCATGTTCAAGATCAGCTCAGACGATAGTTTCAGGATACGGATTGGCGAACTCGGGCGCGTCGTCACTGCCGCACGTGAGAGTGGCTATACGCCGATCGCGGTCTGCGCCAATGCCGGCACGACCAACACCGGTGCGATCGACCCGTTGCCAGAAATGGCCGCGTTTTGTGCACGCGAGAAAATCTGGCTGCACGTGGATGCGGCTTATGGCGGATTCGCCATGGTCTGCGAGCCGGGAAGGGCGCTTCTGGATGGCATGCATCTCGCAGATTCCATCAGCCTGGATGCCCACAAGTGGCTGTTCCAGCCATTCGAAGCCGGCTGCGTGATGGTCCGGGACGTCGCGAAGCTTGAGCAGGCCTTCAGCATCCATCCTGAGTACCTGCAGGACACGCGTCTCGGCATGGAGCAGGTCAATTTTGCCGACCGTGGCCTGCAACTGACGCGCTCCTTCCGTGCGCTCAAGGTGTGGATGTCGATCCAGACCTTCGGCATGGCGGCGTTTCGCCAGGCGATCGCGCGCGGCATCGAGCTCGCCGATCGTGCCGGCGACTATGTCCGCGAATCGGCGAGTCTTGAACTGCTGAGCCCGCCGTCGCTGGGCATACTCTGTTTTCGCGTGCGACCTCAGGGCTCGCAGTTGCCCTTTGGCGGGCTCGATGAAATCAACGAGCAGGTCCAGGCGAGCGTCATTGCGAATGGCATTGCCATGCTGTCATCCACGCGCTTACGCGGCGCTTACTCGCTGAGGCTCTGCATCATGTCCCACCAGACCACCTGGGAAGACGTCCGATCAACGCTGGCAGCCATCGAAGCCACCGGCCAGGAACTCGTTCGCGCCTGAGCAGCGCGGGAGTATCATTCGCCGCATGCACAAGGAATACGCGAACCTGCGGCGGCGTCCCCTGTTGGCCCCGGTCTGGCTGGCCGCGCTGGCCGCGGTCTTCATTGTTGCACTTGCCGTCTGGCTGCTCGCCTCGGCCTCGACCACGACGATCATCGTGATGCGCCATGCCGAAAAGGCGGCGCTGCCGGCGGAGGATCCGCCGCTATCGCTGGCTGGTGAGGGTCGGGCACAGGAGCTGGCGCATGTTCTAGGCCAGGCACCGGCGGAATTCCGGATCCAGGGCATTTTCGTCAGCGAGTTTCGTCGCACGCAGGAGACGGTGCGGCCACTGGCGAACCGGCTGGGCGTCCCCGTCATTGTCATCCCGGCCGCCGATACTGCGCTGGTTGCCGATCGCGCGCGCGCCGACTACCGGGGTGGTCGCGTGCTGATCGTCGGGCACTCCAATACGGTACCGGAAATAGTCGAGAAGTTGTCAGGCCAAAAGGTGCCAGCGATGGCCGAGAGCGAATACGGAATCGTCTACGTCGTAGCGTTGCCGAGATTCAGCCGCGCCTCGGTCACGCGCTTCGACTTTCCCTAGCGGCAATCGCGCGCTCGACGAATTCTTGGTGACGACTGATTCGCAGGTCAGCCAGCACGGCATCGATGATTTGCCGTTGCGGGTCGAGCAGGAAAGTCGCACGCCGGACGCCGATGCCAAGCGGCCCGTCGACATCGAAGGCCTTGATTGCGATCTTGTCGACGTCTGATAGCAGTGTGAAGGGCAGGCCGTGCTGGTCCCTGAAGCGGCGGTGGCTTTCAGGCGGCTGCGGACTGACGCCGACGACTCGTAATCCGGCGGACAGGATCTGCGTGTGCAGATCGCGCAGGTCGCAGGCTTCCTTGGTGCAGCCCGGCGTGAAATCAGCCGGGTAGAAATATAGGATCAGCGCCTGGCCATTCAGGAGCTGAGAAAGTCGTTGCTCCCGGCCGTCCTGGTCGGGCAATGCGAAGTCCGGAGCGCGTTCACCGATTGCGAGCATAGAAACCCTCCTCAGCCATGGGATTCGGGGCCGCGAAACACCGATTCCATGACGCCGTAATTTGAGCGATGCATGCCGAGACAGGCATAGACCTCCTGGGCCCGCTCGTTGCCGCGATCCACGTACAGGCGGATCCTGCAAATGCGCGAATCGGCACGCGCGAGCTCTTGCAGGTGCCCGAACAGGGACCTGAACGCGCCCGAGCCGCGGTAATCGGGCAGCACATAGACCGACTGGATCCAGAGGAATACGCCGTTGCGCCAATCGCTCCACTCGTAGGTCGTCATCAGCTGTCCGACCGGCCGGCCATCAACTTCCGCGAGGTAATAGCGACCGAGCGCCGGATCCTCGAAAACGGCAAGGATACCTGGCACAAGCAGAGCCGGATCCAGCACCTGGCCCTCCGTTTCCTGCGCCAGCGCCCGGTTGGCGCCGGCGATGAATTCCAGGTCAGCCACCGTGGCGTCGCGGATCTTCATGATTGCCGCAACGTTACACGATGCGCCCACGGGAGTCTCCGGCGCCGGCCGCTTCGCTTGCTGCAAGTGCACCGGGTCTTTACAATCCCGGCCCTCGTCGTGGGGCGGTAGCTCAGCTGGGAGAGCGCTGCGTTCGCAATGCAGAGGTCGAGGGTTCGATCCCCTTCCGCTCCACCAAATTTCTACCATTGACAGGCACGTATGCGCGTCCTAGCTTGAGGGCCACGCGTCGCGTACCGCGACGCTGGAGTGGCGTCAGGAATATCGGGAGATGGCAGATGGCAACGAGAAAGAAGGCGAGAAAGGCCGCTCGGCGCAGCACGACACAGAGCAAGCGTCGCCCGGCTGCACGCAGGAAGAGCGCCCGCAGGAGCACGACGGCGCGCAAGACAGTTAGCAAGGTTGCGCGCAGGGCCGCGAGCACCGCACGCAGGACCGTCCGCAAGGCAACGGCGGCTACCCGCAAGACGGTGAAGTCAGCCAAGCGCCAGGCACGGTCGGCGATCAAGAGCAGCGCGAGGACAGTGCGTGCGGCGACCCGAAAGGTGGAGAAAGTGGCGACCCAGGCGGTGACCAGCGCGGCCGGGACGGTCGAGCGGGCCACTATTGCGGTTGAGGCATCCGTGTCCGCGCCAAGGCCGGTTGGGCCAGCGCATGCCATGGCGGCGGCACCGGCCGTCTAGTCGCGCGGCGCGCCTGTCTGGAGTGTCTCGGGGACCGGTCCGTCATGGCCGGTCCTCGGGTAACATTGCGCCGGTTTCGCCCCGGTAGCTCAGTGGATAGAGCGGCCGCCTCCTAAGCGGCAGGTCGTCGGTTCGACTCCGGCCCGGGGCGCCAGTAAAAACAAATACTTATCTGTCAGGGTACTAACCGCCTACCCGCGTTTGCCACACATTTGCCACAGTTGCGACCCTGACGAGATCAGTGCCCCATGGACGAGCATCGAAAACTTGCCGCCATCATGTTCACGGACATCGTGGGCTATACCGCCCTGATGGCCGAGAACGAGTCCGAAGCTCTCTTTCTTCTCAAAAAGTTCCGCAAAACTCTCAAACGGGCCATCAACCGCTCCGATGGCGAGTGGCTGGAAACCGCCGGGGACGGCGTGCTCGCCAGTTTTGGCAGCGCCATCGATGCGGTTAACTGCGCCCTGCTCGTACGACGCCACCTGGCGGACGAAGAAAGGCTGAGCGTTCGCATCGGTATTCATGTGGGCGATGTCATCTTTGCCCAGGGCCACGTGTTTGGCGATGGCGTGAATATCGCTTCGAGGATCGAGGAGCTGGCAGGCCCGGGCGACATTTCAATTTCCGAGCAGGTGCACGATGCGGTGCGCAACAAACAGGGCATCTGTACCGAGTTTCTCGGCCGGAAGCAGCTCAAGAATGTGGATCATCCGGTGGATGTCTACCTGCTCAGCGGCGAGGAGATTAAAACGCCGGATCTAAGCGAGCTCGACGAGCATGACCAGCGTCGAGTATCCGGTCGTTGGGTAATTACTTTGGCTGCCATCGCCGTCGTTACCGTGCTTGCCGTGATTTTTTACCCGCAACAGGAAGGCGCCCGGGCATCACAGCATTCCGTGGCCGTGCTGCCTTTCGATAATTTGTCGGATGATGCATCCAATGAATATTTCAGCGATGGCCTGTCCGAAGAGCTTCTGTATACATTGACCCGGGTCAAAGGTTTGCAGGTGGCCTCGCGAACCTCTTCCTTCCATTTCAAAAAAAACCGTGATGGCAATATTCAGGAGATTTCGAGAACCCTGCAAGTGGCGAACCTGCTCAGCGGCAGCGTGCGGAAACAGGGGGACCGGGTGCGGGTGATTGCGGAATTGGTGGATGGGAGCACCGGTTTGCAGTTGTGGTCGCAGACCTATGATCGACGCGTCGATGATATTTTTCTGATCCAGCAAGACATTGCGCGAGAAATTACCGGCAGCCTTCGGGTGGTCCTCGAGCCCGAGGCCGAAGCGCGCATAGCCCGGGCACCGACGCAGAACATTGAAGCCTACGACATTTATCTCCAGGGCAAAGCGCTGCTGCGGGGGCCCCGGTCTGCAGACGCCCTCGTGCAGGCTGAGCTTTACTTCCGTGACGCGCTCCGAATTGATCCGTCTTTTGCGCGTGCTCAGGCTGGGGTTTGCGAAGCCTATCTATTGCTCCATGAACTCACCAGCACGCCACGTTACGTAGACGACGCGGAGACGGCGTGCAACTTGGCGCTGGACATGGAGTCGGATCTCGAGGAGGTGAAGATCGCGCTGGCCAACCTGTATCGCATGACAGGCCGGTTTGACCAGGCAAGAGAGAAGCTGGAACCCCTGATCAATCAGGCTCGACCCAATGCCGAGGCCCTGGTGGCCATGGGCCAGGTGGAATCCTCTCTGAACAACCCCACCGCGGCGGAAGCACTTTTCGATCGGGCCATCAAACTTCAGCCGAGTCTTGGGGCTGCCTACATGGCGCAGGGGGAGTTGTTGTCGGACTTCGGCCGTTATGCCGAGAGCGCACAGATGTTCAAGCGACTGGCAGTCATATGGCCGAATACCGCCCTAGTTCTGAATCGGCTGGGTGGTTCCTACTCCTTGTCGGGAGATTTCAAGTCGGCGATTGTCGTCTTCAAGGAATCGCTGAAGCTCGAGGCTACCGGAGAGGGTTATTCCAGCCTTGGCGCCATGTATTACTATTTTGGCGATTTCCAAAGCGCCGCCGTTGCTCTCGAAAAAGCCGTGATAGCGTCGCCGGATGTGCACTGGATCTGGGGCAATCTCGCCTCCGCCTATCGTTATACGGACGTCAAAAAGGATCTTGTCCGCTCAACCTATGAACGGGCCCTGGAGCTGGCTTTACGCACGCTCGATGTAAACCCGAACGACAAGAAAGCTCTGGCGGACCTGAGTCTCTACTATGTGAACCTGGGCATGGAACTCAAAGCGCGACAGGCCATAGATCGGGCCACTCAGCTCGCTCCGGATGATCCCTACATGCATTACTACAGGGCGTTGATCGAAGCGTCACTGGACCGTAATGACCAGGCGCTCGATGAAATAGCGGCTGCCGTGGTACTGGGTTATCCGAAGGAACTGGTCAAGGCGGATCCGGAGTTCAAGGCGTTGCAAGACCTGGAGCGCTTCCGCGCTATACTCGATTGATCAGGGGTGAGCAACTGTAGAGGTCCCGCGATGCGCATACCCAAATCACCAACGTCTCTATTATTGATCGGAATCCTCATTGGTCTTCTGATCGCATGGATTGGGCGCGTCGTGTACCTGACCTGACGCGGAGCAATGTGGTTTCGCCGCGAGCGCTGGTCGGAGCAACTCGCTTGCGAGACGGGCGAATACTTCGATCGCTGGGCGCGTGAGGGGCTGCGATACGTCTGGGGTTCAAGAGACTATGACGCCGATGCGGCACGCTGGTACCGCGCGCCGGACATCATGGCCGAACGCCTGAAACCCTGGTTATCCGCCGGGGCTCGGATTCTGGACGTGGGTTGCGGCACGGGACTGTCAGGCCGAAACCTCATCCATGCGGGCCATCAGGTTTTGGGAATAGATTTGTCCGCTGCCATGGCCGAAAAAGCCAGACTGCGCGGTTACCGGGAGGTCCGGGTAGGAGATGCGACGGTCATCGAATGGGTTGATGCTTTCGAGTGTGTACTCTGCGTGGGCCTGATCGGGGACTGGATGCCGGCCGCGAAATTGCTGCCGGGACTAACGAAAGCGCTGCTGCCCGGCGGTGTCCTGGCGCTGACGGTGCCGCAATGGAGCGGGCAGGCGCGCAAGACGCGCAAATGGCTCGACGGGAACCGGTTTCAGATCAAGGAACACCACAGGGCCCTGGGATTCCGGAAACCCTTTCAGCACCGGCAACGCTACGATTTTCTGATTGCCCAGGTTGAATAGCCTGCTCTTCCTCGCGCGGTTTGAAGGCGTTGGCCAGTTCTTTCCGGATCGTGGCGGGCACCGGATCAACTCGTTGAGATCCGTGGCAAACCGCAGCTGCTGCGGGTTGCTACCAGTTTCGTTGACACCTGGTTAAGAGTAGTGCTCCTGTGCAGTCTCCTTGATCGCGGCCTCATCGCGCACGGTGACGGTCCCGCGCCCGAGTTCCACCCAGCCGCGGCCCTTCCAACCCTGAAGATACTGATTCACGACTTGCCGTGACACGCCGAGAAACCTCGCGAGGTCTTCCTGTGAAATGCGCAAAGTGACGCCCCTCGCGGATGGCTCGCCGTGCAGCCGGCCAAGACTCAGCAGGCGCTTGGCCAGGCGCGCGGGTGCCTTGAGCAGCGCAGCATCCTCCACGAGCCCACTGGTCCAGCGCAGGCGCTCACCGCAGAGACGGAGCAGTTCCAGTGCGACCCGCGGTTCGCGTTCGAGCAATCCGAGGAAATGTTCGCGCCGGATCGTGACCAGTTCTGAAGGAAGGGTGGCGGTGGCTGACGCGGTTCTCGTGCCGCCGTCCAGCAATGCGATCTCACCGAATGAATCGCCGGGTTCCATGATGTTGAGAAAGATTTCCCGGCCGTCGGCCGCGCCGGCGCTGATGCGGACTTTGCCGGTGATAACGGCATACAGAGCGTCCCCAGGATCGCCCTGACTGAACACGACCTCATCAGCACTGTAGCTGCGCTGTCCGGCTAGCTCCACGATGCGCTCCAATGCCGGGGGCGTCAGGCCGCGAAACAACGGGCTGCGTCGGAGCATTATCTTTCCTGCGAGCGTCGTCATGCGGGGGCTCTCTGTGGTGCACCGAACAAGAAAGGATGATGATACGCCTCATGCAACAGCTTGAATCTACGCGCCATTGGGGTCGCTTTGTGAACGCGATGCGTCGCGGCTTGATTGTCGTCTGCGCCTTGCTGCTGGCCGGTCCTGCGGTCGCAGGAGACTCGGAATTTCGATTCAACGATGTACACCGTGTGGTCGTGTTTCCGGATGTGCATGGTGCTTATCAGGAGCTGCTCTCGGTGCTGCGCGAAACCGCGGTCATCGACGATTCGCTGCATTGGCGGGGCGGCGATACGCATCTGGTCAGCCTGGGCGACCTGCTCGACCGCGGACCTGATTCGCGCAAGGTCCTGGACTTGCTCATGCGCCTCGAGCGCGAAGCCAGGGACGCGGGTGGCGCTGTGCACCAGCTCCTCGGCAATCACGAGGTGATGAACATCGTTGGCGACCTGCGCTATGTCAGCGTGGCCGAATACGCGGCATTTGCCGGGCCTGAAGACGCCAAACTGCGCGATGAGGCATGGCAGCTCGTTCAAGCGCAGGAACCCGATGCGGCACGTGCGGAATTCGACACAGCTTTCCCGGCCGGCTATTTCGCGCGCCGGCAGGCGTTCTCAGCAACCGGCCAGTACGGCGCGTGGCTCCTGACCAAGCCATTCCTGCTCACGATCAACGACACCGCGTTCGTGCATGGCGGGCTCCCCGGGATGGTCGCGCGGCTGGGTCTCGAAGCCACCAACCAGACGCTGCATACGCAGCTCGCCGAATACCTGCAGACGTGGGCGGCGATCGAGACGGAGCTTAGCCTCGTCCGACCCGTGCCTTTCCTCGAGCAGCCGGACACCGTTGCAAGCAGAGGGGCTGAGCAACAATCGAAGACATTGCTCGCTATGCAGGACACGGAGATCTTCACGCCCAAAGGCCCGACGTGGTTTCGCGGTCAGGCCCTGTGCTATCCGTACACGGAAGCCGAGAATGTGGATGCGGCGCTGGCGAAACTTGGGGTTTCGCAATTGGTTGCCGGGCATACCGTCTCGCCGACCGGCAGGGTGCTGAGTCGATTCGATGGGCGGGTCATTCTGCTCGATACTGGCATGCTACCGTCCGTTTACGACGGCTCGCCGGCAGCGCTCATTTTCGAAGAAGGCCGCTGGACCGTCGCCTATGCGGATCGGCCCGGCCAGCGCCTGCAGCCTGAGGTCCTTCCGCGCGCCGTCGGTCCGCGTCCCAAGGGCCTCGATGACGATGCGCTGGAGCAGTGGCTCGAGCAGGCAGAAGTGGTCAGCATCGAGGAGCTCGACACCGGCATCACCAATCCGCGCCGCGTCAGCTTGCGCAAGGACGGTGTGGAGTTACGAGCCGTCTTCAAGCAGCTCTCAACGGATTTCGGCATCGCCGATCATACGCGGGCGTTGAACGAATCCGACCGGTTCGAGTACGAACTGGCAGCTTACAAGCTCGATCGCCTGCTCGGACTCGACATGGTGCCGGTAACGGTTCCACGAACCATCAAAGGCAATCGGGGAATTCTGCAGTTCTGGGTCGACGACTCGATTAACCTGCGCAAGATGCTCGAGCAGAAGTTGAAGCCCACGGGCTGGTGCGAATTGGCGCCGCAGTACAACCTGATGAACGTTTTCGACTTCCTGATCGCCAACACGGATCGCACGCAGGAGAATGCGCTCTTCACGAACGACTGGATGCTCGTGCTGATCGACCACACGCGGGCATTCGCGTTGTATCAGAAGAAGCTGGCGCTGCTGTACCAAGCGGAGATCCAGGTGCCGCCGGCGCTCGCCGAACGCCTGAAGACCCTGAATCGCGAGATGCTGCGTGAGGAACTCGGCCCCTATCTGCAGCGACGGCAGATCGATGCGCTGCTGAAGCGCCGCGACCTGCTACTGAGCGAGTACCGCGCCCGGTCCGGTGGCGGGGAGGGCACCGCGCCCTGACGATTCACGCGGCACTCCGAAGCGACGCGAGTACTCGCGCCCGACCAGCCACGCGACCAGCGTCATCGTGGCGCTGAGGACGATGATCAGCCAGACGAACTCCAGCCGCGCATCCTTGAGGAGCCTCAGGCCGACGATGACCGAGAGCGTCGAGAGCAGGTCGCCCACCCGAAAGAAAAGCGTGTCGATGGCCGTCTTGGCCTGATATTTCTCGTCGCGACTCGTCGGGAGCAGCAGTGCGCAGCGGGTCGTGTTCAAGAGCGAGTAGTCGAGGCTCTTGTGCATGACCAGCACCGACTCGAGCATCGCGAATACCGGCACGATTCCGATGAGCAGATAGCCGGCCAGAAATGCGATCGGTGTGACCATCAGGGCGCGCGCGAGTCCGGCCATGTGGATAATTCGCGAGACCAGCAGCAACTGGACGAGCAGTCCTACCAGGGTGATCGTAGACCAATAGTTGCCCATGAACCGCCCGATAAACGCTGCCTGGGCGTCAGGCGCCTGCTGACGCGCGACTTCGACGAGCCAGTTGGACAGCACGTAATCGCCGGTGGAACCGATCCAGTTGAGCAGCACGACCAACGCGGCGATACCGACGAGGTAACGACTGCGCCCGATGACGGCGAACCCACCGAGCCATCGCACAGCTTGTCCCTGCTCGCGTCCGGCCCCTTGCTCGTCAACTGCCTGCGCGCTACGCGAAGTCGTGGGTACGCAGTCGCGCGCCAACTGGCTGAGGAAGGTGGCTCCGACCAGCACCGCAGCGGACGCGAGCATAAGACCGTAAGGCCCAAACGTCTCGAAACCGATCGACGCCAGGCGCGAGCCGATCCAGGCGCCACCGGATACGCCGACGGCGATGACGCTGAACAGCCTCTGACCGCTCTTCACATTGAACAGATCCGTGGCGAAGGCCCAGAACTGCGTCACCGTCATCACGCTGAATATGCTGCCCCAGACGAAGAACAGAAAGCCGAACCGCCAACCCGCTTGTCCGAGCAGGAAAAACACGACCAGGTTAAGCGCGAAGAAGGCATTGACGCACTGAAACACGCGGCAAGAGGCCACGCGGCGGACCAGCAGGCCGTAGGCGGGGATGATGATGATCAAGAGCAATGCCTGCACGCCGACGGCGTAGCTTCTAAGTTCGGCACTGCCTTCCGTCAGTATCAACGCCTCGCGCACCGGGCGAATCAGGTAGTAAGCCACCATGAGCAGCAAGGCTTGAAGGCACAGGACGGCGATACAGCGAACTTCTCCTGCCTGCACCTTGGTGAACAGGGAAAGGAACCGCTCGAAGCCGCTCAGTTGCCGATCATTGTTCATCGAGACCCCCCAGGTCCTGCCACGGAGACCGCGAGCTCCATTGATGTTGTGACGAGACTAGGGACGCGGTTTGCGCAGATCTGTCATGCGCTTGACAGTGGGCGAGCACGAATGGCCGAGGCAGGCGGCGTATGGGATAGTTCCGCAACTGCCGGGCGCAAAAAAACGCCCGGCCGTATCGGGGCCGGGCGCTGGAAGTGCACATGCGTCAGACTCTGCGAATTAGCGGCGCGTCACTTCGGGTATCGAGAACGGCCGCATTCACGGGCGTGGCTGACTCACGAAGACTCTGCTGCAGTGCCGCAGGATTCAAGGACTCAATCACCGTGGTCATCAGCAGGGCGGTCGTTACGATTGCCGCCAGGCCAGAAACGACGGTCCTGACTCGCGGGGACATTTCGATGTTCATGATTGCGCTCCTAGTGGAAGTGTTTCGATGCGGGAGCGATCCTGAGGGAAGGAGCGCTGTCGCTCTGTCATCGACCAGACACAAGCGCGAAGATGACAGCCTGATCCGGTATAATTCTGCTGGCCATGAGCCCGTCCCTGCGCGAGCTTTACGAGTCGAGCCCCTTCTCCAGCGCCCAGGCACCCTACGTCGAGGCGCTTCACGAGCGATTCCTGGCGGACCCTGCGTCCGTTCCCGCCGAGTGGCGGAAATTCTTTGAAGACCTGGGCTCGGCATCAGCGAAGACAACCCGGATTGCAGCCAGGCTGGCCGACGTCACGCCGGTCCGGCTGCGGAGTCCGCCGACACGGGTTGCCCCGCCGAATGCGGTGGGCGGTGCGGACGCGGAAAAGCAATCCGCCGTTTCGCGGTTGATCCAGTTCCACGCGAATCGCGGACACCTGATCGCCGACATCGATCCGCTGGGCCTGATGCAGCGCCCGGTGCCGCGTGTCCTCGAACTGTCCTACGTGGGGCTGACCGACGCCGACCTGGAAGCCGAATTCTTTACGGGCAGCCGGACGAGCGCGGTCGAATCACAGATGAAGCTGCGCGAAATCCTCGCCCAACTGCGGCAGATCTACGCCGGCCGCATCGGTGCCGAGTTCGCCCATGTCTCGAGCGCCGAGGAACGCTTGTGGCTGCAGGACCAGTTCCAGGATGGTCGCCTGCATCATCGCTTCAGCAAGGAAGAACAGTTGAATCTGCTTTGGCAGCTGTCAGTTGCGGAGGGACTCGAACGCTACCTGCATACGAAGTATGTTGGCCAGAAGCGCTTCTCGCTCGAGGGAGGCGATGCGCTGATTCCGTTGCTCGATGACATCGTGCAGCGTTGCGGCGCCGCCGGCGTCGAGGACATCATCATCGGCATGGCGCACCGCGGGCGCCTCAATGTTCTCGTCAATGTGCTCGGCAAGGCGCCGTCTACGCTGTTCTCGGAATTCGAGGGTCATGTGGACCTCACCGGTCTCAAAGGTTCAGGCGACGTCAAGTATCACAAGGGATTTTCCGCCGACCTGCGAACGGCAGGCGGCAACGTGCATGTCGTGCTGGCATTCAACCCTTCGCATCTCGAGGTCGTCGACGCCGTAGTCGAGGGCTCGGTGCGCGCCCGCCTGGAGCGGCGTGGCGACACGACGGGCCGAAGCGTGGTGCCAGTCCTGATCCACGGCGATGCGGCTTTCGCGGGCCAGGGCGTGGTCATGGAGACGCTGCAGCTGTCGCAGGCGAAGGGATTCTGTACCGGTGGCACGCTGCACATCGTCATCAACAATCAGATCGGATTCACGACCAGCGATCCGCAGGATGCGCGTTCGACGCTTTATTGCAGCGATGTCGCCAAGATGATCGAGGCGCCGATATTCCACGTCAATGCGGATGACCCGGAAGCTGTCGTGTTCGTGGCGCGGCTCGCACTCGACTACCGGTTGAAATTCCGCAAGGACGTGGTCATCGACCTGGTCTGCTACCGCCGACACGGGCACAACGAGGCCGACGAACCCGCGGCGACGCAGCCTTTGATGTACCAGGCAATCCGTGTGCATCCGACCGCGCGCCAGATCTACGGCCTCCGGCTGGAGCAGGACGAAATTCTCGCGGAGGGCATGGCTGCGGAGATGGTGGAGGAATACCGGCGCGGTCTCGACGAGGGCCGGCCCCAGGCGCGCGCGTTCGTGGGCACGACGGGCAATCGTCACACGGTTGACTGGAGCCGGCATGCTGACGGGGACTGGTCGGAAAAGCCGCAGACCGCGGTGTCAGCCGAGCGTCTTGCAGTGCTTGCGGCAAGTCTTACCCGCGTACCGGAAGGCTATACGCTGCATCCGCGTGTCGCGCGCATTAACGACGATCGCAGGCGCATGTATGCCGGCGAGTTGCCACTCGATTGGGGCGCAGCAGAGACGATGGCTTATGCCGCACTTCTCACCGAAGGCCACCACATCCGGCTGACCGGGCAGGACTCCGCACGCGGCACGTTTTTCCACCGCCATGCCGTGCTGCATGACCAGGTGAGCGGCCGGACACATGTGCCGCTCGCTCATCTCGATGGACAGCAGGCTCTGTTCCGCGTCACGGATTCGACGCTGTCCGAGGAGGCTGTGCTCGGTTTCGAGTACGGGTATTCGACCGCTGACCCGGATACGCTCGTCATCTGGGAGGGCCAGTTCGGCGACTTCGCGAATGGCGCGCAGGTCGTCATCGACCAGTTCATCACGTCGGGGGAAGCCAAGTGGGGACGCCTGTCCGGCATCACCCTGTTCCTGCCACACGGATACGAAGGGCAGGGACCCGAGCACAGTTCCGCTCGCCTGGAACGCTTCCTGCAACTCTCGGCTGAGATGAACTGCCAGGTCTGCGTGCCCTCGACACCCGCGCAGATGTTCCACCTGTTGCGCCGGCAGATGTTGAGGTCGTTGCGCAAGCCGCTCGTCGTCATGACGCCGAAGAGCCTGCTGCGCCACAAGCAGTCGACATCAGCGCTGACCGACCTGACCGAGGGTCATTTCCACAACATCATCGACGAGCAGGATCCGGTACAGTCTGGCCAGGTCAGGCGCCTCGTCCTCTGCAGCGGCAAGGTCTATTACGACCTGCTGGAGCAGCGCCGTGCGGACAAGGTGCACGAAGTGGCGCTGGTGCGTATCGAGCAGTTGTATCCGTTCCCTGCCGAAGAATATCAGTCCATCATTGGGCGTTACGCCAATGCACGCGAGGTCGTCTGGTGCCAGGAAGAACCACAGAATCAGGGTGCCTGGTACCAGATCCGTCATCGACTGCAGGCAATCCTCGGCTCAGGACAGCAGCTGCTTTATGCCGGGCGTGACGGTGCCGCGGCTCCGGCGACCGGTGTCCACGCGCTGCATGTCAAGGTGCAGGAGGCGCTGGTCAAGGCCGCGCTGTACTCCTCGGTCACCGAAGAGACACATCGCGATACACAGCGGTTGACCGCCAAGTCGACCAGGAAACGTACATGACCACCGAAGTCCGCGTCCCACAACTGCCGGAATCTGTCGCTGACGCGACGTTGGTCACCTGGCACAAGAAAGTCGGAGATCCAGTCGCTCGCGATGAGAATCTCGCCGACCTCGAAACGGACAAGGTGGTTCTCGAGGTGCCGGCGCCAGTGAATGGCGTGCTCACCGCACTGAAGAAGGAAGCCGGCACCACGGTCGGAAGCGGCGAATTGCTGGCAATCATCGAAGAGGCGGCCGTCGCGGCACAGGTGAAGACGCCGGCGAAAAAAACCGCTGTCGAGCCTGCGAGACCCGCGCCTGCCAGGAAGGAAGATGCAGCCGGTAAGCTTTCTCCCGCGGTCAAGCGTCTCGTCGAGGAGAACAAGCTCGCCGCGGAAGAAATCTCTGGCAGCGGCCGCGATGGCCGGATCACCAAGGGCGATGTGGCCCAGCATCTGGACGCCGGCCGGCCCGCAGTGCCGCCACCGGGAGCCCGTGTCGATCAGCGCGTGCCGATGTCCCGCCTGCGCGCCCGCATCGCCGAGCGGCTGGTCCAGGCCCAGACGACGCAGGCACTGCTGACCACCTTCAACGAAATCGACATGCAGGCGTTATCGGCGATCCGCGCGCGCTACAAGGAAGCGTTCGAGAAACGCCACGGCGTGCGGCTCGGCTTCATGTCGTTCTTCGTCAAGGCCTGCATCGAGGCGTTACGGCGCTATCCGGTAATCAATGCTTCCGTGGAGGGCGGCGATATTGTTTACCACGAGTACTTCGACATTGGCGTCGCGGTCTCGACCGATCGCGGCCTGATGGTCCCGATCCTGCGCGATGCTGAGCACATGGGTTTTGCTGATCTCGAGAAGGCTGTCAGCGGATTCGCGGAGCGGGCGCGCACTGGCACGATCACGCTGGAAGAGCTGACCGGCGGGACATTCTCGATCACGAACGGCGGCGTATTCGGCTCGCTGCTGTCCACGCCGATCGTCAATGCGCCGCAAAGCGCCATCCTCGGTATGCACAAGATCCAGCAGCGGCCGGTCGCGGTCGGCGACCAGGTCGCGGTCCGGCCGATGATGTATGTCGCGCTGACCTACGATCACCGCATCATCGATGGCCGCGAGGCAGTGCAGTTCCTGGTCGCCGTAAAAGAAGTGCTGGAAGATCCGGCGCGGCTGCTGCTCCAGGTTTGAACAGGTGAGGGCACATGGCTGACAGTTTCGACGTCATCGTCATCGGCGGCGGACCGGCGGGCTACCCGGCGGCGATCCGGGCCGGCCAGAACAAGCTGACGGTCGCCTGCATCGATGAATGGAAGAATCGAGATGGTAGCCCGGCCTTCGGTGGCACCTGCCTCAACGCCGGATGCATCCCGTCCAAGGCATTGCTGGAGTCTTCCGAGCTGTATCACCGTGCACTGCATGAATTCGCGACCCATGGCTTGAAACTAGAAAGCGTCGGCTTCGACGTCGCGACGATGCAGAAGCGCAAGGCTTCGATCGTCCGCCAAAGCACGCAGGGCATCCTGGCACTCTTCAAGGGCGCCGGTGTCACGCCATTCACGGGGCATGGCCGTCTGCTCGCAGGCCTCAAGGTGGAGGTCACGGGCCACGACGGCGCAAAGCGCACGCTGCAGGCCCGGCATGTCGTGCTCGCTTCGGGGTCGGAGCCGACACCCCTGCGTGGCGCCGCCTTCGACGGCGATCGAATCGTCGATTCCTGGGGAGCGCTGGAGTTCAGCGAAGTGCCGAAGCGCCTGTGCGTCATCGGCGCCGGCGTCATCGGCCTCGAGCTCGGCAGCGTCTGGCGCCGGCTCGGTGCGGAGACGGTTATCCTCGAGGCCCTCGAACAGTTCCTGCCGATCGCCGACGGCCAGGTTGCGAAAGAGGCCGCGCGCCATTTCAAGAAACAAGGTCTCGATATCCGCCTTGGCGCCAAGGTCGCCAGCGCCGGAATCCGTGCAGACGGCGTGCATGTCAGCTATTCGGATGCGAAAGGCGCACAGACACTGGTCGTCGACCGGCTGGTGGTCGCGATCGGGCGCCGGCCGTTCACGGCGGGGCTGTTGGGAGAGGGAACGGGCGTCACCCTGGATGAGCGCGGCTTCATCAAGGTCGACGATCATTGCCGAACTGGCGCGCCGGGCATCTGGGCCGTGGGTGACTGCGTGCGTGGCCTGATGCTTGCGCACAAGGGCAAGGAAGAGGGCGTCACGGTCGCGGACCGCATCGCGGGCCTTTATGGCGAAGTCAATTACAAGACGATTCCTTCCGTCATCTACACGGCGCCCGAAATCGCCTGGGTCGGACAGACCGAGGAGCAGGTCAAGGCGACCGGACGGCCCTACAAGACCGGTAATTTTCCGTTTGCGGCCAGCGGCAGGGCGCGTGCGATGGAGGCAGGCACTGGTTTCTGCAAGATCATCGCGGATGCCGCGAGCGACGAGATTCTTGGCATCCATGTCATCGGTCCGATGGCCGGCGAGTTGATCGCGGAGGCCGTGCTCGCCATGGAGTATTCGGCGAGCACCGAAGATCTCCAGCGAACGATCCATGCCCATCCGACCCTGTCCGAGGCGATGCACGAGGCGGCGCTCGCCGCCGACAAACGCGCCATCGACATTCCGAATCGCTGATCTATAAAGGGATCTATAAAGGGTCTAAAGGGGACGCAACCCTTTACCTTAGCAAGGTAAAGGGTTGCGTCCCCTTTAGACGCGCCGGCGCGCGCTGATCACACCGCGCAGCGCCGCCAGCCGCGCGAGCAGCCGCGAGAGCTCATGGAGACCCGGCACCGACAGGCGCAGCGACAGGTCGGCGCTTCCCTCTGCTGCGTCGGTGCGCGTGGTCATACGCTCGATGTTGATTTTCTCGTCCGCGAGCAGCGTGCTGATATCTCGTACCAGCCCACGCCGATCCATCGCGTGGATCACCACGTCCACCGGAAAGCGTGCGACGCCCGATCTCCCCCATTCGACCTGCAGCAGCCGCTCCGGCGCGCGTGCCGCAAGACGGGCAAGGCTACTGCAGCCGGAACGATGGATCGTGACGCCACGTCCGACCGTCACATAACCCGTCACCGACTCCGGCGGAATCGGATTGCAACAGCGCGCGTAGACGGACATCAGGTCGCCGACGCCTTCGATCTCCACGGCTCCCGCCGCGTTGCGACGCACCGGTTTCGCCTGCGCCGCAGCTGCAACCGGAGGTAGCGCTTCGCGGCCCCGCATCCGCCGCTGAATCGCCCCCGTCGCCTGCGCGAGGGAAACGTCGCCTGAACCCAGCGCGAGATACAGCGCATCCGCATTGGAGACGCCGAATTCCGTGATCAGCTCGGCCATCAGGGAGTTCTGCGCGCCGAGGCGCACAATCTCGCGTTCGAGCATTGCGCGGCCTTCCTCGCGGTTCTGACCTACATCGCGCTTCTTGAACCAGGCTCGAACCTTGGCGCGGCTGCGTGGCGAGGCGAGGTGGCCCTGCTGCTCCACCAGCCAGTCCCGACTGGGTTGCGCTTCCTTGCCACGGATGATTTCCACGACCTCGCCATTGGCGAGACGATGATCCAGCGGCACCATGCGCCCATTCACACGGGCGCCGCGGCACCTATGCCCAAGATCCGTGTGCACGTGATAGGCAAAGTCGAGTGGTGTCGCGCCCGAGGGGAGGTCGATGACTTCGCCCTTGGGCGTCAGCGCATAGACCCGGTCCTCGAACAGATCAGCCCGCACCCGGCTCAGGAAATCGTTGTCGCTTTCGGCTTCCGCCGCCGGTGCGAGCAGCTCGCGCAGCCATTCGATCTTGCGATCATAGGCCGCATCGCGCGTGCCGCCTTCCTTGTAGCGCCAGTGTGCCGCCACGCCGAGTTCCGCGTGCTCATGCATTTCGCGCGTGCGTATCTGGATTTCGAGTGGCACCGCGCCGGGCCCGATCACGGCCGTGTGCAGTGAACGGTACAGGTTGTCCTTGGGAGTGGCGATGTAGTCGTCGAACTCGCCGGGTATGTAGTGCCAGCGGCCATGTACGGCGCCGAGCGCCGCATAGCAGTCGGCGACCGTCCCGACAATGACGCGCACCGCGCGGATGTCGAAGACCTCACCGAAGGCGAGTCCCTTGCGGCGCATCTTCCGCCAGATGCTGTAGATGTGCTTGGGACGCCCGATGACTTCCGCCGTCACCCCGACACGCAGAAGCTCGGCGATGATTTCGTTGCGGACCGATTCGATGAATTTTTCGCGGTCCGTGCGCGTTTCATTGAGTTCACCCGCGATGCGCCGGTAGTCGGCCGGCTCGAGGTAGCGAAAGGCCAGATCCTCGAGTTCCCACTTGAGCTGCCAGATGCCGAGCCGGTTGGCGAGTGGCGCGTAGATCTCGCGGGTCTCCCACGCGATCCTGAGCCGCGCGGCCTCATCAAGGTCCCGCGCTTCGCGCATGCGGCGCAATTGCTCCGCGAGCCGCACTAGCACGAGGCGGGGATCGGTGACGACCGCAAGCAACATGCGGCGCAAGGCATCCGCCTGGCCGGCGGACAGCGCCCGGTCCGGTGTCCACAGTGGGCCTGCCTGGAACTCACCGAGCCGGTTCAACTGCATGGCGAAACGGGCGCTCTGTTCGCCAATCAGTGCCGCCGCAGCCGCTTCCTCCATCTGGCCCTGCCCCAGCAAGGCTTGCAGCAAGGCGCCCGCAATGATTTCGCGTTCGGCATCGAGCGCCGCGACGATTGCGGCCACTTTGAAGCCCTGCTGTGCGGCGGCGCGCCAGCCCGGTGCGTCACTTGCGTGCTTCTCGAGTTCAGCCTGCAACTCGGCCAGGATGGTCGAGCCGGCAACGGGCGCAAATGTAGTCGTTTTCATTTCGCTGCGCATGCCGGGCCGGTGGGAATGCCGGTATCATAACCTCCATGCTTCGAATTCTCGGCCTGGATCCCGGATCGCGAGTCACCGGCTACGGTCTCGTGGATGTCGGGCAATCCGGCGTCCGCTATGTCGCGAGCGGCTGCATCCGCGTCGGCGCGGGCCCGATGGCCGAGAGGCTCCTCGAGATCCAGCGAAGCGTCATGGAACTGGTGGACACGTATGTGCCGGGCGAGGTCGCCATCGAGCGCGTCTTCATGCATCGGAATCCGGACAGCGCGCTGAAGCTCGGCCAGGCGCGCGGGGCGGCCTTGTGCGGGGCCTGTCATTCCGGCGCAGACGTGTTCGAGTACGCGCCGCGGGCGATCAAGCTGACGATCACCGGAACCGGCGCCGCCGAGAAGAAGCAGGTGCAGCACATGATCAAGGCCCTGCTGTCCCTCGAAGGCCGCATGGGGTCTGACGCCGCCGATGCGCTCGCGATCGCGCTTTGCCACGCGCAGCACCGCGGCGGGCGGCTGAATGGCCGGATGGGCCGGGCGCGATGATCGGCTATCTGCGCGGCAAACTGGTTCGCAAGCAGCCGCCGGCGCTGATCATCGACGTCGCGGGTGTCGGCTACGAACTCGAGGCGCCGATGTCGACCTTTTACCGGTTGCCGGAGCTTGGCAGCGAAGTCCAGCTGCATATGCATCTCGTCGTGCGCGAGGACGCGCACCTGCTGTACGGATTCGCGACCGAGGACGAGCGCCGCCTGTTCCGCGACCTGCTGCGTGTCTCGGGCATTGGCCCCAAGATCGGGCTCGCGCTCTTGTCGGGCATCAATGTCGAGACCTTCCTGGTTTGCGTCGAGGCCCAGGATGTCGATGCGCTTATCCGCATACCCGGTATCGGTCGCAAGACCGCCGAGCGCTTGCTGATCGAGATGCGGGACCGCATCAAGGCGCTTGGCCAGCTGCCGTCCGCAGCCCAGCGCGGCGACGGCAGAGGCGCCGAGGCCGAGGCCTACGCGGCGCTGGTGGCGCTCGGCTACCGCCCGGGTGAGGTGACACGGCTCCTCAAGTCCGTCGACAATCAAGGCGCCGGTACCGAGGAACTCATACGCCGCGCCCTGCAAGCGGCCGCCAGGTAGCCAGGGATCCACAAATGATCGAACAGGACCGGGTCGTTGCGGCATTGCCCACGCGTGAGGACGAGGCGCTGGAGCGCACGGTACGGCCGCGGCAGATGATCGAGTTCATCGGCCAGACCGCGGTCAAGGAGCAGATGGGCATATTCATCGAGGCGGCGCGCCGGCGCGGCGAGGCACTCGATCACGTGCTGATCTTCGGCCCACCCGGCCTCGGCAAGACGACGCTGGCGCACATCGTCGCAAACGAACTTGGCGTCAGCATGCGACAGACCTCGGGCCCGGTGCTGGAGCGTCCGGGCGACCTGGCCGCCATCCTGACCAATCTGCAGCCTCGCGACGTGCTGTTCGTGGACGAGATCCACCGATTGAGTCCGATCGTCGAGGAGATCCTCTATCCGGCGATGGAGGACTATCAGCTCGACATCATGATCGGCGAGGGGCCCGCCGCGCGTTCGATCAAGCTCGAACTGCCGCCATTCACATTGGTCGGTGCGACCACTCGCGCGGGACTCCTGACTTCACCGTTGCGCGACCGCTTCGGCATCGTGCAGCGCCTGGATTTCTATTCGGAGGACGAAATCAGGCTGATCGTGCTGCGTGCCGCGCGCATCCTGGAGCTCGAGATTGACGCCGGTGGCGCCATTGCCCTTGCCCAGCGCTCGCGCGGAACGCCGCGCATCGCAAACCGGCTGCTGCGCCGGGTGCGCGACTACGCCGAGGTCCGCGCCGCCGGGCGCATCGACCAGGCGGTTGCGGCGGCGGCACTCGACATGCTGGAAGTCGATCGCCAGGGACTCGACATCCTGGACCGCCGGCTCTTGATGAGCATCATCGAAAAATTTGATGGCGGCCCGGTCGGCATCGACAGCCTTTCAGCCACGCTCGGCGAGGAGCGTGACACGCTTGAGGACGTCGTCGAGCCCTACCTGATCCAGCAGGGCTATCTCATGCGCACGGCACGCGGCCGCGTCGCGACCAAGAGCGCCTGGCGGCATTTCGGGCTCGAGCCTCCGCCGACTGACGCGGCGGGCGGCAACCTGCCGCTGTTTCGCGAGTAAAGGGAAACCCGGCGTTGAACGATCAACATTCGATACTGCAGCTGATCCTCCACGCCGGATACGTCGTGCAGTTCGTGATCTTGCTGCTACTGGGCGCCTCGCTGGTGTCCTGGACCATCATCTTCCGCAAGCGCCGGTTGGTGCGCGAAGCGCAAGTCGAGGCCAGCCGGTTCGAGGGCGCATTCTGGTCCGGTGGCGACCTTGGCAAGCTTTATCGCTCGATTGAGGCGAGGGGCGGCACCGCAGTCGGCATGGAAGGCATCTTCGAGGCGGGCTTTGGCGAGTTCACGCGCCTGCGGACCCAGCCGGGCCTGACGCCGGACCAGGTGCTGGAAGGCGTGCGTCGCTCGATGCGTGTCGGGCAGCTGCGCGAGATTGACCGGCTCGAGGAGAGCCTCGCGACGCTCGCAACTGTCGGCTCCACCAGCCCCTACGTCGGCCTGTTCGGCACGGTCTGGGGAATCATGGGCGCGTTCCAGGGCCTCGGGAACGTGCAGCAGGCGACACTTGCGCTGGTGGCGCCCGGCATCGCGGAGGCATTGATCGCGACGGCGATGGGTCTGTTTGCCGCGATCCCTGCCGTGGTCGCCTACAACCGCTACGCGGACAAGGTGAATCGCCTCGAACTGCGCTACGACACGTTCATGGAGGAATTCTCAACGCTTCTGCAGCGCCACGCCGCGTCGCGGAACGCCTGAGATGGCGGCCAACCCGCGCCGTCGCAAGCTGATGGGCGAGATCAACGTCGTCCCGTACATCGACGTGATGCTGGTGCTGCTGATCATCTTCATGATCACGGCCCCGCTCCTGACCCAGGGCATCCAGGTCGAGCTTCCCGACGCCAACGCGCTGCCACTGGATCCCGAGTTGCTGAAAGACCGCGAGCCACTCGTGCTGTCGGTGGATCGCGACGGCCGGTACTACCTCAATGTCGGCGATGACGAGGATGCTTCGATCAAGGCGGATGAGGTTGCGCGCCGGGCAGCCGCTGTGCTCGGCCGGGACAAGGGAACGCCAGTGTTGGTCAAGGCCGACGAGCGGGTACCCTACGGCCGCGTCGTGCAGGGCATGGTACTGCTGCAACAGGCTGGTGCGACGAAGATTGGCTTCCTGACAGATCCCAAGGCCATGCGTGCACTCGAGGAACTCGAGCGGCGGCGATGAGCGTCGCGATCAGGCCCCCGCTGGCGCCCGTTGGCTGGGCCATTGCCTTGCATGCGGCAATCGCCGGTCTTTTGCTGGTGGGCATCGTGCTGCCTGAGGCTGAAGTGCCGGAGCAGGCCATGCCGATCGAGGCGGTCATCGTTAACCAGGCGGTTCTCCAGGCGGTGGCCAGCCTGCACAGGGAGGACGAACGGCGGCATGAACGGGAGGAACGCCAAGCGCAGGTCGAAACTGAAAAACGCGTCGAGGAACAGCGCAGGGTGGAGGCGGAGCAGGCCGAGCAGCAGAATGAGTTGGCGGCAGTTGAGGCACACCGTAAGGCGGAATTGGAGGCGAAGCGCAAGGCCGAGCAGCAGGCCCAGGCCAAAGCAGCAGCGGATCAGAAGAAAAAGACCGAGGACGCGCGCCTGAAGGCGCAGCGCGAATCCGATCTGCGCGCGCAACTCGCGGAGGAGGAAGAGCGAACCGGCGCGGCATTCCAGGGTCTGAAGGCGCAGTACGTCGCGGCGATCCAGGCCCATGTCGAGAGGCGCTGGTTCAAACCGCCAGGGACGCCTGCGGGTGCGACCTGCATTGCGCTCGTGACGCAGATCCCGGGCGGCGAGGTCGTCGGTGTGCGCTTTGGGACCTGTGGTGGAGGCGAAGCCTTGCGTCAGTCAGTCGAAACGGCAATCCGTAATGCCTCGCCGCTGCCGCCGCCGCCGCAGCCAGGGTTATTCGAGCGCGAAGTGCGCCTGGTATTCAGGCCGGAGAAATGAGGATGCCAATGATTCGACGCGCCATCGCCGTTCTGATGCTGCTGGCCCTCCAATCGCAGCCGGCGGCGGCCGAACTGACAGTGCAGATCCTGCGTGGCTTGGCCGAAGCCGTGCCGATCGCGATCGTGCCCTTCGGCTGGGACTCGGACAGTGCCGCCGCCTGGGACGTAGCAGCCACGGTGCAGGCGGATCTGGAGCGCAGCGGGAGGTTTCGGGCGCTGCCACGCAGCCAGATGCTGGAGTACCCGCACCAGGCGGACGCGGCTGATCTGACCGATTGGCGCATGCTGAAGGTGGATTACGTCGTGGTCGGGCAGTTGCTGCAGGTACCGGGCGGCCGCTTTGAGCTGCGCTATGAATTGATCCAGGTCGCGACCGGCGAGCGCTTGCTGGGAACAGCGCTGCCTGCGGATCAGGGCGCACTGCAGCCCGCGAGCCATCGTGTCGCCGACGCCATCTACGAGCGCATCCTGGGCGTGCCGGGCGCCTTCGCGACCCGCATCGCCTATGTCGCCGTGCAAGGGCCGCCGACGGCCCGTAGCTACCGCCTGATCGTCGCCGATGCCGACGGCGCCAACGAACGCATCGTATTCAATTCACCCGAGCCGATCATGTCGCCGGCCTGGTCCCGGGATGGACGCTCGCTCGCATATGTGTCCTTCCATAGCGGCCTGCCGGCTATCTACGTGCAGACGCTCAAGACCGGCGAGCAGGTCCGGGTGTCGGCACGCTCCGGGATCAATAGCGCGCCTGCCTGGTCGCCCGACGGCGACCAGCTGGCGGTCGCTCTATCGCGCCGCGACGGCAATGTGGACATCTATCTGCTGTCCCTGGCGACCCAGGACTTGCGCCGCCTGACCGACGACCCCTCCATCGACACCGAACCGGCCTGGTCCTCGGATGGCCGTTCCCTCTATTTCACGTCGGACCGTTCCGGCGCGCCGCAGGTTTATCATCTGGGCCTCTCGGCCGGGGACCGTCCGCGACGCATCACCTTCGAGGGCAGCTACAATGCGCGGCCCCGGGTCTCGCCGGACGGGCGCGAACTGGCGGTTGTGACACTCGACCGCGACGCTTTCCGCATTGCCGCCGTGAATCTGGAGAATGGTGGCGTGCGCATCCTGAGCAGCGGCCAGCTCGACGAGTCGCCATCCTTCGCGCCGAATGGAGCCGATATCATCTACGCAACCCGCGAAGGCGGACGCGGGGTACTGGCTCTGGTATCGATTGACGGCCACATCCAGCAGCGCCTGGCGGCGAGTGCGGGCGAAGTCCGCGAGCCGGCCTGGTCGCCATTCCTTTACTGAGCGTGCGCGGCAAGCCGCGCCGTGTTTTGATAGAAGTCCGAGCCAAGGAGTTTCACCGATGCGTCTGATGCCCATCCTGATGATCGTGACTTGCAGCCTCGCACTCGCCGCTTGCCCGAAGAAACCGACCACGGTGCCAGAGTCACCGCCTGAAGCCGCTGTGCCACAGGACTCCGGTGCAGCCGGCGCCGGCAGCGAAAGCCAGGTGGGCGAGGCGCGCGACCTGCCGGGGGCGGGCGGCAGCGCCACAAGCGCGCCGGCAGGGATTGCGACAGTCATCTACTTCGATTTCGATCGCAGCGAGATTCGTCCGGAATATGCGACTGCCATCAGCGCCCATGCGAAGCACATGGCGGCCTTCGGTACGGCCCGCGTGCGGCTCGAGGGCCACACCGACGAGCGCGGCTCGCGTGAGTACAACATTGCGCTCGGCGAACGGCGGGCACAGGCGGTACGGCGCGCCTTGCTGCTCCAGGGCGCAGGCGATGGCCAGCTCACGACTGTCAGTTATGGCGAGGAGCGGGCGGCAGTCGAGGGCAGCGAAGAGGCCGCCTATGAAAAGAACCGGCGCGTCGAGATCCTCTACGGACATTGAACGCATGCAGCGCGCACGATCAGGCGGCCTCGCGGCGGCTGTGCTGGCGGCGCTCGCTGCCACACCGGCGATCGCGCAATCGCAGGGCGAGCGTATCGGTGTGCTCGAGCAGCGCATGGGCGTCGTCGAACAAAAGCTCGACAACCAGGCCCTGCTCGAGATGTCGCGTCAGATAGATGCACTCAGCGCCGAAGTACGTACATTGCGTGGTGAGCTCGAGAAATTGCAGCATGATCTCGAAGCCTCTCGCCGCCAGCAGCGCGACCAGTACGTCGATCTCGACACGCGCTTGCGCGCTGCCGAGACGGCGCTGGCGACAGCACAAGCCACGACACCTGCTGCCGGGCCGGAAGCCGAGTACCAGGCCGCATTCAACCTGCTGAAGGAGAGCCGCTACGATGAGGCGGCCTCAGCGTTCACGGCGTTTCTCGCGCAGCATCGCGACCACGAGCTGGCGTCGAATGCGCAGTACTGGCTCGGCGAGGCGCGTTACGTCAAGCGTGACTTTCCGGCGGCACTCGCAGCCTTCGAGGGCGTGCTGACCGGGTTCCCAGCTGCGCGCAAGCAACCGGACGCGCTCCTGAAGGCCGGTTACTGCCACTATGAACTGAGGCACTTTGATCTGGCGCGTACTGCGCTTGCACGCGTTACGCAGGATTTCCCCGAAACGACGGCTGCGGTGGAGGCCGCCGAACGCCTCAAGCGCATGACCGCCGAGGGACACTGAGGAGGCGCGATGCAGGGCCAGGCGGCTGCCGCGTCCTCCGAGCCGATCGCGGCTGCGGCGCGTCTCAAGATTACCGAGACCTTCTATTCGCTGCAGGGGGAGGCCGACGCGGTCGGCTGGCCCACATTTTTTATCCGCCTGACGGGTTGCCCGCTGCGCTGCCAGTATTGCGACACGGCCTACGCCTTCCACGGTGGCGAGTGGCGAGATCTGGATGCCCTCATCGACGAGGCGCAGGCCTCCGGAGCCCGGCATGTCTGCGTGACCGGCGGTGAGCCACTGGCGCAGAAGGAATGTCTCGCTTTGCTCGCGCGGCTCTGCGATGCAGGACGACTGGTTTCGCTGGAGACGAGCGGGGCAATCGACTCGAGCGCTGTGGATCCGCGCGTCGTGCGGGTCATCGATGTCAAGACACCGGGTTCGGGCGAGTCGCAGCGTAATCTCGATCTGGACACACAGGGGCTGCGCAGCAGCGACCTCCTGAAGTTTGTCATCTGCGATCGCGGCGACTATGAGTGGAGTCGCGAACTGGTCCGGTCGCACCGTCTCGACACACAGTGCCCGGTGCTGTTCTCGCCGAGCTACCTGCAGTTGCAGGCTTCGCAGCTCGCCGACTGGATCCTGGCGGACCGCCTGCCGGTGAGATTCCAGGTCCAGTTGCACAAGATCCTGTGGGGAGACACACCTGGTCGCTGAATCACAGGCCACTGCTAGGGCTGCTGTCGTGTTGGTGTCCGGCGGCCTGGACTCCGCAACCGTGCTGGCGATTGCGCGTGAACGCGGCCATCGCTGCCATGCGCTCAGCTTCGATTACGGCCAGCGCCATCGCGCGGAACTCGACGCATCGAACCGCGTTGCGACCGTGCTGGGTGCGGTCGAGCATCGGATTCTCCCGCTGCCGATTGGCGAGCTTGGCGGTTCGGCGCTCACCGATGATTGCATCGCCGTGCCGGAACAGCCAGGCAAAGGTATTCCCGTAACCTATGTGCCAGCACGCAACACGATTTTCCTCGCCTGCGCGCTGGGCTATGCCGAAGTCATCGGCGCGCGCGACATCTACATCGGCGTCAACGCCATCGATTACTCGGGATATCCGGATTGCCGCCCAGAGTTCATCGCGGCGTTTGAGCGGCTTGCGAATCTGGCGACCAAAGCGGGCGTGGAGGGCGCAGGGCTTCGCATCCACGCCCCGCTGATCGAATTGACGAAAGCGGAAATCATCCGCCGCGGCACCGCACTCGGTGTGGATTACTCGATGACGATCTCCTGCTACCAGCCGGACGCGAGCGGACTGGCCTGTGGTCGTTGCGATTCCTGCCGCCTGCGGCGGGCCGGATTCGAACAGGCCGGCATCGCGGACCCGACGCGCTACAAACGTCTACACTGAGCGGATGCCTCTTTCTCCGCCCATCGATCACGCGCGCGTGCGTGAGCTCAAAGATCGCGAAGACGCCCGCTTCCATGCGGCTCGTCCGAAATCGCACGCGCTGTGGCAGCGCGCTCAGACGGTGATGCCCAATGGCGTGCCGATGGCGTGGCAGCGCAGCAGTTATCACCACCTGCCGCTGTGGGTCAGTGAAGGCCACGGTGCACGATTCAGAGACGTCGATGGCCATAGCTATTCGGATTTCAACATCGCCGACTCGTCGATGTTCTGCGGCTACGCGCCCGGCCCGGTAGTGCGTGCGGTCGCGGAACGCATGGCGCGCGGCAACCAGTTCCTGCTGCCGAATGAAGACGCCATCCTCGTCTCCGAGGAACTCGGCCACCGTTATGGCTTGCCGAAATGGCAGTACACGTTGTCGGCGACCCAGGCGAACATCGAAGTGTTGCGCGTCGCGCGCGTGGTCACTGGCCGCGACAAGCTGCTGGTGTTCGACGGCAAATACCATGGCCACTTCGATCAGGCCCTGGTCGAGCCTGCCGCCGATGGGAGCCTGGTCGCGGAAGAGAGCGGCCTGCCGCAGGATGTCACCGCGCACACGGTCGTGGTGCCGTTCAACGACGACGCCGCGCTGGCGCAGGCCTTGCGACGTGGCGACATCGCGCTGGTGCTGACCGAGCCGGCACTGACCAATAATTTTGGATTGATCCTTCCGGAGCCTGGCTTCCATGCGCGTCTGCGCCAGCTCTGCTTAGAGACCGGTACGCTCCTCGGCCTCGACGAGTCACACACGCAGGTGATGGGCCCTGGTGGCCTGACGCGGCAATGGGCGCTGGAGCCGGATTTCGTCAGTACGGGCAAATCAATCGCCGCTGGAGTGCCATTCGGAGCCTGGGGCATGACGGAATCCATTGCGGGCTACTTGGCGCAGGAAAAGGGACCGGATGGCGAACGTGCCAATCTGGTTGCGCTCGGCGGCACCTTGTTCGGCAACGCGCTCTCCATGGCCGCGGCGCGGGCGACGATGCTCGAAGTGCTGACGCCGGATGCTTACGCCAACACACAACGGCTTGGCACCAGACTTGCGGAAGGCATGCGAACCGCCGTTGGAAAGGCGGGGCTGCCGTGGCACATCCATCACCTCGGTCCACGCTCGGGTTACACCTTCCGCGAAACACCCGTGCGCAACGCCGATGAGGCACGCGCCTGCCAGGATCCGCTGCTCGCGCGCCTGATTCGCGTCTGGCTCGCCAATCGCGGCGTGTGGGAGGCTATCGTGGGCGCAGGCCCGGTCGTTCCAGTGCCGGCGACAGTGGCCGATGTCGATGCCTATCTGGTTGCGTGGCAGGAATTGCTGGAAACACTCGCCGCGGGATGAATGGCAGCGGTCGCTCCTGTATCATTCGCGCCGCCTGCGCGGGCCGTTAGCTCAGTGGTAGAGCATCTGGCTTTTAACCAGTTGGTCGATGGTTCGATCCCATCACGGCCCACCAATTACAATTGCCGTGAAAATAGCTGCATTCGCAAGCGTCTCCGCAAGTGTTCGTTTCATGATTTCTAGGTAGAGTCAGCAGGGAGTCAGCAATTCGGCGCATGTGGGCCACCCTCCCAGCCCCGTTCTCAGGCCAGGCGGCCGCGGCCGTTTTGCCAGTACGATCTGAACCCAGTAACAGAAACCCCGGCGCGGGGCCGGGGCTTCGCATCGAACTTCGTCCGTGTGTTCCTGTGTTCGGCTTATCGGGTGGTCGCAACCATCTGTGCGTGATCCAACCTGTCGATCACTTCCGCCATTATGGCGACTTGCTTCTTGAGCTGCGCCAGCTCTACCGACTGCTGCTCCAGCGCCGAGATGCGGGTTGGGCTTGCCCCGTTTCCGCTGACACCGTCCTAAGCTGAGTGGACTTCCCCCAGAATGGATGACATAGGTGGCCCCAGCGGCTAAGACAGCGGGATAAGTGGCGACTCCGCCATTGTCGAGCGAGGATATCGCTCGAAAGGAAGGAGAACCATCACCAAGAGATCTCGCCGCAATCACTCTGCGGGCTTTAAAGGGAAAGTGGCGCTGGCGGCCAACACTGGCGGTGATCCGCTGCAGCAGCGCCTGCATTTCCCCCGGCGTTGGCGCCGCCACGCGCCCGCCGGTCACGCGGCAGTCTCGCACCTTCGCCGAAGGCCGTCGTGGGACGTCTGGACGAACGCAGTTCTGACAACGACACACCGGCCCAAGTAGTCTACGATGCGGTTCATCAGTCCGGATCCTTGGGGAAGTACCACCTTCGTGCGTGTTCGTGCTGCCTCGTCACACCTGCTCCTCACGTTCGTCCTGTCTTTGACCACCGTCGTAGCGGCCTCGTCGCCGCTGACGCGAGCCGCGGCGCCCGTGCTCCCCAGCCGCCCCAACATCGTCTTCATCCTGACCGACGACCAGCGCTGGGACGAGCTGCAGTACATGCCCAACGTCCAGGAGCTGCTGCAGAAACGCGGCGTCACATTTACGAACGGCTTCGTCTCAAATCCGCTGTGCTGCCCGGCCCGCGCCACCATTCTCACCGGCCGGTACTCGGGCCACAACGGAGTCTGGTCGAACCTTACCGATAATTACGGCGGGTGGGAGACCTTCCACAACGACGGCGCGGAGAGCCACACGATCGCTACCGTGCTGCACGGCGCTGGTTATTACACAGGGCTCGTCGGCAAATATATGAACGGGTATCGCGGCCACGGCGATTGGGTACCGCCCGGCTGGGATACGTGGAACGCGTTCACCGTGACCAAGTACTACGGTCCGACCGAGTCCATCCAGGGGACCGAGGTCACCTACCCCGCCGACCAGTACCAGACCGACATCATCGGGCAGCAGGCCGTCGACTTCATCCACGGCGCGCCGTCCGGACAGCCCCTCTTCCTCTACTGGGCACCGCACGCCCCGCACACGCCCTCCACCCCGCTCGCGTCCGACAAGGGGTCGCTGGCAAGCTCGATTTATCCATGGCGTCCCCCGAGCTACAACGAATCCGACGTGTCGGACAAGCCGTGGTACGTCCAGCAGATCGACCAGTGGAGCCCGGACAAGCAGGCCTACTGGGATCAGGTGCGCGAGGACATGTACGAGTCGCTGATCGACGTCGACCGGTGGGTGGGCAACATCATCGACGCGCTCCAGCAGGAGGGGCGCCTGCGCAACACGCTCCTGGTGTTCACCTCGGACAACGGCTTCCTGCTGGGCGAGCACCGCAGGGCCGGCAAGATCACGCCTTACGAGGAATCCATCCGGGTCCCGTGGATCGTGCGCTGGGACGCGGTGAACTTCCCCGAGCGGGGGCGCACCGACAGCCACCTCATGCTGAACACCGACTTCGCCACGACCTTCGCCCACGTCGCGGGGACGTCGATGGGCACCACCGACGGGCTCAACTTCGCCAACCTCGCCGCCAATCCGTCCAGGAGCTGGCGAAGGTACTTCCTGATCGAACACGGCGGCGAAACCGTGAACAGCGGCGCGGCCGCTGGGTTGACCTATTGCGGCGTGCGATCGAAGTACTACTCGTATGCGCAGTACTGGAACGGTTACGAGGAGTTGTATGACCTGAGCAGGGACCCGTACCAGCTCACGAACGTCGCCTCCTTCGGCTACAACCAAAACGTTCTGGACTCGATTGCGTATTCCGGCTGATGCCGGGCCATAGTTCCGGGGCAAGCCGGGCCGCGATT
>CAYYQQ010000024.1:8133-33263 GCA_964473595.1 uncultured Steroidobacteraceae bacterium | reverse complement strand
TCGCCAAGCGCAAGGCGGCCGCGCGCCTCGGCGTGACCGACCACGCGGTGCTGCCCAGGAACACGGAGATCGAGGAGGCGCTCGCCGAGCACCAGCGTTTGTTCGTGCCGGAAGTGCACGCCAGCGAGCTGCTGGAGATGCGTCGCGCCGCACTTGCGGCGATGCGCCTGCTCGCGGACTTCGAGCCGCGCCTGGTCGGTCCGCTGCTGTCAGGCACCGCCACCGCACACAACGACATCACGCTGCATCTTTTCGCGGACACGCCGGAGCTGGTCGCCGTGCAACTTCTTGATCGCGGCATTCCGCATGAATTCGCCGCGCGGCGCATCAAGGTCCAGCGTGACGAGTTCGAGGCCTATCCTGCCGTGCGATTCACGGCCGGCCCGCATGAGGTGGACGCAACCATCTTTCCGCTGGACGGGATCCGCCAGGCGCCACTCGGCCCGGTGGACGGCCGGCCGATGCGCCGGGCGACGCTGCACGAAGTCGAGGGATTGCTAGCGGCCGAAGCCTCAATTAGCGTTTCTTGACCGGCACGTAGTCGCGCTTGACCGGGCCCGTGTAGAGCTGGCGCGGACGCGCGATCTTCAACTCGGGGTCGGCGATCATTTCCTGCCAGTGCGCGACCCAACCGGCTGAACGCGCAATCGCGAACATTACCGTGAACATCGAGTGTGGGATGCCGAGCGCGCGGTAGATGATTCCGGAATAGAAATCCACATTCGGATAGAGCTTGCGGCTGATGAAGTACTCGTCTTTCAGCGCAATCTCCTCGAGCCGCAATGCGAGCTCGAACAGCGGGTTATTGGCCTGGCCGAGCTTCGCGAGCACCTGGTGGCACATCTCGCGGATGATCGTCGCGCGCGGGTCGAAGTTCTTGTAGACGCGGTGGCCAAACCCCATCAACCGCACGCCGCCGGCCTTGTCCTTCACTCGCGTGAGGAATTCCTGCACCTTGCTGACATCGCCGATCCTCTCAAGCATGTTCAGCACGGCCTCATTCGCGCCACCGTGCGCCGGGCCCCACAGTGCCGAAACGCCGGCCGAGATCGCGGCATACGGATTACAGCCGGTGCTGCCGGCGAGCCGCACCGTCGAGGTGCTGGCGTTCTGCTCGTGGTCGGCATGCAGGATGAACAGCAGGTCGAGCGCCTTGGCGTGCAGCGGATCCACCGTGTAGGGCTCGCAGGGCACGGAGAAGAGCATGTGCAGCATGTTGCTGCAGTAATCGAGGTCGTTGCGCGGATAGACAAAGGGCTGGCCGAGTGCGTGCTTGTAGGCTGCGGCCGCGATGGTCGGGATCTTGGCGATGATCCGGTGCGAGAAGATCTCGCGGTGCCGATCGTCGTTGATGTTCGTCGTGTCGTGATAGAAAGCCGCGAGCGATGCGATGATCGCGGCGACCATGGCCATCGGGTGCGCGTTGTGGTGGAAACCGCCGTACAGGCGCAACAGCGACTCGTTAAGCATCGTGTGCCGCGTGATCGAGTGCGTGAAGGAGTCGAGCCCGGCCGCATCCGGCAACTCGCCTTTCAGCAGCAGGTAGGAAACTTCGAGGGAGTTGCTCTGCGCCGCGAGCTGCTCGATCGGGTAGCCGCGATACAGCAGCGTGCCCTCGTCGCCGTCAATGAAGGTGATGCGGCTTTCGGTCGAAGCCGTCGCCAGGAATCCAGGGTCGAAGGTGAAAACGCCGTGGTCGCGCAGCAGGTTGCCGATGCTGATGACATCGGGGCCGACCGTACCAGACCGTGTTTCGAGTTCGCTGGCCTTGCCGGTCGCCAGATTCGTCAGCTGGTACTTGCCCTTGCTCATCCGACTCCACTCATTTCACATGACCTGCAGGGAGACAATGATACGCCGGTCCCATCCCGTAGAATGTGCGCATGAGCACGGCGATCGCCATTTATGTCCACCTTCCGTGGTGCGTCCGCAAGTGCCCATATTGTGATTTTAATTCACATACAGCGCCCGGGCGCATTCCCGAACTGACCTATGTCATGGCGCTACTGGCCGATCTCGATGCTGATCTGGATCTCGCGGCGGGCCGGAGCGTCACGAGCGTGTTCCTGGGCGGTGGAACGCCCTCGCTGTTCGGCACGGATGCGATTGCAGGCTTGCTGACCGGTCTTGCCACACGCCTGCCATTTGCCGCGGACGTCGAAATCACGATGGAAGCCAACCCGGGGACCGTCGAGCACGGCCGCTTCGAGGGCTACGCCGTGGCCGGCGTGAATCGCGTGTCGCTGGGCGCACAGTCCTTCGATGCAGCACGCCTCAAGCAGCTCGGGCGCATCCACGGGCCCGAGGAGATCAGCATCGCGGTTTCCGAACTGCGCGCAGCATCCATCACAAACTTCAATCTCGACCTGATGTACGCCCTGCCGGAGCAGACGACTGCCGGGGCGCTCGCGGATCTCGCCGCAGGCATAGCACTCGGACCCGCGCACCTGTCCCATTACCAGCTCACGCTCGAGCCGGGCACCGCCTTCTATTATCGCCCACCTCCGCTTCCCGATGACGACCAGGCCTTCGAAATGCAGCAGGCCTGCCAGCAGATGCTTGCCGCGGCCGATTACGCGCAGTACGAGGTGTCGGCTTACGCCCGTCCCGGCCGGCAATGCCGCCACAACCTCAACTACTGGCGCTTTGGCGACTACCTCGGTATCGGCGCGGGCGCCCACGGCAAGGTCACGGTGAATGGCCAGCTCATCCGCACCGAGAAGCCCCGCATGCCGCGTGAGTACCTGCGCCGCGCAGTCGAAGACGCAGGCAGCAAGGGCACACGCCGGTCAGTGCCCGAGGCGGAGTTGCCATTCGAATACATGCTGAATGCACTGCGCTTGCATGAGGGATTCACGCTCGCCGATTTCGAGCACAGGACCAGGCTCGCCGCCCATACGATCGAGCCTCGACTCGCGGCACTCGCCACCCGGGCGCTGATCGCCGAAACCGACGGCCGATGGAGGCCAACCGAACTCGGATTCCGGTTTCTGAACGACCTGCAGGCGGCCTTCCTGCCCGCCGATGAGGGGGTGGCGGCGAGCGGGGAGTTGTACACAGTGCCCTCCCGGCTCGGGCCACAGAGGGACTTTCGACACATTGTTACTGATTTGCCTTAACTGGACCCATATAACCCACTGTTTTTATTTGGGAAAAGTGCCTGGTTAAAATTTAATCAATGCGTCATATAAGCGCGTTCCCGCGATTCGGCAGTCTCTGCGACTCCACTAATCCACAGAGTTATCCACACAATTTGGGGATAAAGCGAAAACCCTCGTAGATTCGTGGACTTAGACAGCGTCATCGGCGACCGTCCGGGGGTCTTTTTGCCTGCAGGCAGTCCTGCTAGACTGCGCGCCCTTTTCGCCGGACCTCATCAGGATCGCTTCATGAAGGCGGACGTTCATCCGAAATACACGGAAATTACGGTCACTTGCACCTGCGGGAACAAGTTCCAGACACGTTCCACGCTCGGCACCAACCTCGATATCGAGGTCTGCTCGAACTGCCATCCTTTCTACACCGGCAAGCAGAAAATGCACGACTCCGGTGGCCGCGTCGATCGCTTCCGCAAGAAGTACGGCCTGAAGTAGGCCGCCGGCCGGCCATTCCGGTCAACTTTCCCTTCCCCGGCGCGTCTAAGCTGGAACGGGAGATCTTCATGCCGAAACTGCCAGGCAAGTTGTTGACCTTGTGCGCCGCTGCGCTCCTCATCGCGGGCGCGACCAGCGCCGTTGCGGCCCAGACCGAAGAGCCCAAGGCCGAAGAGACGAAGGCTGAACAGGCCAAGGGCGAGACGCCCAAGAAGCTTAGCCGCGAGGTCAAGGCCGCGCAGGGGATGCACGTCCAGATCACCCAGGCGATGGGCGTGCATGACGATCTCGAACTGCAGGAATACGTGCAGCGGGTCGGCGAGAAGGTCGCCAGGGTCAGCGAGCGCCCCGAACTCGAATGGCATTTCACGATCGTCGACACCGACGACGTCAACGCCTTCGCGACACAGGGCGGCTATGTTTACATCTCGCGCGGCATCCTGCCCTACATGCAGAATGAAGCGCAGCTCGCGGCCGTGCTGGGCCACGAGATCGGCCATATCACCGCGCGCCACCTCCAGGCGCAGAAGAAGAAATCGACGATGGCGGGTCTCGCGAGCGCAGCGACCGCGATATTCACCGGCATACCGGCACTTGCCGACCTGACCAACATGGCGGGCGCTGCGATCATCAGCGGCTATGGCCGCGAGGCAGAACTGGAAGCGGACAAACTGGGCGCCGGGTACATCGCCAAGGCCGGTTACAGCCCCGACGCGATGATCGACGTACTGTCGACGCTCAAGGACCAGGACCTGTTTGAGCGCGAGCGCGCCCGCCTGGAAAATCGCGAGCCACATCTTTATCACGGCGTGTTTGCGAGCCACCCCGACAACGACACGCGCCTGCAGCAGGCGGTTGCGTCGGCTGGCAGTGTCGAGACCAAGGCCTCCGAAAATATCGACAACACCGAAGGATTCCTGAAGGCGATCAGCGGGCTGCCGGTTGGCTCAAGCCGGCGCCAGGGCATGGTGCGTGACAATCGTTTCTATCACTCGGACTATCAGTTGACGATGGCCTTTCCGAAAGGCTGGCAGATCGTCAATGAACCGGAGCAGATCCTGGCCATTGGCCCGAATCGCGAGCACTTCATGGAGCTCAAGGCACAGGCGCCGCCTTCCGACGTCACCGACCCACGGGAATTCGCCCTGCGCGGACTCGCGAACCGGCGCCTCGACCGCCCCGAGAGTCTCGAGATCAACGGCCTCCATGCCTGGACCGCCATCGTGCATGGCGATGCGTCGCCGTACGGGCAGTCCACCAATGTCCGCTACATCATCATCTACTACAGCAACCTGATGTGGGTCTTCAAAGGCGCGAGCCGCTCGGGCACGGTGGCGCCTTCCGGCGACCCGCTATTCCTGTCGGCGGCGCAAACTTTCCGCCGCATGCGCGCCAATGAATTCCAGCTTGCCGAGCCTTACCGCCTGCACATCGTGCGCGCAGCCGAGGGCGACACGATCGAGGAGTTGGCGAAGAATTCCGCGATCCAGAAATATCCGGTCCAGCAGCTGCGGCTGTTCAACGACCTTTATCCCAAGGGTGAGCCGACGCCGGGGACCTGGATCAAGGTGGTCGAGTAAGGCTACCAGCCGGCTTCACGCATCCGCGCGGCAAGTGCCAGGAGCGCCTGGCCGCGGTGACTCACGCGATTCTTCTCCTGCGCCGACAGTTCAGCTGCCGTGCGGCTGTCTCCGTTCACGATGAAGAGTGGATCAAAGCCAAAGCCCCCAACGCCGCGCGGCTCGCGACCCATACGACCTTCCCACGCGGCTTCCGTGATGACAGGCAAGGGATCGGCGGCGGCGCGGACGAAGACCATGGCACAGCGATAGCGCGCACTGCGCCGGCCATCGGGAATTAGCGCAAGCTCCGCCAACAGCAGTTCGTTGTTGTCGCGTGCGGCAGCCGCAGGGCCCGCATAGCGCGCCGAATGCAGGCCAGGGCGGCCGCCCAGCGCATCGACTTCGAGACCGGAATCATCCGCGATGGCCGGCAGCCCGGCCTGTGCAGCCGCGTGACGTGCCTTGATCAGCGCATTCGCAATGAAGCTCGCACCGTCCTCGGCAGGCGGCGTGATGCCGAACTCGCTCTGTGGGATGACTTCGAGGTCATGGCCGGCGAGGATCGCGCACATCTCGGCGAGCTTGCCGGCATTTGCGGTCGCGAGCACCACGCGCCTCATCGCCTGTGCCCGCCTCAGCCGGACCGCGCCTCATTCTGCAATGCGCAGAGCCTGCCGATGCCGCCGGCCGCAAGATTCAGCATCACGTCGAGTTCCTCGCGCCGGAATGCGTGGCCCTCGGCCGTGCCCTGTACCTCGATGAAAGCGCCACCGGAATTCATCACGACATTCATGTCGGTCTCCGCTTCGGCGTCCTCTGCATAATCGAGATCGAGCACCGTTTCGCCACTGACGATGCCGACCGAGACGGCCGCGATCTGGCCGTGCAGCGGACTGCGCTCAAGCTGGCCGCGGCTCATCAGCGTATCCATGGCATCCGCAAGCGCCACATAGCCGCCCGTGATCGCGGCGGTGCGCGTGCCGCCATCGGCCTGCAGCACGTCACAGTCGATCGTGACCGTCCGCTCGCCGATGGCGTCGAGATCGATGCAGGCCCGCAGTGACCTGCCAATGAGCCGCTGGATTTCCTGCGTGCGTCCCGCCTGCTTGCCGCGCGCCGCCTCGCGCGCGGTTCGCGTGTGGGTGGCGCGCGGCAACATGCCGTACTCCGCGGTCAGCCAGCCGCGACCGCTGTTACGCAGGAAATGCGGCACGCCGTTCTCGATGCTCGCCGTGCAGAGCACCCGTGTCGCGCCGAATTCGGCGAGTACCGAGCCTTCCGCGTGCGAGGTGTAACGGCGCGTGAAGCGCACCGCCCGCAATTGATCAGCCGCCCGTCCGCTCGCGCGCATTTCGGTCTCCCGCAAATCCGTCAGTTGTACCAGCAGAGGCCGGCGGCCGAGGCATTGTCGCTGTGAGGGGCCGACGCGGTAATTGCGTATTCCGCGAGCGCCTTGATCGAATCACCGCAGCTGCCATTGCCCGGCCGCCAGAATCCGGCGATCTCGGTGTCCTTGAGATTGGCCCAGATTCCGTCGGTGCAGACCAGCAGCACATCCCCGTCGGCCAGCGGCTGGCGCGTGGATATCGACATCTCGGGCAGCGCCGGCTCACCGCCCAGGCAGCTCTCGACGTAATTGCGCATCGGGTGGCCCGGAATTTCCTCTTCGAGGATCGAGCCCTCGCGCAGCAGCTGCTCGACATGACTGTGATCGCGCGTGCGCGCGAGTACCGCAGCGCCGCGCAGGTGATAAACGCGGCTGTCGCCGACATGCGCCCAGTAGGCCTCTCCGCGCTGTACCAGGCAGACGGCGCACGTGGCCCGCGGCCGCAGCTCCATCGGCAGCTTGGCGCCGATCGTGACGATCGCCGAATGCGCGCGACCCAATCCCAGATGCAGGAATCCGAGCGGGTCGAACAACGGCTTTGACAGGTTGTTGAACATGTCCAGCATGATCCGGCAACCGGTCTCCGCAGCGCGCGCGCCGTGGGCATGACCACCCATGCCATCCATTGCAACGAGCAGCGCCGAGCCAGCGCTGACCGCAACTGCGGCGCGATCCTGATTGTCGTCGCGATCGCCTATGAGGCTGATGTCCGCAAACTCGAACTGCACGCGCCCCCCTCTCAAATCAGCCGTGCCGGCCCGTCTGTTAGACTGCCGCGCAGCTTACAACACCGGCTCGCGGCTGGTCCCGGGGATGCAAGGCAAATGTTAAAGAGCATGACTGGATTCGCCCGCTGCGAGCGGACGACGGCACTTGGCGTGCTCGCCTGGGAGCTGCGGGGCGTCAATCACCGCTATCTCGAAGTCGGCATGCGCCTGCCCGAGGAACTGCGCGGCGCCGAAGCGGAATTTCGCCAGGCGATCGGCGCGTCCGCGCGCCGCGGCAAGGTGGACGCGACCCTTTACCTGCGCCCGGCCACCGCCGGCCCGCGCGAATTCGAATTAGATGACAACCTGCTTGACCGGTTGGTCGAGAGCGCACTGCTCGTGCAACGCCGGCTCGGCGCTGCCGGCCGGATCGACGCTGTGGATCTACTGCGCTGGCCCGGCGTGATCCGCGAGCCGGAGCGCGACACGGCGCCGCTCGCCGAGGCGGCTAGGGGGCTGCTCGCGGAAGCGCTGATGGGTTTCCAGGCTTCGCGCGCGAACGAGGGCGAACGCATCACGGAGATGCTCGTGACCCGCGCCCGGGGCGTCCAGCGGATTTCAAAGCAGGTTGCCGCCAGGCTGCCCGAAGTGCATGCCCGCATCCGTGCGCGCCTGCAGGAACGCCTGGCCGCATTGACTGGCGAAGGCAATCCCGAGCGGCTCGAGCAGGAAATCGCGTTGCTGCTGCAGAAGATGGATGTCGCCGAGGAACTGGACCGGCTGCAAAGCCACGTGGAGGAATTGACCAATGCTCTCGCCGCCGAAGAGGCGGTCGGCCGCAAGCTGGATTTCCTGATGCAGGAATTCAACCGCGAGGCCAATACGCTGTCGTCGAAATCCCCGGATGTCGAGACGACGCGCTCAGCCGTCGAACTGAAGGTGCTGATCGAGCAGATGCGCGAGCAGATCCAGAATGTTGAATAACATCCGCCTGCTTCCATTTCCGTCCATTTCTCGTTAGAAATCCAGTATTTAGCGGTGTTTGTTCGTCCCGCGGCGTCCCATGCCGTTTGGGGATGCCCTGTGGTAAGGTGTAGCTAGAGGTGTATCTAGGTCGTAGTTGATCGTCGAATCGCCTTCCGCTGCCTTGCTAGATACACCCCTCACATCATGCCAGTCACTGATCGACAACTGAAACAGGCTCTCAATGCATCAGACGCTGTAACCATGAGTTGCGGCGCAGGCCTGTATTTCAGGATGCAATCACCAAGCAGTGAACGGGCTTCGTTCCTGTTCCGCTACAAGTTCGCCGGGACGCCCCGCTGGATGACGCTGGGGACGTACACAGGCCGCTTGGGGAGCATGACCCTATCCCAGGCTCGGACGGAAGCAAGGCGCGCCAGAGTCGCGCTGGATCGGGGTATCGACCCACTGGACCAAAGGCGGGCGATGGTGCAAGAGGCGGCCCCCCGGCATTCATTCCGCAACCTGGCCGAGGAATGGTTTGGAGCTGAAATCGAGGGCCGCGTAAAGCACCCCAGTATCCCTCGTCGCTACTTGGACAAATATCTGCTGCCCGCCCTCGCCACGCTAAAGGTGCGGGATATAGCCCCCTCAGATGTGACCCGGTTTCTCAATCGAATACGCAAGGAAAAGCCAGCCGCTGCCAACGATGCCCTCTGGTACACCAAGCGAGTGCTGGATTACGGGGTACGGCATAGGTGGATTCCCGTTAACCCTGTCGCAGGACTGCGCCCGAGTCTCGATGCGGGCGGCAAGGAGAAGCCGCGTGATCGCGCGCTGAGTCAGGACGAAATTGGCGAGCTGTTCCGGGCCATGGGCGCAGAACCTACATTCGGTGGCGACAATGCGTTAGCAGTAAAACTGCTACTGGCACTGTGCGTCCGCAAAGGTGAGTTGCTCGCGGCAAGTTGGAGTGAATTTGATCTAGATAACGACAACCCGGTTTGGAAGCTTCCGAAGGAGCGGACCAAGACCGGAGCGGCCATAGATATTCCACTGGCTCTACCTGTTGTTAAGTGGCTCAAGACACTGCAGGGGATTTCTGGCGGGAGTAAGTATGTGTTCCCAGCACGGCGGCGAGATCCGCGTTCCCGTCAAGGTCATGTTGGACTAGATACTCTCAACGCTGCCCTAACCAATCTGGATCATGGGATTGCCCACTTCACGATCCACGATCTGCGCCGCACTGCCCGGACGCAGTTGGCGGCTCTAGGCATCCGGCCAGAAGTCGCGGAGCGCTGTCTAAATCACAAGCCACGCGGTGTTGCCGGAACCTATGACCGGCACGAATACTTCGCAGAGCGCCGAGATGCACTTAGTCAGTGGACTAATGTTCTTTGCGATGTCGAACGAGGCGAAAAGAAAGTTATTCCGATACGGAGAAAAACAGACAAGCGTCGCACCTAAACAGACGGAGTAATCGCCGGTTATGCCTGCTTGCTTTTTCCCACACAGCCTGCCATCTGAATTGTCGCAGATTTACGGAATCGACAGGCTGGCGGTCGCGCAGCAGACTGGAACGGCCCTGACAGTGATCGAGGGGCGTACCCTAAGTTCACGCCGTCCACGATGCGGGGAAAATTAGGGGCATCAGGCGCGTGAACAAGTCACTAGCTCGTCGGCGTGGTCGTCCGACAAAGAAAGAGAAACACCTGATGATTGCGCTGGACTACATTATCCGTCGCAAACGCCACGATTCTGAGAAAACTTCTCTTGCCTATTTGGCGTGGCGTTGGGACGTATCCGAATCGGTCGTCAGGTTATGCCGATGTGTGGCGCGGCGCGCCAACACCAAGAGCGCCGCAAGAATGTACGGCGAGCAGGCGAAGCAGCTAATTGAGACCAGAACCAAGCAGCTGATGCGCAACTATGGCTATGACCTCGAGTGGGCGCGTAAATTGGCAATGCACTCGCTAGAAGAACTTCTGGTGCAACACTGTCCTAGGGTCTAACTCGCAGCTGCCAAACTATTTTTGTAACCCTTTGCTTCGCATGGGGCGACCTGCTAACTAGCTGAGCAATAAGCGTTTTATTGTGCGTCATGGCGCAGCGTCAGGCTGGGCTTGTGCCATGGCCAATCCTTGCAATTAGTATCTAGGCCGCCTCGGAATTAGGCGGTGCATTGGGTGCCGCCCGAGACTCGGAGTCGGCATCCATGACGAAGCCCGCCCTTCTTCCCCCGCGCACCCTAATCTCGATTTCTGAGGCTCAACATGCATTGGGCGGGATCGATAAGGACAAAGTTCACGAGTTCATTAACAACGGCATTCCGCCGAATTCGAGAGCTTGCCAGCGCCGATGTGCAGATGCCGTCGCTGCTGTCCCCGGCAGAATCCTGATCCGACTGCCCACGCTGATCCAAAAAACGGGTCTGTCGCGGTCAACGATCTATCACCTTCAATCGCTAGGCCAGTTACCTCGCAGCATCAGACTCGGGGCGCGGGCCGTTGCCTGGGACCTGACTGAAATAGACGCATGGCTCGCGGCACAAATCGAACGCAGCCGCATCGGCGCGAAGGATTCAACATGAGCCTTCGTGATGCGATTAACGCCAAGTGCAGGGACTGCATTTACGACCCGAAGTGCGGCGGCGGGACCTGGCGCGAACAGGTAGCGCAGTGCAGTTCTCTTGGTTGCCCGCTCTGGCCTGTTCGTCCTGCGCCTACCTGCGGGCCATTCGCTAACCCATACCGCGACCCGGAGAAGGTGCCACGACAATGGGTCACTTTGCCTGTTGGAATGGCCGTCTCGCCCCATCCAACGGGGGAATACGCGGCAGCCAATGATGTTGGCCTTGTGCGGAACGTACAGCCATGAGTGCCGGTGAAACCATTCGCTGGCGAGACCGTATAGCTATTGCCCACCATGAGTTGCTCTGCGTCTGCGTAGTAATTTGTGACGTGCTTGACCGCCGCACTGCTGCCGAACCCGATTGGGGTCGGCTGACACTTGCCCTGCACCGACTCCGTGCGCTGATGGAGTCCCCATGAGCGGGATACTCGATCACGCTTTGGGCGAGCAACGGCGAGTACAGGGCCTGACTGATAACCTGGATGCGGGCGCAGGCGTAGTCCTCCGAGAAGCGCTTGCCGATGCTACAGCGGCTGGGCAAGCACCCGAACCTGAGCCATTACGGCGACCGCTGCTTTCGGCCACCCCATATCCGATAGATGCCCTCGGCCCGATACTCGCTGCGGCAACACGACGCATTCATGAAGTAGTCCAGGCCCCAGCCGCACTTTGTGGTCAATCAGTACTGGCAGCTGCAAGCCTCGCCGCCCAGGCCCACGCGGATGTCGAAATTGATGGCAGGCAGGAGCCGCTCAGCCTGTTCGCAATGACAATCGCGGAATCCGGCGAGCGCAAGTCCGCAGCGGATCGCTGGGCATTGCAACCTCATCGTGAGTTTGAGCGTATCGCCCTCGACAAGTACCACGAGGCTATGAAGCAACATGAATTTGAACTTGCTGCATACGATGCTTCTAAGAAGCGGGTCAACAGGGGCAAGAATATTGATGCAATCCGAACAGCACTGCGGGAGGTGGGTCCGCCGCCAAGCGCACCGCTGAATCCATTGTTTCTGGTACCAACACCAACTCTCGAAGGAATTCACAAGCTCTACGCAACGGGGCGACCCAGCCTCGGGCTATTCCACGATGACGCAGGCGAGTTCCTCGGTGGTCACGCGATGAATGCGGATAACCGAATGAAATCGGCAGCCGGTCTTTCGCGCCTGTGGGATGTGGGAGAATTCGACCGCGTGCGTGCGGGTGACGGGGCGAACAAGTACTTCGGTCGCCGACTGTCCATGCACCTCATGATCCAGCCGGTCGTCGCTGAGTCTGTCCTGTCGGACGACATTCTTACCGGGCAGGGACTGTTGGCCCGAACGCTACTTTCCTGGCCGACCTCAACAATTGGCAATCGACCATATGCGGAAATCGATCTCACGAAGGACCCCGATGTAGCGTCTTACCGGAGGCGGGTCTCTGCACTGTTGGAGCGTGAACCTATCCTCCGGGACGGAACCGTCAACGAATTGCAGCCGAGACACCTGACGCTCACGCCGGAAGCTAAGCGCGTCTGGATTGCTATCCACAACGCAATCGAGGGCGACCAGCGGGATGGGGGTGAGTACGCCTGCATTCGAGCATGGGCCAGTAAGTCCGCGAGTCAAACGCTGCGTATTGCCGGGGTCCTGACGCTGATCGAGGACCCGGATGCAGGGGTGATCCAATCCGATGCAATCGACCGTGCAGCGGTGCTCACCCAGTATTACTTGCGCGAGGCCGCCCGCATCGTCGGCACCGCGAGTGTGCCACCGGACATTCGCCATGCAGAGGCGCTTCGGGCCTGGTGTCACCGAGACCAGATCAAGTACCTGCATTCCGGTGCGGCGCTGCAATGTGGCCCCACATGCATTCGGGATGCAGCCACGTTTAACACCGCCATTGGGGTCCTGGAGCGATACGGTTGGGCTTTGAGAATCGAGGGCGGGTATCAGATCGACGGTAAGTGGCGCCGTAAGGCTTGGGCTATCCAGGGGGCGTCATGAGCAAGCTCGCTGAGCTGCTCGTTTCGCGTGGTGCACTGCCTCCCCCTGCTAATCCTGCTAATCCTGCTAATCCGCACCCCCAGATTAGCAACTTTAGCAACTTTAGCAGGGGGTCCCCCGGAGGATTGAATTTCCCCCAAGACCTTGAGCACCGCATCCGCGCGATGGCGCGGCGCTGGGAGTATTCACAGGCTGAACTGTCTGACGCTTTAAGTCGCGCACGTCACGATCCTGGCGGCTGGGGAAATGTCGTCGCTATCGACGAGCAGCGTGAAGCCAAGTTCCGAGAGTACGGTTTTCTGCCGAGGGCCGATGCATGAGTAACTACATTCGTGGTCGCCGCTGAAAACTAATCCGTCAACTGCTTAAACTTGTCCGCAGCATCACGATTCACCTGCGCCATCTCGGCTATCGCTGCGGTTTCCTCAGTTGTCAAAGCTGACAACTCACCAGCCAGCCAGTTGTACTTATTGGCGTCCTCGTCGTTTTGAAAAAGCACAACGTCGCTGGACGCCTCAACCGTAGGCGATTTGGCTTCAACGAAAGCAATCATTTGCTCGAACTTGGAGAGAACCTGTCTTTCAATTGCAATGTATCTTGCAACCAATTGACGGGCTTTTGGCGCTGTCCGTGCGCTCCCCTCTCTAAAACCATCAGCTGTGGCACGCGAAATCCCATACCTCTCAGGCATGTTCGGAATATCGTCGAAATGCTGCTGCACCTGTTTCTCATAGTTATCGAGAGCGCGACCGACGGATAGTAGAGCAACCCGCGAGCGTTGCCGACCACTCGTTGTGACGATGGAAGTCGGGGTCAGCACCTGGTCAATTTCTGCGGCGGTGATTGCATCCTGAAGGGTCTTCTGAATCATCGCTACACGCTGCAACAGGTCATCGATCAACGCCCCCATCCTTTCTGTATCGCTGCCAGACGCTAAGGCGGGTTTCGCTGGCCTGAATGCCTCCGCATTGGCCGCCGGTTGTTGCGCTTGCGATTCCGCCTGATTTGCGAAGCTGTCAAATCGCTGCGCAATTTTCTCAATTTCTGCGCGGTCTCTCGCAGTCTGGTAAATATTCCAGACCAGTATTGCGCAGCAGAAGGCGGCAAATGCTATGCCTCCTCGCGCATCAAACATGGCCCGTGCAACCGGCGGAGCACTTGCTTGAGACTTTCGATTGGACGCGAGATAGATCGCTATTAGGATCGCGGCACCGAAAGCAGTGCCGGTCATCTCACCGACTTTGTAATACCCTAAACTGGCTAGCGCTCCGCCAAATATGATGACGACCAGTCCGCCGGCCCACGCCAGCCAACCCAACCGACGAAGCTTCGTGGCGCGACGTAGCTCTTCGTGCGTACTCAGAGTTGTTCCGCCACCAGATACGGCCATGCAATCCGGCTGGTCACCCGCTGCCATCCACTTTTGTTCCGCTGCGTTTCGCACCATTGTCTGCGATGTAATGTGGCCAGATTGGATCGCGTGGGCCAGTTCGGACGCGCTGGAGACGCTGCGTTCGTCCCCGCCCTTATCGATGTAGTGAAGTTCCATTGTGCGCAAATCTTGTTGGTGCCTTAGAGGGACGTAGAACGCTTCCCTAATCTGGACGCGCCTATTCCTTTAGCGCCTTGGCAATCTCCGCCAAGGTGGCGCGCACGGTGCCAACCGCGTCGTCTGTAGTGGCTATAAGGGTTTCAGAACATTCGGCCAATTTCTCGTCGGCGCAAATGCCAACATGACTGTTGACGTAATACCAAAGTTCGCCTTCCAGGTACGAAGGGTCTCTCATTGTGAATACAACCGAGTACACAGTCGCCACTTTGGTGTCGGTTGGATCCATTGTGACAATGAGTATTTTTAGCAGCGCGTCGGCTGCGGTTGGCGCGAGAGACATTGAGGCTGAGCGTCGAATGTGTTCTCGATACTGGTAAAGTAATCGGGTACCAATTCCGTCACCAGCTTCAACGGTTGATTCGACGTAGACCGGCAACGCTTCGTCTTGCGCCCGCGCCGTGCCGATTCCCGCGACAAACAGCAGCGTAACCAAACACAAAACCGGAAAATGAGAGTGGACACGAGAAGCAAAGGACAGAATTGATTTCATGTTACAGCCCCCCTCCGCCAGCCAAATGCAGCCAATGGATTCGGCGTGAAGTGTCCAATTACTTCATCCAAGTAGCCACATGGACCGGGGCAACTGGCCGACCGACCTGCCATTCTCCAAGACTCCCGTAAATCCTGCACCCGGGCCTACTCACTCCATCCTCGTTGCGCCGTTGATCCGCGGCACCGGCGGGCGCAGCCCTTACTGCGGCTTAGTTATAGCGAGTTCTCTTATTTCTTAGTAGCGTCCTCTTTTGGTGGCAACCCGCCCGGATGATTGTGCCAGAGATTCCCGGACCGCTCGAACTCTTGCTTTTTCCACGCCCGCCACTCGTTGAAGTCCATTGGTCCGTACCCTGGGTTGTCCTTAGAGTTTCCGTCTGGGACCAAGCCATGACTTAGCTCGTAGGCGAATAGCTCCGCCTCCGCCAAGACCGTTTCGCACGCCTCAAGCCGAGCTTCGGCCATCGTCTTCTCGTCAGGCTTCTCCTTTGTTTGCGGGACTGATTCCGCGCTTACCGCACCTTCGCGCCCTTGCCTCACGCCCGCGTTCTGGGCCAGCGTCAACATGCTGATCGTGATAACTGCGAAACCCAAGGCCCATGCCCACAAATCGGGGCGGATAAGCACCCACAAGATTGAGAGCGACACAACGACGATTGACAGCACGGCCGCAGTCCCGCCGCTCGTTCGTTTTTCGCCCATGCCCGTTGCTTCCTGTTCTTCGACTATTGCGCCCGCACTATCCCTGCGTCCAGCGCTGCATCCACGTCGCGCCCTGATACTGCGCCACCGGTGCTCTTAATTGCCACCGCCCGAGTGAGCCGCACTTCCTGCAGCGTGGGCGATTTGCGCCTATCGGCTTGTCACCCAGGCCAGCCGCTACCAGTGCAGCCAAATCGGTCGATGCCCACCTGCAGCACCCACGGCAGTAGCAGTCGAGAGCGTGGCCGTTGTCGAGCAGACCGCGAAACGTGTCCAGTCGTATTGCGTCCATGACCGGAGCATGATGCGCGGATAGGCTCCGGAGGTGAGCCTGCATTTGTCCTGACTTCAACGAGAAAGCACGTTCCCATTGGCATGTCGTTGGGGGAGTTATGGCTAAAATCCCTGCCCGGGTTGCTGATCGCATTCGCTCGGCCCTGAAGAAATACCAGCCTATTCTGGCCGCGGCCAAGCTACGAGACGTCAACGAATCGGATACGGTCGTTATCGTCACCGACCTGCTTCAAGACGTTTTCGGTTACGACAAGTACACCGATATTACGTCCGAGCACATGATCCGGAGTACCTACTGCGACCTTGCAATAAAGATTCACGGCAAACTTTCCTTATTGATTGAGGTGAAGGCAGTCGGCTTGGATCTGAGGGACAACCACGTCAAGCAAGCGGTTGACTATGCAGCGAATCAGGGTTGCGATTGGGTTGCGCTGACTAACGGGATTTGCTGGCGCGTCTTCAAGATTGAGTTCACGAAGCCGATTGAACATACCTGCGTTCTTGAAATCGACATGCTGGCGCTGAATCCGCGCAACAAGGACGATGTTGATTTGCTGGGAATAATCGCGAAGGAAGGCTGGAAGCGCGCAAAGTTGGATGAGTACCACGAGCACAAGCAGGCGCTGAACAGATTCACGCTTGGCGCTTTGTTGCTTAGTGACCCGGTTATCCTCTTTGTTCGGCGCGAGCTGCGGCGCGTGGTCGGTGTGATGGTCGACGAAGAAGACGTCAAGATTGTGCTGCAAGATGAAGTGATAAAGCGGGACGTATTGGATGGTGATAAGGCGGTCGCCGCTGCAAAACAAGTCGCACGTTCCGAAGGAAAGAGGCTTCGGTACTCCGCGGCAAAAGGCACCGACGAAGCCACAGGGAAAGGGTTGGCTGATCCCAAACTCGACGCGTGAGGTAAGTGGCCTTGAAGGCAATCTCGCTATATTCGTTGCTTTTCCCGCTTGTGGTGGGTGCAGTCGAGGCGACTGCAGCGAACGGCGCCAAACGCGGCAGGCCGCTCAAGTCGCCCTGAGCGGGCGCTGGTGTCCACTTTTGTTTCCAATCTGAGCGCAGCGGGCGGCAGCTGCCCAATTAGACGATCCTTGTGGCGCTCCCGCCTGAAGCCTTCCCGCACCGTCTCAAGACCTGCGCCGACGGATTGGCTTCGAGCACCTGACATAACGGCCACCCACAGGAGAAATGGACGGGCCAACCAGGCTGGGCAATCCTGATCCTACGTATATGTACGTACTGCATGTTTCTTGGGGAGGAAGGAGTATGGTCGATCAATTCCGGTAAGACCGGACAGGTAAAGAAGGGGACGAACATGCGTCGAATTCAGAATTCAGTGCTTCGATTGTGGATTCTTGCGTGCCTGACGATTGCCGGTCTCGCCACGAGCGTGGCGTTTGCAGCCAAGCCGGTGCCGCCCCCAGCACCGGGCGACATTACCGGCGTCGCTCCCGGAGCCGGGATTCAAGGTGGCGGAACGAGTGGTGATGTGACCCTTTCACTGAAATCCTGCAACGCGGGACAGGTTTTGGTCTGGGACGGCGTTAGCAGTTGGCAGTGCATGACTGGCGGTGACGTGACCGGCGTGACTGCCGGAAGCGGCCTGTCGGGAGGCGGCAACAGCGGCCCCGTTGATTTGGCGCTTATGAACTGTCAGTCGGGTGACATTCTCAGGTCAACGGGGTCAAGTTGGGCGTGTGAAACGCCGCTCGCGAGCGAAGCGGCAGTGGCAGTACTTGTCGATTCCGATGGAAAAGTTGTTGGGCCTTTGGTGGCGTCAAGGACATTTGATTGGCCGGCAGCACTCTATCGAAGCGAGTACGGAGCAGTCAAAATTCAGACGCGCCCCGATAATGATGTCACTGCACTCTTGTCGTATCTCGATGCCGTCACTGACCTTCTCTTTGCACTCCCTGATTGCGCTGGGACCGCTTACTACACGATAGATAGACCACTTAGCTTCGGCTACAGCGCAGACACGATCCTATTGCCCGGAAACCTCAACGCAGGGGTGCCTGCGGCCATTGCCCGTATTGAAACCTCACAACAGGTTTTCAATGCGGCAAGCGTCGCGGGCAACAGCAGGGATTGCACCAACATAACGCCGACCAGCGCCACTGGCCGCCCGCTCACGCTTCTTGCGACGTTTCCTTTCACCGGACCGTTTTCAGTACGCTGACTTTTGTCCTGCGAATTATGCAGACGCCCCGGCCCCGCGCCGGGGTTTCTCTTGTTGGGTCGCATAGCGAGAGCGGCGGCAGAAAAAAATACCTGGGCGGGTAGGGCGAGCTCAGGCAATAGAACCACTCCCGTCGATTTAAAGGTACCGGTTTTCCCCTTACCCCCGGTCCCCTGGGCAAGAATCGCGCTGAACCATGGCTTTCAGTCTGTCTAATGCCGCTTTCCGGCTACTCTTTACGGTGACAATCAATTAGTTACAGACTTTGAGGCTGGGTTTTTTGTTCCTTTTTGGGTAGGCCGTTTGGATACAAATCAAAGACCTGCTTGAGCGGCAAGCCTTCTTCAAGAGTGTATCTGTAGGTGTATCTAACCCTACCAGCCAAACCCTATTAATACCTTAAATCAATGAGTTAGTGGTCTTTAGCGCGAGCAGATCCAGAACGTCGAGTGAGGTCCAGTTCACTTCCGATTTGCCGTTTGCGGCCACTCGATTGTCTTGTGCAGGCGTGCGGTACGCCCCATATCCCGCGTCTCCGCGAGTCCCTTCATCAATGCTTCTGCGTCTACGGCTGCCAGGGGGCGGCCCAACAGGAAACCCTGGGCCGCTCCGCATTTTTCGTCCTGCAGTAGCAGCAATTGCGCAAAGTCCTCCACGCCCTCCGCGACTACACCCACGCCGAGCGCCCCAGCCATCTTGATGATGGCGGAGACAAGTGCGTGGTTTTCGCCATTGCTCTGCATGCCTTTCACAAACGACTGATCGATCTTCAGGCGGTCCACCGAAAGTTCGCGGAGCCTGCTCAGGCTCGAATAGCCAGTTCCAAAATCGTCGATCGCGACCAGAACACCAAGCGCCTTGAGTTTCGCGAGGGTGTGATTCGCCCAGTCTTCGTCGCGCATGACCATCGACTCGGTGATTTCCAGTTCCACGCATGCCGGCGGCAACCCGCTCTCGTGGATCACGGCCGCCACCAACTCGGTGAAATTGTGCTGAGCGAACTGCAATCCCGACACATTGACCGCGATTCGCATGCCACTGGCCAGTCCCGCGTCGAGCCAGGCCTTCATCTGGGCGCAAGCGGCTCGCAACACCCATTCGCCAATCGGCAGGATCAGGCCCGTTGTCTCGGCAACCGGGATGAACTCTTTCGGTGAGACCGGCCCAAGTTCGGCGTTGGACCAGCGCAGTAATGCCTCAAAGCCCTGGATGGCGCCGGTCGACAGGTCGAACTGCGGCTGATAGTGCAGCTTGAACTCGCCCAGTCTCAGGGCGTCCCGCAATTTCCCTTCGAGCGTGAGACGGTGCAGCCCGTCCGCGCTCATCGTCTCGTTGAAATATGCGATCTGCGCCAATCCCTGACGCTTTGCGAAGTACATTGCGAGGTCAGCATTCCGGAACAACGTATCCATGTCAGCGCCATCGGCCGGGTAAGTTGCAATTCCGATGCTCGTTGTCACGAACACCTCATGCATCGAAAGCTGGATCGATTGCCGTAACGCCATTTCGATCCGGCTGGCTATGACGCCGGCCTCTTCCGGAGCGGTAATGTTGTTCACAAGGACTACAAATTCATCTCCACCAAGTCGCGCCAGATCTGACTGCAAATGAACGGGTTCGATCGCGCGGCCCACGACATCATCGCAACGAACGATTGCAGACAGGCGGCCGGCCAGCTCACACAGCAATTCGTCGCCCACGCCATGGCCAAGCGTGTCGTTGATGCGTTTGAAATTGTCCAGATCGAAATACAGGATCGCGAATTTCTGGCTCTGTGCCTTCGCAATCTCAATGGCCGCAGACAGTTGTTCCTGGAACAGGGCGCGATTCGGCAAGCCGGTGAGATTATCGTAATAGGCCAGCCTGCTGATGCGCTGTTCCGCACTCCACTTCTGGCCTAGCGCAAGGGCTAATTGCCGGACCTCGTGCGGATGAAACGGTTTTTGCAGGTAGAAGAACTTGTCCGCGGGAGGCACTCGCTCGCTGAGCGTGGTGGGATCGACATCAGAGAAGGCGGTGCAAATAACGATCTCGATGTCGCGGTCGAGTGCGCGAATTTGTTCTGCCGCCCAGACGCCGTCGCGACCCGGAGGCATGCGCATATCGAGGAACACGACGGCATATGGCTGGCCCTCAATGCGTGCCGCCCTGCAGGCTTCGACTGCCGCTTCTGCTCCCTCACAGCAATCCAGTCTGAACTTGGTGACATTAGGCAGCGGAGCTGTGGGCGGGATCGGGTCCTCGGGCTTGCGGAACAGGCGGCTCCGCATGTCTTGCAACGCCGCCCGGTCCGCGCTTGGGATCGCATCGCCCAGAATCTGCTGATAGACTTCGCGCACCGGCTGCTCGTCGTCGACCACGAGAACGCGAATCGGCTGACGGGTCTTGGTGGCCATTGGCGACCTCAAGCTACGCGCTTGACCGGAATTGCGGGGGCACGCTCGAGGGCCACCACCACATGGATGGTCGCCCCGCGATTCAGGCCTGCGCTCTCGGCGCGCAAGCGTCCTCCGAGCGCATTAATGGCATTGGCACACCAGTGCAGGCCGATGCCCTGGTTGGTCTCCGGACTCTTGGTGGAGAAACCCTTCTCGAAGATCCGCGGCAGGTTGCTTGCGGGTATTCCGGGGCCGTTGTCGGTAAAAATGAGTTCAAGCTGTTCGCCGGCCGGTTGTTGCATGACCCTCGCGGAAATGCGCAGCAAGCCGCGCTCCTGGCCCGCGTCGCGAATGGCCTCCGCCGCATTGACGATCAGATTCAGGAACACCTGTTTCAACGTCGTCCGGGCGACCCGCACCAAACCCAGCTCGCGCAATGACTCGTCAGTCTCAATCGAAATGAGCTTCCGCAACTCGGGGGAGACCAATTCCGCGCTTTGTTCGACGAGTTCGGGAAGTCCGACGGTCTCAAAGACCTTGTCGGAGCGCGCGTGTCTTGCCTGCTCGCCGATGATTTGCTGCATCGCCTCGGTCGTGCGAACCACGCTCTCGACTTCCTGGAGAGCCCCGGTCACTACGCCTGCGAGTTCCCGGCTCGTGAGCCGCAGGAACTCATCAAGGTCGGATTTTCGGGCGGCGTCCGGCACGCCCTGTGCGAGCTCCGCAAGAACGAGGTCGACGTCGCCGGTGGGCGCCAACGTCAGTGATTTCTGAAGATAGGCGACCTTGACGCTGAGCGGCGTGATCGCGTTGCCGAGGTTGTGGAGCACGCCGCTGGCGTTTTCTGCAATGCCGGCATCAAATGACTGGTCGACCAGCTGCCGGCGCGCCTGATCGAGACGACCGACCATTTCATCGAATTCCCGCGCCAGCTCGCCCAGCTCGTCGGCACGCTTGAGATCGAGCCTCGACGTCAGGTCGTCACTTTTCCCCAGCGCCAATGCATGGCGGGTCATTCTTGCCAGGGGACTCAGCACCTCCCGGTTCAGCAAGACGATCACGAGTAACAGCACGACGACACCGCTACCAAGCAGAAAGAGCGAGGCGGAACTGACAGCCTCGAAGCCGTATGCACTGATGGTTCTGGGTACTTCGATCCGCAGCATCAGGGCGGGCACGTCTGAGATGTCCCTGAAGACCCTGAGAACCTCGGTGACGGTGTCACGCTCAAGCACGGTTTCGGACGGCGATTCCGGGCCCGAATCAGATGCGTGCAACGGAACCCTTGAAAGCCTGACCTGCGCCTGGCTGCCGATGCGGGCAATTTCATCGTCCGTCAACAATCGACCGAGCAGGAGCATCCCCCGGTGCGGTCCTTGAAGCTGGCCATTCAGCACCGGGGCAAGCACCGAAAGCATCGGGCCCTGGTTTGTACTCAACAGTCCCGCCATCGCGGTGCCATTGCGTACCGCTGTCTGCCACGGGTGATCGCCCGGTAGCCTGCCCCCGGCAAGCAGATCAAAGTCGATGGTCTCGGCGGATTCCAGCTGCCTGCCGGTGGCCCAGAGGTAGCTGCCATCGAGGGCGATATACGCCATCACGTTGACCCTGAGTGAGCGGATCGTATCCTCGGTCAGATTCACGGTCACGTATTCCTGGTTCCGGTCCTGCATGTACTGGTAGGTGTCAATCCAGTTTCCGTAATCGCCTGCTGTGATCGTGAGGAGGTCAAGCTCCCGCGCGATCGTGTTCGCGACGCGATCCATGTCGGTCCGCGCAGCTTTGCGCTCGAGTTCGGCGAAGCTCGGGAGCAATACCTGCTGCTGGACCAGTAACTGGGCGACACCGAGCGCCGCAAACAATGCGCTGACCAGGGAAATAATTTTTGGCCGTACCTTCAATGGGGTGAGCGACCTTTCACACAAATGGCTCCGCGCCCGGAATTCGTTCACAAATCGTCGCAGCGCCGCGAAAAACGGAATGTTCAATCCCGCTCAATATCAGGCTTTCGTTATGTGAAATCGGTCACGATCCAGCGACGCAGGCGGATCACCGCCTGGGCACTTGGTGCCGGGTCGCAGGTTCGCAGTTACGGCTCTTGGTGCCGGGTCGCAGGTTCGTAGTTACTGGTTGAAGACTTCCGTCGTTAACGGTCGGCATGCAAGCCAATAACTACGAACCTGCGACCCGGCACCGAGTTGGGGACTCATGACGCGAGACGCGTAGCGATGACGACAACCTCGGGCAGGACCACTGCCGCGGGCAAGGTCAGGATATCGCGCTCGTAGATCACCTTCTCGTTGAATGCCAGGCCGTTGCTGACCACACCCGCGAGGGCCGCTACCAGCACCGCCGCCAGGCCCGTGTTCCGAATCGTCGAATAGCTGTTCATGTCTTTCTCCCGTGTTCCGGTTTGCGAAAGGGCCAAAAAGCCCTGTTAGTGTTCGATTGAGACTTTGGACGCCGCACGCGTCTTGAACAAACGCGATATCTGATGCCGGGTTAAGGGAAGCTTGCGTTCTGCCGGGGTTGCGACCAGCCGCAGCTCGGGCTTCGGGTTGAATCCACCGCCCGCGATCAGGTCGGCCTGGCGCCGGCTGCCCTCGGCCATCAAGTCCAGAAAGCTCAGAAAACCCTGTAAATGACCGTACATGACCGTTCTCCTTGGTTCGGGCGGAGAGGGCACCGCGCCCATCCGTCCCGGTTCGGGCTAGACTTTGCAACCAAGGCGTTTTTCGAACAAACGCATTAACTCAAGCTCGGTTAAGGGAAACTTCTGGTCGCTTCCGCCTATGGCCGATTGCCCCTGAACGCGCTTCGCGTTTTCGAGGCCGTGGCATCGCGCCTGAGCTTTGGCGAGGCTGCAGAGGCCCTGAATGTGACGCCGGCCGCAGTCAGCCAGCAGATCAAGGCACTCGAGGATTACCTGCAGATGCCGGTGCTGCGCAGGAGCGGCCGCAAGGTCGAACTGACGCCCGAAGGCGCGCGCCTGTTGCCCGGCATCCGCGCCGGTCTCGATTCCCTGGTGGTGGCACTGCGCGAGATGCGGATGATGCGCGCGAGCGGAATGATCAATGTCAGCACGCTGTCGTCGCTGATGCAGAAATGGATGACACCGCGGCTGCATCGCCTGCACGCGAAATTCCCCGACCTGCAGGTGGACTGGCATACCTCGCGCGAGGCTGTCGATTTCACGCGCAGCGATTTCCATGCGGCTGTTCGCCTCGGCGAGGCTCAGGCGCCCGGGCTCGATTACGAGCATCTGATGGACGAGTGGCTGGTGGTCGTCGCTTCGCCCGAACTTTACAAGCGCCACGGCTCCATCGACGATCGCGAAACTCTCGCAGGCATTCCGATGCTGCAGTCCAGGGACGAGCCCTGGTCGCGCTTCGAGAAAAGCGCTGCGCCGACGCCCTGGCCCGCGGGTCCGACGATCATCGACGATTCGGTCAGTGTGCTCTCCGCGGTCATTGAGGGACTCGGCTACGCACCCGCGCGCTGGTCGGTCGCCGCGCATGATCTGCAGGCGGCCCGGATCGTGCTCGCGAGCAAGACCATTGTTCCGTCACGATTCCGCTACTGGTTCGTCTGCCCGCCTTCGTATTCGGACCTGCCGATGGTCTGCGCGCTGCGCCAATGGCTCAAGGAAGAGGCCGCAGCGTTCCCGACACCGCAGGACTGGCTCGACAAGCGTTAAGGAATCCGTCGTGGCAAACCGCGGCCATCTGTACGTCATCGCAGCGCCATCCGGCGCCGGCAAAACCAGCCTGCTGCAGGCGCTGCTGCAGCGCCGGCCCGCAGTGTCGTTCTCGGTCTCCTGCACGACGCGCGCGCCGCGCGCGCACGAGCAGGACGGGCGCGACTACCACTTCATCGATCGCGCGGAGTTCGAGCGCCTGATCGAGGCCGGCGAGTTCATCGAACATGCCGACGTGTTCGGCAATCTCTACGGCACGCGCCGGGCCGCGGTTGAATCGGCGCTTGCCGAGGGACGCGACCTGATCCTCGAGATCGATTGGCAGGGCGCGAACCAGGTGCGCAAGCGCCTGCCCGAGGCGATCCAGATCTTCATCCTGCCGCCATCGCGGGCCGAGCTCGAAGCAAGGCTTCGAAAGCGCGCAACCGACAGCCCGGAGGCCATTGCGCACCGGCTCGCCGAGTCGGTCAGCGAGATGGCGCACTGGCGGGAATTCGACTATGTCGTTGTCAACCGGGACTTCGACCAGGCGCTCGTTGCACTTGAGGCGATATTCGACGGCCGCGGCGAAGCGAACCGGCGGGACCGCCCCGGGCTCGCCGAGCTTGTGAACCAGCTGCTGAATTCACAGGGCCCCCAGATCCGGTGAAACGGGCAAGTTCCCCACAGGCAACAAGCACTCCGACGAATAATTGGCCGTGATCACCCTGGATCCGGTATGCTTTCGGGTCCAGTTGGCTGAAATATCGGTCTTTTCCCATGGCCCGCATCACCGTCGAAGACTGCATGGACAACATCGACAACCTGTTCGATCTGGTCCTGCTGTCCGCCAAGCGCGCCCGTCAGCTCGCTAACGGCGCGGAAGCCCGCGTCGAGTGGGAGAATGACAAGCCCACGGTGGTGGCGCTGCGCGAGATCGCGGACGGCAAGGTCACCATGGCCCTGC
>CAYYQQ010000024.1:0-8033 GCA_964473595.1 uncultured Steroidobacteraceae bacterium | reverse complement strand
CCCACGGTGGTGGCGCTGCGCGAGATCGCGGACGGCAAGGTCACCATGGCCCTGCTCTCCGAGCCCGATCCCGAGCCGGAGCCGGAGCTGATCCCGGAGCACCCGCTGGATCTCGGCGTCGATTTCCGCGCACCGCAGCTCGGCCTGGGAGACTGACCGCAGAGCGCCAGCTGATGAGCTACGCGTCTTCCATCCTCGGGCTGCTGCCTGGCGGAAGGCGCGATCCCGGAGTCGGCCAGCTCATTTCCAAGATCGAGGCCTACCTCCCGCCCGACCAGGTCGAGCGGGTGCGCGAAGCCTATGAATATGCCGACACGGCCCACACAGGGCAGCGACGCCAATCTGGCGAGGCATACATCACCCACCCGATCGCGGTCGCCGACATCCTGGCGGACCTGCACATGGACGGTGCCACGCTGACCGCGGCGATCCTGCACGACGTCGTCGAGGACACACCGTCCTCGGCTGCCGAGGTCGAGGCACGCTTCGGCAAGGAGGTCGCCGAACTCGTCGACGGCGTCACCAAGCTCGACCAGGTCCAGTTCAAGAGCCGCAAGGAGGCCCAGGCCGAGAGCTTCCGCAAGATGATCCTCGCGATGGTCCGCGACATCCGCGTGATCATGGTCAAGCTCGCGGACCGCACCCACAACATGCGAACTCTGTCGGCGATGCCGCAGGAGAAGCGCAGGAGCGTCGCGCGCGAGACACTCGACATCTACGCGCCGATCGCCAACCGGCTCGGCATCCACTCGATCAAGCTAGAACTCGAGGACCTCGGCTTCCGGACGCTTTATCCGCAGCGCTACCGCGTCATCGAGCGCGAGCTGAAGCGCGCGCGCGGCAACCAGCGCGAATTCCTGCCGAAGATCGTCAAGGCGCTGCGCCAGGCGCTCATCGCCGGCAATGTGACGGGGCGCGTCGAAGCGCGCGAAAAGCACTTGTTCAGCGTCTACATGAAGATGCGCCGCAAGCGGATGCCACTCGCACAGGTCATCGACATGTTCGGCGTGCGTATCGTCGTCGGCAACGTGGACGATTGCTATCGCGTGCTTGGGCTCGTGCATGGCCTGTACCGGCCGATGCCGGGCCGCTTCAAGGACTACATCGCGATTCCACGCGTCAATGGCTACCAGTCGCTGCATACGACGTTGTTCGGGCCAAACAGCATGCCAATCGAGATCCAGATCCGCACCGAGGACATGCATCGCATGGCGGAGTCCGGCATCGCCGCGCACTGGCAGTACAAATCCGGCGAAAGCGACGGCGAGGCCCAGCAGATCCGGGCGCGGGAATGGTTGCAGGGCGTCATGCAGCTGCATGACGGCTCGGCCGAGGAGCTGCTGGAAAGCGTCAAGGTCGACCTGTTCCCCGACAAGGTCTACGTATTCACGCCGAAGGGCGACATCATGCGCCTGCCACGCGGCGCCACCTGCGTGGACTACGCCTTTGCGGTGCACACGGGGGTCGGCCAGCGATGTGTCGCGGCCAAGGTCGATCGCCGCCTGGTGCCACTGCGCACGGTGCTCCGCAATGGCCAGACGGTCGAGATCATCACCGCCAAGGGCGCGCAGCCAAATCCCGCCTGGGTCAGTTTCGTCACGACCGCCAAGGCGCGTTCCGCGATCCGTCAGTACCTGCGCAACCTCAAGCGCGGCGAAGCCGCCGAACTCGGCGGCCGGATGCTCAATCAGGCGCTCGAGGAGTTCAAGCTGACGCTGAAGACCCTTCCTAACGGCCGTCTCGATGAAATCGCGCGCTCGCTATCGCTGAAGGACGGCAGCGAGCTGCTGGAAAAGATCGGCCTCGGCGAGCGTCTCGCGCGACTGATCGCGCGGCGCTTGCTGCCCGGCGATGAGGACCGGCCGGAAGGCGGCCCGCCGCCGCCACTCGCGATCGCCGGGACCGAGGGCCTGGTCGTCAGCTATGCGCGCTGCTGCTTCCCGATCCCGTTCGACGCGATCGTTGCCTATCTTTCAAGCGGCCGTGGCATCGTGGTCCACCGCGAGAACTGCTCGAATGTCGCCGCATTCGGCAAGCAACCCGACAAGTGGATTCCCGCGATCTGGCACAAGGAGCAGCAGCGGCTGTTCAACGCGGGACTCGTCATCGAGGTCACCAACCGCATGGGCATCCTCGCGCAGGTCGCGACCAAGATTGCTGCCGAGCAGAGCAACATCATCCACGTCAATGTCGATTCCTCGCAGGGCGAGATGTCCACGATCCTGTTCGAGGTCCAGGTCCGCGACCGTGCCCATCTTGCACGCCTGATACGCGCGATCCGCAGCATGCCGGATGTCGTCAAGGTCGAACGGAGCCTCGCATGAAACGCAGCATCTACCACAGCGATCGCGCGCCGCAGGCGATCGGGCCGTACTCGCAGGCGGTCGGCGCGGGTGGCACCGTGTATCTCTCGGGCCAGGTGGCGCTCGATCCCGCGACCGGCCAGCTGGTCACCGGCGGCTTCGAGGCCGAAGCGCGGCGAGTGTTTGAGAGCCTCAAGGCTGTGGCCGAGGCCGCGGGTTCAAGCCTGGCCGCCGCGGTGCGCGTGACGGTCTACCTGACCGACCTCGCGCAGTTTCCGGTCGCCAACAAGGTGATGGCCGAGTACTTCGGCGAACCGTATCCGGCGCGGGTCACGATCGGCGTTGCTGCGCTCCCGCGCGGCGCCGCGATCGAGGTCGATTGCATCCTGGTACCGTGACGCCCGAGACACGGCCGGTAACTTCCTTGCGCGGTGTCGGCCCGGCACTCGCCGGACGCCTGGCGAAGCTTGGCATCGAGACCGTCGCCGACCTGCTGTTCCTGCTGCCCAACCGCTACGAGGATCGCACACACGTCGTGCCGATCGGCGCATTGCGGCCGGAAGCGCGCGTCGCGATCGAGGGCGAGATCGAACTGGCCGAAGTGGTCTTTCGCCGGCGCCGCACGCTGCTCGTGCGGCTCTCCGACGGCACCGGTTATCTCACACTCCGGTTTTTCTATTTCAGCGGTGCGCAGCAGCAGCAACTCACGCGCGGCACGCGGCTGCGCTGCTATGGCGAGATCCGCCGCGGTCCGGTGGGCCTCGAGATCGTGCACCCTGAATACCGGCTCGCCGATGCACCCGACAAGCAGGCCGTCGTCGATGCCCTGACGCCGGTCTACCCGGCGACCGAGGGCATCCAGCAGGGCCGCCTGCGCAACCTGACCGCGCAGGCGCTCACGGCACTCGCCGACGGTGAACTGCCGGACCTGCTGCCGCCCGAAGTGCAGCGTGAATTGAAACTGCCGGGGCTTTCCGAAGCACTGCAGTTCCTGCATCGCCCGCCGCCGGCCGCACGCCTCGAATTGCTGGAAGCGGGCCGTCATCCCGCACAGCGCCGCCTGGCGTTCGAGGAATTGCTCGCGCATCAGCTGACGCTGCGTGCATTGCGCAACGAGATCCGCCGCGATCCGGGCTGGCCGCTGGTCGTCCCGGGAAAGCTCGCGGCAAAGCTTCTGGAAACCATCGGCTTCCCGCTGACCGCGGCACAGCATCGTGTCGCTGCGGAGATCAAGGCCGATCTCGCGGCCGCAAGCCCGATGCTGCGTCTCGTGCAGGGCGACGTCGGCTCCGGCAAGACCATCGTCGCGGCAATTGCCGCATTGACCGCAATCGAGGCGGGCTGCCAGGCGGCGCTGATGGCGCCCACCGAACTTCTCGCCGAGCAGCATGCGCAGAATTTCACGCGCTGGCTCGCGTCGCTCGCCGTCGAACCCCTGTTGCTGACCGGGCGCCTCAGCGCGAGGGCGCGGCAGGCAGCAATCGGGGCAATTTCCAGCGGAGCGCGGCAGCTCGTGATCGGCACCCATGCGCTTTTCCAGGAGGGCGTCAGCTTCGCGCGGCTTGCACTCGTGATCGTGGACGAACAGCATCGCTTCGGCGTGCACCAGCGGCTCGCGCTGCGCAACAAGGGCACTTCGGGGCGCTATCCGCACCAGTTGATCATGACGGCGACACCCATTCCCCGCACGCTCGCAATGACGGCCTACGCGGATCTCGACGTCTCGGTGATCGATGAACTGCCGCCGGGCCGCACGCCCGTGCAGACCGTCGTGATGCCGGATTCGCGCCGCGACGAAATCGTCGCGCGCATCCGCGCTGCCTGCCTGCAGGGTCGCCAGGCCTATTGGGTCTGCCCGCTGATCGAGGAATCGGACCTGCTGGAGGCGCAGGCCGCCGAGGACACGGCGGCCGCACTTGCCAAGGCGCTGCCGGAGATCACGGTCGGGCTGGTGCACGGGCGCATGCCAGCCAGCGCGAAGGAACGCGCGATGGCGCGCTTCAAGGCGGGTGAGATCGGATTGCTGGTCGCGACCACAGTCATCGAGGTCGGCGTGGACGTGCCGAATGCGAGCTTGATGGTCATCGAGAACGCCGAACGCATGGGCCTTGCCCAGCTGCACCAGCTGCGCGGCCGCGTCGGACGCGGGACGCAGGCCAGCAGCTGCCTGCTGCTGTATCACGCGCCACTCTCGGGGCAGGCAAAGGAGCGTCTCGCGGTGCTGCGCCAGACCAATGACGGCTTCGAGGTCGCGCGCCGCGATCTGGAGCTGCGCGGGCCGGGCGAGCTCCTGGGCACGCGCCAGACCGGCCTCATGCAGCTCAAGGTCGCCGACCTGATGCGCGACGCCGACCTGTTGCCACGGGTCCAGGCCATCGCGGACGTGATGGAGCGCGCGCATGCGGCTAACATTGCCGCATTGAAGCGCCGCTGGATCGGCGCCTCCACGCGCTACGGAAAGGTGTGAATCGTGCAATCGGCCGCGATTCAGGACGAACGAAAGCTGCTGCGCTGGAGCGGAAGTCTCCATGATTTCACACCGCCTGCAGTGCCGGCGGCAGCCGCCTGGCTCGCCGAACCGGGTCTGCTGACCGAACGCCTGCGCGCCTGTTGCGACGGCAGGCAAGGCCTTGCCGTCGTCTCCGAGCGCGAGGCGCCGCTTGCGGCGGCCGAATCCGCATTGCTGCAGGCCCCAGGGAGTGCCGCATTCGTGCGCGAAATCGAACTGACCTGCGATGGCCGCCCCTGGGTCTTTGCACAGAGCCTGATCCCGCTCGCGACGCTTGCCCGCCATGGTTGGCTGTCCACACTCGGCGACACTGCGCTTGGCGAACGACTCGCGGCGTTGCCGGGCCTCAAGCGCGGCCCGCTTGAATTCGCGCGCCTCACGCCCGGTGTCGCGCTATTCCATCGCGCGTTGCGGCGGGCCGCCGACCTGCCTGCCGAACTCTGGGCACGCCGCTCGTGGTTCGCCATCGACGGCGACCGCCTGCTGGTCCAGGAAGTATTCCTGCCGGAGGCGCTCGAATGAATACCAGGCTGCGCCCGGTGCCGCCGCCGAAGCCGCGGCGCGACCCGAAATACAAGCCGAGCTACCAGCCGAACTACGCGCGCGATGCAGCGCTCGCGATCGGCAGCACCTTGCGCGAGTACGCGCTGCTGATGCGGCTGCACCGGCCGATCGGCATCTGGCTGTTGATGTGGCCGGCGCTGTGGGCGCTGTGGATCGCAGGCCAGGGCCTGCCAGACCAGAGAGTTCTGATGCTGTTCCTTGCAGGCATCTTTGTGATGCGCTCGGCCGGTTGCGTGATCAACGATTATGCGGACCGGGATTTCGATCCACTCGTCGAGCGCACGCGCAATCGGCCGCTCGCCGCCAAGCGCGTCGCGCCGGGCGAGGCGCTCGTACTCTTCGTCGTGCTCGGGCTCGTCGCAATCTGGCTCGCGATGCAACTCGACCCGCTTGCGCGCCTCTACGCCGTGGCCGGCGGACTGCTCGCGGTGACCTATCCCTGGCTCAAGCGCTTCGTGTACCTGCCGCAGTTCTACCTGGGCGTCGCGTTCGGCTGGTCCATCCCGATGGCCTTTGCGGCGATTACCGGCGAGGTGCCGAGGATCGCGTGGCTCTTGGTCGCGGCCGTCGTGCTGTGGGCCGCGGTCTACGACACGATGTATGCGATGGTGGATCGCAAGGATGATCTGCGCATCGGTATCAAGTCCACCGCGATCCTGTTCGGCGATGCGGACCGCGTGGTCACCGGTGCGATGCAGCTGATGGCCCTGTTCGCGCTGTGGCTGGTCGGAGATGAGGCCTCGCTCGGCCTCTGGTATCGCGCGGGGCTCGCCGCTGGCGCTGCGTTTTTCGCATACCAGCAATGGCTGATCCGCGATCGCGAGCCCCAGGCCTGTTTCCGGGCTTTCAACAACAACCACTATTTCGGGCTGGTCGTGTTCGTCGGGCTCGCGCTCGATTACCTCTATCGCGGCTGAGCGCCTTCAGGCGCGCGCGACCGCCCAGATTTCGATCCGGCGGCAGCCGGCGCGACGCAGCGCAATTGCCAACGACTCTGCGGTGGCGCCGGTCGTCAGCACGTCGTCCACGATTGCCACACGCGACGGGACATCGCCCGCGTCAATCATGAATGCGCCACGCAGGTTGCGCCTTCGCGCGCCGGCCGCAAGTCCCGTCTGCTCCGCCGTTGCCCGGATGCGGCGCGCGAGCCGGTCCTGGACTGGCAGCCCGAGTTCACGCGCGGCAAAGCAAGCGATCTCCCGTGCCTGGTTGTAGCCGCGCTTGCGCTCGCGCGCGGCATGCAACGGCACTGGCACGAGCGCATCGACCTGCGGGGCGCCGCGATCCGCCAATCGCCTGCCGAGCACACAACCGAGAATGCGCGTGATCGGTAGTTGTCCACGGTATTTCATCCGGAGGATCAGCTCGGGTAACGGAAACTCGTAACGGTAAGGCGCGTAGGCCGCATCGAAGGCGCGGCGGCGGCGCCGGCAGCGGCGGCAAAGTTCCCCTGGTTCTGGCACCGCCGCAGCGCACATCGGACAGGCGGGATCGTTCCGCGGCAGGTCGGCCTCGCAACCGGCGCAAAGATCGAGCGCCGGCTTCTGGCCGGGATCCAGGCACAGATAGCAGGTGACCGGGAACAGCCGGTGAACCAGCGCCGCCGCCCGGCTGTAAACCTGCTCGTGCAGCGCCGGTTGACAGACTGTCGCCACGTTCCAATACTTCGCCACGCGCCCAGTCTGGCGGCGTGCGGCACACCAGATCTGATGCAATTTCAGCGGGTTGGAGGAGCAATGCGATGGGCCTGAATCAGCGACGGCTCGCCGAGATCCGCAGCGACTGGACGCTCTCCGAAGTGCGGGAGCTCCATGCGCTGCCATTTGCCGACCTCCTCTTTCACGCGCAATCGATCCATCGAAGGCACTTCGATCCCAACCAGGTCCAGGTCTCGACACTCATTTCCATCAAGACCGGCGCCTGCCCCGAAGACTGTGCCTACTGCCCACAGAGCATCCGTTACGACACAGGTCTTGAACGCGAGTCGCTGATGGATGCCGACACCGTGATCGAGCGCGCCCGCGCGGCGAAAGAAAATGGCGCGACGCGCTTCTGCATGGGCGCGGCCTGGCGCAGCCCCAAGGACCGCGATCTCGAGACCGTCGCCGAGATGGTGAGCGGTGTGCGCGATTTGGGGCTCGAGACCTGCGCCACACTCGGCATGCTGACGCCCGCGCAGGCACGGCGGCTGAAGGACGCGGGGCTCGACTATTACAACCACAACCTCGACACCTCGGCGGCATTCTACGGCGAGATCATCACGACGCGGACCTACCAGGACCGTCTCGATACGCTCACCGCGGTGCGCAATGCGGGCATTCATGTCTGCTGCGGCGGAATCCTCGGCATGGGTGAGGACGCTTCCGACCGGGCCGCGCTGCTGCATACGCTCGCGACGCTTTCGCCGCATCCCGAGAGCGTGCCAATCAATCAGCTCGTGCAGGTCGAGGGAACGCCGCTCGCAGGCACCGCGCCGCTCGATCCGATCGAGTTCGTGCGCATCATTGCGCTTGCGCGGGTCCTGATGCCGCGCGCGCACGTGCGCCTGTCGGCGGGGCGCAGCGCGATGAGCGACGAGATGCAGGCGCTGTGCTTCCTGGCAGGCGCCAATTCGATTTTCTACGGCGAGAAGCTCCTGACCACCGGCAATCCGGACA
>CAYYQQ010000023.1:0-34017 GCA_964473595.1 uncultured Steroidobacteraceae bacterium | reverse complement strand
CTGGCAGCTCGTCGGGCTCATAACCCGAAGGTCGCAGGTTCAAATCCTGCCCCGCTACCAACAAATCCGCACCCGCTCCTGCTGAACACAGGAGCGGGTGCAATCCCCGGTGAATGCACTGCCCAGGAGAAACGCCCCGGGGTTACTTCTCGACGATGTCGCCTTTCATGGGTCCGAGCACGGCCAACAGTTCGCTCTTCTCCTGCTCGGGAACAGTGAACTTGTCGAGCGCCTTCACCAAGTCTTCGACCAGGGCGTTGAACGCCGGCTCGTCGATACCCATGCCAGCGTGAACGGTCTTCATGTCGCGTCCGGTGTAGCTTTGAGGTCCACCGCTGGCCTGCCCAATCTGATTTACCAGGTGACCCTTAAGTCGGTCGAGGTTGGCGTTTTCGAAGTACTTGTTGATTCGAGCATCCGCGCCCACGTTGGCAACGAACTCGTCCACCACCGCCTTGATCGAGGCTTCGCCGCCCAGGCGGTCATAGAGCGATTTCTGGGGTGCGGCGGCCTCGGGCTGGGCCGGCGCGCTTTGCGCGGTCGACACGGTTGGCGCCGTGTCCTCGTGTTTGCTGCAGCCGGTGGTCGCCACTATCACCAATGCCAACAGCGTGGCTACGAATGTTATTTTCATTTCTTGCTCCCTGTATCGGTTGATGCGAACAAATCATAATCTCGCTGATTGATTGCTGCAAGCGATTGCCGGCGACTGTCCAGGCTGTTCGTAAACGCTTGCGTTGGGAGCAAGGGCGGCACGGACTCAGCGAAGCAGTACATTGGTCCGCACGACCGTTTCGTTAATCCACAAGCAATCCCCCGCTACCAATCACACGAACCCCGGCCCCGCGCCGGGGTTTCTGTTTCTGGTGCTTGGCAGTTATTGACCCATTCTTGACTGTCGCGACCTGCCGTTTCGGGGACGATCAATCAGGTCGCGTGATTCGCCAACGCTGCATGAGCCTCTGGCAATCAGCGCGTGAGCCTTTGAAAAATTGCTGCTCCCGAATTCGACAGTGACAAATTTAGCGTTAAATTGTCATTCGGTGCCACGAGGTCGGACAGGGACAGCATTCCGACGTAGTGACCGTCGAGTGTCCCGCAGGTCGTAGCATCGGCGACTGCGCTGTAATAGTTAACGGCCGGATCAGGTACAGCGAAGCTGCCGATCAACATGCAGCCCAGGGTGTCACTGCCGTCGAGCTGGCCGTCGCTGTGAATCGTGACGGTCAGCGTATACCCGTTGCCATCGCTTGCGGTATAGACGCCGGCTGCTGCCGCCAGAGACGCAGGGCGCCGATAGACATCGGAGTACGAGAGATTCAAGGGCTGACAGTTCGAGAAGTCGCCTGGTGCGTACTGACCCGAGAGCGTTGCACCCGCCGCGGCGGTGTCGAAGCCCAGCTCTGCGAGGAGGGACGACGCAAAGTACATGGGTCCACCGGGACCTCCGCCGGCGAGTCGATAGTATAGGGTCAGCACCGAACTCACCACACCGCTCGATGACGCCAGAACCGTGCCTACCCACATCTCGTTATCGCCGACCCAGAAGTGCGCCTGCCCATCCGCGGCCACGACGCCAGACCCACCGATCGTTACGTCCCCACGGAGACTAGGGAACCGGCCACCCCACGCACCTTCTGCTGGGCCAGCCGACGTGAGTCCGGTGGCCTGGGGAATGCCGCATGCGCCGGTCGCCGTGTCAGTCGTGCAATTCACCTCTACGTTGGTGACATTGCTGCTGCCCATTGTGCCGCTGCCATTCGCGACCACGCAGGTCCACCCGGCGATAGAAGGCTGCGTCCCCACCGTCACCGCGTAAGCGGCGCCGCTCGCGAAGCCACCGAATGCAAATGATGGTCTCCCGTCAATAAACGCATGAATACCGCCAAGGTTGCTTTGCAATGTTAGGTCTGACAATGCCAGTTGCGGGCCGCTAAATCCGGTGACTGAACCGCTAACGCTGTAGGCAGTATTCGTGCAGGCCACTGCTACGTTTGTGACATTGCTGCTGCCCATCGTGCCGCTGCCGTTGGTGATGACGCAGGTCTGGGCGGGACTGGCCGGCTGCGTGTATACCGTGACGTCGTATGCAGCACCGTTGGCGACTTTGGTCGCGAACATGAACGTTCCGGACACGGGCACCGCGAGATCACCGCCACCGTTGTTTCGCAAAATCAAGCCAGAGCCGGTGAGTCCGGTGACCGTGCCGCCGACGGTGTAGGTAGCTCCACCGCCACCGCCACCGCCACCGCCACCGTATCCGCCACCTCCGCACGCAGTCAGCGCTGCCAGTACCAGACCGGAGAACGCGAAGCGAAAAATGCCGTGCACTAATGTTTTCATTTGCCACCCCCCCTGCAAGATGCCGCGCTCGCAAATCACGCTGGCGAATTTGGCTTGTTCATTCCTTATACGCGGTTTCCTTCGGCATGGGCAAAAAGAGCGCGCTGTGCGGCGAGCGAGCGTTGGTAATCAGATAGTTGGGAAGCGCATCGGTCTGAGTCTCACCAGGCACTATCCGCGCACGTCCTCTTTGCGGCCGGCAAACTGGCCCTATGGATGACCGCTCTTGGCCGAAAGCAGGCGTAAGCGTGGCCGCCGATACGGGGAATCAGCGCAATGCCTTCGATTTCAGTCGAGCTTCAGCCCAGCCGTACGCGTATTGAGAATTCCGTAATGGCGCCCCCGCTACCAATCACACGAACCCCGGCCCCGCGCCGGGGTTTCTTTACTGCATCAGTGCTGCGCCGGCTGTTCGGCCTCGACCACCTGACATAACGACCCAAGCCCGGGAAATGTGGACGAGTTGAGCGGGCCGGGCCTGATCATCGCTTGAAATTCGTGCCCGGTGGGCGCACCGTGCCACGATAAGTAGAAGCAGCGGGCCTCCGAAGGAAGACCTGCTGCAACGTCGACCGAGCGTCATTCAGTTCTGACGCCACGATTTTCCGCAAGGGATTGCATCCGAATGACCAGTGCGATTGTGCTGGATTGACGACCAGTCGACGACTATTTTTAGAATGTGGAGGGACGGCTTATGAGCGCAATGATATTCAAGCGCTACGGAATTGCAGGAGCGGCATGTCTGTGCCTCCTGTTCGCATCAGTCGTGAGCGCTCAGGACGCGCAAGAACGCCGGCGAGTGATAAACGTGAAGACCGTTGGTCAGCTCTATTCGGCTGTCAACAATTCCGCGAATCACGACGTCACGGTTCGTCTCGCGCCTGGAACATATTTGTTGTCGACGTATAACAGGAGGGATGTGCTTCGTCCCAATCGGGGCGCGTTGCGGATGCCGCCCGGCATGTCGCTCGTGGGAGCCGAGAAGCGTGTCGACGTCGATGGCGATGGTGTGCCCGATCCGGTCAGTGAGGAGACCCCCGATGATTTCGCCGTGCCGGGGACAGAGACAATCATAGATGGCTCGGCGCTGGACCTGCCGTTCGAGGGACGTGAGGATTGTGCGGGCGGGGGCGGGCCATTTAGCGCTCCGAATCCAGTGATCCACATCGGCGTTAACAATTCGATTTCCCATTTGACCCTCTACGCGGGGGGCAATGTCGCGATCTCGGAACCGACGAACAATCCGGTCGATCCCAACGGAAATCTGTCCATGCGGGTCACAAACACGGTCCTGCAAGGCTTGAGGCTTGCGATGGGGTTCTCGAACAGCGAATGCGCCGCGCGCAGAGCGCGTTCGGTCTTGACCTTCTCGCACAATGTCGTGCGCGGGGCCGGTCTAGGTGTCCTTGTCCAGAATTTCTTGACGGGAGACGCCAGCAATGACGGCTCAGACGGCCCCGCCATCTGGGCGACTGTCACCTCCAACCTCTTCTACAACAACGGCACAGCGCTGAGAGCGGCAGGCGGCGAGAGGGGTACCGATGGCGGCTCGGTGACGCTCTACATGAGCGGCAACGTCTTCAGGAACAACGGGGGAAATGTCCAGGCCTTCGGTGGGGTTTCGAGGCTCCCGGCTCCGGCGGTCGGAAACCGGCTCAAATTGAGGTCGGAGTTCGATACATTCGGGGAGGCGTTTTCGAACGTGTCGCTGGTTGCGGGTCCTGGCGATGCCGACGACGATCCGCGAGACAGCAAGCTCGAGGCAGAATTTATTCACAGCCACTTCATCCGCGACTTCTCCGACACCCCGGCCGAGATCTCGATCATCGGTGGGAGCGGTAGCCGCGACCGCGCCGAAGTGCTGATCCGTGGTGCAACCGTGAAGACGTCTGAGGGCGTTCGCAGTCAGGGTGGGCTCTTGATCCAGGACCAGTTGGTGCCCGGCATCGGTACGAGCAAGGCGAGGCTCGATGGGTCCCGGCAGGAGTTCATCCAGAGGAATCAGGGCCTGCCCGCGCCACCGGCGCATTTCTTTCTCGCGCACTAGGACAAGGCGGCGGCCCTTCAGGCAACAAGCGGTTGCAACTGAGCGCCACGCCTTATCGACAACGAGACCCTGCTTCGGCGGGGTTTCTTTTGTTAGGGCTACTTCAGCAGTCCCCGCAGATAGAGGAAAAAGCGAGCCCCCGCTACCAATCTTCCTTGGGCCCCAGCCCCGTGCCGGGGTTTTTGCTTCAGGGCGAGGAGGGCGCCGTTCGCCTGAGCTGCCACTCGCTGAGGTTACTGCCTCGATCATGCAAGCGATATCTCAGCGGTCCACACCGTTTCGTTAATCTGTAAGCAAGCCCCCGCTACCACTTTCAAGAACCCCGGCCCAGCGCCGGGGTTGCCCTTTCAGGGCAGTACGATCTCGCAGACTCTAAGCGGAAAACACGCCCCCGCTACCAATCATACGAACCCCGGCCCCGCGCCGGGGTTTCTTCATCTGATGGCGACTGTGGAATGGAGTACCCTGACGTTCGCTCCCAGCCCGACGGGTTGGGAGCCCATCAGTCAACACGATGAAGGGGGGATGATCTATGTTCACGCGAATCATAGCCATGGCCGCGGCAGTTCTCGCGCTGTGTTCAGTCGCGGGCGCAGCGTGCGCGGAGGGGTTGAGTCCCGAGCAGCAGGAGATCTGGAAGCTCGAGCAGCAGCAATGGAAGATGTCGGCGACGAAGGACCTGAGTTGGATCGACACCATGGTGCATCAGAATATAAGGTACTGGGATACGAACGAGCCGATGCCACGCGACAAGTCATCTCTCAAGCATTGGAGCCGATATTCGGATGAGAACTCGACAGTCCTCGAATATGAGTTGTTTCCAATCTCGGCGACCATCACTGGCAACGTGGCGGTCGTGCAGTACAACTACATGATTGCACGCGAGAACTACAAAAAGGAGAGGGAGACGTTCACCGGGCATTACACGGACGTGCTGGTCAAGGAGGGAGGCCATTGGTTGTTCCTCGCGTGGGCCGGCGGAGATGATCCGAAGAAGTGAACTTCTAATCCTGCAGGTTGGCGCGATTGACCGCGTCCGTGGCCCCGGCCCCGCGCCGGGGTTTCTGTTATTGCATCCACGTCGCGGTGCCGCCGCGCCAACCTGCCAGGAGCTTTCGTTGCGACCTGGCGCCTTTCCAGGCCGGCGCACGGTCGATTGGTGGCCGAAATTTGAGCGCATCAGGCAATTTGATTCGCTGGCTTCCGTTGAGAAGCGTGTTTACTATCTCTAGCTTGTACATATATCCGCCGCAAACTCCTTTCGGATCAATGGACAGAGGCAAGAATACGGACATTCGCAAGTTCAAGAAAATCATTGCGCCGGTGGACGAGACCGGCGCTGGCCGGCGATACCACTTCAGCCCGTGCCGTCCGCGCCGGCGAGCAAATGCTCGCAGCGCCCATGGTTTCGTCCGTTGCTGAGGCGCTGACCGCTTGAACTCTGACCATGCCAGGATGACTCGCTTCGAGCGGCTACTGTCGCTGGTCACGCGCGTGGCGCCCGGCGAGGGCCGTACCGCGTTCCTGTTCTTCTTGCACGCGTTCCTGCTACTCGCCTCGTACCAGCAAGTGAAGGCGCTGCGCGAAGCCTTCATGCTCACCAAGTTTTCGGCCGAGACGCGCGCGTACGCGGTGGCGCTCATGGCGCTGGTGCTGATGATCATCGTGCCACTCTATGGCCGGTTGCGACACCACCTTGACGGTGCGCATCTGCTGCGCCTCGTCACGCTCTTCTTTGTCGTGACGCTGCCGCTGTTCGCCGTGCTCAGCCAACATCAAGTTCCCATTGCATATGCGTTTTTCATCTGGGTCGGTATCTACGGCGTCATGGTCGTGTCGCAGATGTGGGCCTTCGCGGCAGATTCGTTCAACGTCAGGAGCGGCCAGCGCCTGTTTGTAGTCATCATGCTGGGCGCCAATCTGGGCGCGCTTGCCGGCTCCAAGCTCACGCAGGAGCTGGCAGAAGCGCTCTCGCCCATGGGGCTCATGATCCTCGCTACCTGCACACTCGGCGCAACGCTGCTCCTTGCCACGCCGGAACGTACCGCGATCCCGGAGGGATCGCGCGTCATCGAGATCAATCGCTCCCGGCCGGTGCCCCAGTTGCTCGGCGGCATCGGCCTGGTGCTGCGCGATCGATATCTGCTGCATATGGCGCTGTTCGTCGTGCTGCTCAACTGGATCAACACCACAGGAGAATTCATTCTCGCCGACTACGTGAAGGCCGATGCCATGGCGCGTGTCGCCGAGAGCGGCGGAGCACTCAACCTGGGCTCGCTCATCACCGAGTTTTACGGCAATTTCAATTTCTGGGTGACGCTGATCAGCCTGATCATCCAGCTGTTCTTGGTTTCACGCGTCTACCACATCGTCGGCGTGCGCGGCGCGCTGTTGGTCCAGCCGGTCATCGTCGCCGTGGGATATGGCCTGCTGGTGTTCGGGCCCATGCTCGGTGGCTTCATTCCGTTCTTCTACCTGGTCCGCCGGATCAAGTTGGGAGAGAACGGCGTCGATTACTCGCTGATGAACACGACGCGGCAGGCGCTATTCCTGCCGGTCGACCGCGACTCGAAATACGACGGCAAGACCGCGATCGACACATTCTTCTGCCGCTTTGGCGATCTCATCCAGGCGGTCGGCGTGTACATCGGGCTCAATATATTGGCCTGGAAAGCGCACAATTTCGCATTGGTGAACCTGGTGCTGGCGCTGGGATGGATTGCGCTCGCGGCGCTGATGGGGCGCGACTACGGTCGGAAGACGCGCGAGAACGTTGTGAATGTGGCACCCGTAGCGGTCGAGCCCATTCCCGACTTGCTCTATGCGCCCGGCGAGTCGTTCATGCATCCGGTTTCTCCGACAGCGTTCTACGATGCGGAACCGGGCGACGTCTTGGTCCTTCACGCCCGCCGCGATGATGGGCATCGATTGCCGCTCTGGATACGGTTCAATATCCGGCTGCAGGCCTTTGTCGGCAAGGCACCGTTGAATGTCGAAATCTCAGAAATGCGCATCACCGTCATCGCCTCCAACCTCGACGGGCTCGAGGCACGCAGCACGTTCGTAGCCAGACGCGTGACGAGGTGACGCGCGCGCTGCCGCCGCACTCGATCAGGGCGATTTCGGCGTTGCCGCCGCCGCGGGCAGAGCCAGCAACGCGTCCCGACGTTCCAGAATTGCCTTACGTCCGCGCGCGCTGACCAGATCACCCAGCGCTACCTGCAAGCTCGCCTCGTCGAGCGCCCCCAGGCGACGACGGATTTCCGCGCCCGGCGTCGGCGGCCGCGCCTTGAGGTACGCGGGCAGGCCTTTGGTCGTGCCGAAGGCGCGCTCATGCGACGTGACGTAGACAAACCAGTCGTCCGAATCAAACAGCAACGATTCGGCCGTGCGGCCTTCGTTGCCGATCAGCGCGTCGAACGCGTAGATCAGCTGGAACTGCGGTTCGGCACTGCACCAGCCGGCGCTGCGCAACGATTGCTGCTGCACTTCTGCCTGCGTGACCCACTTGAGCGGACGTCCCTGCAGCACGCCGCGCTGGCCCTGCACCTCGCGGTCGACCGTGACCGGCACCAACCCGAGTCCCAGCTGACGGTCGAGCCGATAGGCCGCAACTTCCTTGCGGGTCGAGTTTTTGCCACGAACCTGAAACACGGCCGGAATGTATTTGCCGCCTTGGCTCACCAAGACATTCAGTTCGTTCGGGCCGCGCGGGCCCGTCACGGTCACATCGCCGTCGCGCAGCGCCGCAAGCACGCTCGCGTCATCGAATTCGTTGGGCGCGACGAACAGGCCTTCGGGCTGCAGCGGCGTGGCCTTGGATTCCCCTGCATAGCGGACACTGAGTCCGGACGGCTGCAGGAACAGTGCTGCGGCCCGGCCCTTGTGCACCGCCCGGTTCATACCGGCATCGAGTTTGACGACGCGGCCGTCGAAGCGGGTGACCGCGCGGGAATCCCGGGTTGGCGTATGGCCGACAACCAGCCTCGCGGCGCCGAACTGTTGCAACAGCGGCAACAGCACATCGGCTTCAGCCGCCTCGTTGCACAACGCGGCTCCTCGGTACCAGTTGGGACCATCCTGCGAGAGCAGGGCGCTGACGGCAACCACGTCGAAGCGCTGGGTCGTGTCGGTCAACGCCGCATCCGACGTGCCGCCGTTCGCAGCTGCAGTGGCCGCCAGGCGATCTTTGGCGAGCTGCGGTCGGGCGTCGTACTCGTCACCTGCCTGCAGCAGCTTCGCCTGCTCAAGCCGCCCGGCAAGCCCGAGATAGTCGGTGAGTGCCGTGCGGTAGCGCAGGTTCAGTTCCTGCAGACTCATGCCCTGCAGGACATTCGAGGGCCCGGCGTGCATGAAGAGTGTGTCGTTGAGCATGATCGCTACGGGCAGCGTCAGCAGCCACTGGCCGTACTTGCCCTTGGGCAAAAAGGCGGCGCGGTGCCCGAAATACCCGGGCGGAAACTTCTGATCGAAGGCTGCGCCGGATCCCGCGCCTTGCGCCGTCTCCCACGCTTGGCGCAGTTCCGCACGCTCGGCAGACGATTCCAGGTCCCCGTAGGAGGCGTATTCGCTGGCCTCGACGTAGCGCAGATCACCGAGGATGTTCATCACCTCGTGGTTGCCCAGCAGGACGTGCAGTTGCCCGCCCGTCGCTTGTGCCTCACCCTGCAGGTCCATCAGCAGATCCATGACTTTGCGCGAATCGGCGCTGCGGTCGAGCAGGTCGCCCAGGCTCACGAGATGCGTATTCCCGGCCGCCCAATGGTTCCGCGCGTCGAGGATCCCGGTCTCGCGCAGCAACTCGAGCAATTCGGTGTAGGCGCCGTGCACGTCCGCGAAAGCCACCACGCGATCGATTCCGTTCCACTGCAGCGGCGCGGATTGCGCCCTCGCCTCCGGCGGGCTGCTGAAGGCGATGGTGGCGATCAATGCGGTAAGCAGGATTCCGAGTCTCGGGCGGGGTGCAGTGGACATCGATGAATTCTCAGGCGCCTGCCGCGGGCACAATGGTGATCTCGCCGCGATCGACGCGTTCGAGCAGTTTCGTCAACAGTCGGTGCACCGCGAGAATCTCCGACTTGGTCAGGCCCATTTGCAGGTCGCTGCCTGCGCGGCGGACGCCACGGTTTTCCGATAAGTTCCTGCCGTTCGCCACGGGAACGTAGCTGCGGCTTTCGAGCCGCCATTGCGCGAGCACGCCCAGTCGATCCGCCAGCAGTTGCGGTGTGACATGGCGCAGCCGTTCGACGGTGTCGGCCGGAAGTCGATTCACGCGCATATCCTTCCATACCTCGCCGCGATCGCTCTCGTGCGACGCGAAGGCGACACCGTGATCGATCGAAAACACGCGCGCGCCGACCTCCGCTTTGCCGAGCAGAAAGTTGCCAAGGTTCGAGTCGCGATGCCTGATCAGATACGTGAGCACGTTCAGCTGGCCGATGTGGCGTGCATAGACCAGGTCGGCGGCAAAACGCTCGGGGCTGTAGACGTCCGCGACCACCTTGATGTCGCTCAGCCAATACTGCGCCACGACCAGCACCTGGTCGGCGGCGGAAAACGTGCGCGCGACGCCGGGCGAATACTTGGCCAAGTCCGCCAGCGGCACCATGTGCAGCGTAGTGGGCGGCACCACGTACTCGGCAGGATCGAGGAAAAGCTTCTGCAGTTCGTAGGCCGCGAAGTCGTAGCGCGGGACGTTGTTGAAGGAGTCTGCGCCGGGTTCAGCCCTGCGCAACTTCACGCGCAGTGGCGGTGCCCCGCCGAAGGAGACTTCGGCGCGCAAGGTGATGTCGCCCTTGGCCTTGGGCCGGCTGATCTCTGCCTGCATGATCACTAGCGGTTCGGCGGCGAGCAGCTGCTCGAGGTCCGCCACCGGTTGCGTGATGTTTGCGTCCTGTGCTGCCGCTGTGGCAACGAGTGCCGGCAGCAGCGCTGCGGCCAACAGGCCCATCAGCCGGCGCATCGGTTGCATCTGTTTTCTTCCGTCTAGGAACGACATTCGCTAACCAGTCCTGACGGCGGGCCGATGGTCCGTCAGGGCAATCGTAATCGGAAACGGTTAAGAATAGGAATTTCAAGCGGCATTTTCTGTTGCGAGGTAGGCGCGCAGAGGTACGGAGAGTGCGCGAGCAGGAAGCGGCTGCGCTTGAGGTGAGCCCGTGGCCTTCGCCCTGGGGGAGGGGCTACCTGACGCTGAGGGAAGCGACTGCCACGAAAGACGCTGGTCTTGCGGCACCATAAGCTGCGACAATTTACTGATTCGCGTGGCCCGGCCCAGCGCCGGGGTTTCTTTTTGTAGGGCAGATGGAGGAGGAGGGTGATCTCCCGTAACTCGACCTCGATCCAGTCCGTCTCCAATCAAAACAGACCGAGAGGGACTGGAGTTCCAGCCCCATCGTGGCGACCGGACACCCCTCACGCTGCGAAATCAGGATCGGCCACAGCATGGAGTTCTTTCGCTTGGCGCGAAAGTCGTCGGCGTGGTACGACTGATCGGGGACCAAAACTAGGATGGCCGCACTCGCGCACCCGATAGCAACAGAGCCGGGTTGCTGCCGCCTCGGTGTGACCTGACGAACCGAGGTGGCAACCCGAAGCGTTAGGCGAGAATATGCCAGTCGATGCGCGCCGCTGCGCCTATAGGATTTCGGACCCGACATGAAAAATGAAAGCGCCCCACACTTCGACTGGGTGACATTGTGGAATTCCGGCGCGCTGCCACGCTTGTGCTTCATCAGCCTTGGCATCACATTTCACGCGGGCGCTGAAAACATGATCTCGACCATCATGCCCGCCATTGTGCGTGATATCGGCGGGGTTGAACTGAATGGCTGGACCTTCGCCATCTATGAAATAGGCTCGATCATTGCCGGAGCAGCAACCGGGCGGCTCACGACCTACTGGACCGTACGCACTAACATGATTGTCGCGGCCCTTGTTTTTGCGCTGGGCGCTTTCACAACAGCGCTGTCACCGAGTATGCATGTGGCGCTTGCTGGCCGGCTGTTAAGCGGGTTCGGTGGCGGTGGCCTGATCGCGCTTTCCTATGTGGCCGTTCAACGCTACTTTCCGGCGGCGATCTGGCCACAGCTGATGGCGATCCTGTCCATGGTCTGGGGTATCGCCGCGTTTGGCGGTCCACTGTATGGGGCGATTATTGGCACATTGTTTTCCTGGCGCTGGGCATTCGTCATCTTCGGCGTCGCAGCGATCATTTTCGCGGGCGCTTGCGTGTATTTCCTCCGCGGCGAACCGGTCCATCCAGCGGCGGAGCGGAAGTCAGGCAGATTTCCCACCTTCTCGTTGACCTTACTCGCATTGGGGATCACGGCGATTGCCGCAGCGGGCGTCGAGACCCGGCCCCAATTCGCAACCGCCCTGATTGTCGCCGGACTTGTTGGCATAACGGGCTTCTTCGTGCTTGACGCAAACAACAAGTCGTCCCGCCTCTTTCCGACAGGGCTATTCAATCCAGGCAATACCGTTGGTTCGGGCATGATCATGATGGCGGCACTTTCAGTTGCAACCTGTTCGTTCGCTTACTATGGTCCATTGCTTCTCTCCGCTCTGCATGATTTCTCACCCTTGACGACCGGGCTCATCATCGCCAGCGAGTCGGTTGCCTGGTCTGTCTTGTCAATGCTGGTCGCGAACGCACCCAAACATCGTGAGGCGGCCATTGTCCGTACGGGGGCGTTGATGATTTCTGCCGGAATTGCGGGATTTGCCTGGGCCGTACCCAGCGGATCAATTACAGGGATAGTTTCCTTTGCCGTCCTCCAAGGTGGCGGCTTTGGCATTCTCTGGCCCTTCGCAACGCGCCGGGTCATCGAAGCTGCGCTGCCGAACGAGGAGGAGATTACGGCTTCAGGGTTCGCGACTCTGCAGAGAATTGGTTACGCGGTCGGTGGCGCAACCGCCGGGATCATTGCCAATGCCAATGGCTTCTCCGCTGGGTTCACAAAAGCAGCAGCCACAACTGCCGCGGTGCCGATATTCTTGTATTTCATACCGCTTGCTATTGCAGGATGCTTTGCTGCGTTTCGGCTCTCGAGTATCCCATCAGCGGAAGTCGGCACATTGGATTGAACTACCCGGAACAGGGCGTCCACGGCCAGAACGAACCGGATAACATAGATCTGCCCTTGTTCCCGCCGACAGCATGGCGTGTTAGCGTCCGGGTATCCTCCGGGGAGAAGTCCATGTCCGCTGAACCGCACACCGTTAAGGATGACCTGGCCCCTTTCACCCTGCGGCGTCTGACCCGCCGTGATGCACTGGTCGGGGCGGTCGCCCTCCTTGCACCACTCCCTCCGAATATCGTCGTGGCGGCACCAAGCACCCCGGCAGAAAGGCCGGGCTTGATCAGGCTCAACAGCAACGAGAATCCCTACGGTCCCTCTCCAGCGGCACGCCAGGCGATCTTCGCGAGTGTCAGCGAGGCACCGCGTTATGCAGACGAGACGATGGCGACGTTGACGAGTCAGCTTGCCGCGCACGAGGACGTCGCGGTTTCGCAGATCGTGATCGGCACGGGGTCGGGTGAACTGCTCAAGATGGCGGGGCTCCTTGCCATGACAACGGCCGCCGGTGGCGAACTCGTCGCCTCGAGACCGACCTACGAAGAGCTGCCGGAATTCGCCGGGAAACTCGGCTTGAAGGTGCAATGGGTCGCGCCGGACGGCGATCATCGCCACGATCTTCTGGCAATGCGGGGAGTGGTCACGGAGTCAACACGCCTTGTCTACGTCTGCAACCCCAACAACCCGACCGGGACCGCGGTCACGCGTGACGCGCTCGAGGCTTTCATCCGGTCGGTGCCCGTGGACTGCACCGTGATCGTCGACGAGGCTTACATGGATTTCGTCGAGCAACCAGGTGTCGCAACAGTCTCGCGGCTCGTGAAAGACGTCTCCAACATGATCGTGCTGCGGACGTTTTCGAAAATCCACGGCCTCGCAGGACTTCGAATCGGTTACGCGATCATACCCGTGACGCTCGCGCCACGTTTCGCGGCACTTTCACTCACTTGGCCGAACACGACGGGACTTTCGGCCGCGATCGCGAGCTTCAACGACCATCGATTCCTGAAGGAGACGCGTGCCGCGCTCGTCGGGGACCGCGCGCGCGTGCACGCAAGTCTCGATCGGATGGGGCTCCATCGAACCGATGCGCAGGGTAACTTCGTGTTTTTTGATACCGGAGGGCCCTTGATGCGGTTCCAGGATCGGATGATCGCCGAGGGGATCAAGGTCGGTCGCCACTTCGACGGCTACGACACGTGGGCGCGCGTCGCAATCGGACTGCATCACGAGGTCGACCGGTTCCTGGCATCGCTTCCGCGGGCGCTGCGGGCATGAGCGCCCACACTGAGCCCGTCAGAGTAGACGCGGGTTATACGGGTCTGAGGACACTGACAGCGGCGTTACCCGCCCGCTATTACTATGATTCCGCGCACTATGCGCGTGAATTGGCCAGCATATGGTATAGAAACTGGTTTTACGTGTGCCGATCTCGAGACCTGGCGGGCGCTCGCGCTTTCCGTACATTCGATCTTGGCGATCAGTCACTCTTGCTCGTCCGTGGTGACGATGACGTCGTGCGTGCGTTCCACAACACCTGCCGGCACCGTGGCGCTGCGTTGTGTCAGTCTCGGGAAGGGCGGCTGCCAACCGCGGCAATTGTTTGTCCCTACCACGGCTGGAGTTACGACTTAAACGGCGAGTTGCGTCGAACCTCCTCGCGGCTGGAGGCCCAAGGCTTCGACCGGCGCAATTTTTCACTCTATAAGATTGCCGTGACTGAGTGGAACGGGTTCATTTTTGTCGCGTTGTCGGAGGAACCGCCACCATTTGCGGCGCATTTTGATCAGCCACTGGATCGCCTGGATAATTGGCGACTTGCCGATTTGGTCGTGGGGCACGCGTTTTCCAGGACGATTCATTGCAACTGGAAGGTCTTCTGGGAGAACTACAGTGAGTGTCTGCACTGCCCTGGCGTTCATCCGAAGCTATCGCAGCTGGTGCCCATATTCGGCCGGGGGTTGCTGGAAGAGCGGGATGATCCTCATTGGTTAGACCACCATGATGATGAAGACCCAAGATACAAGGGTGGCCTGCGCGCTGGAGCGGCCACGTGGTCAATCGACGGCGCGACCTGCGGCCCTTGTTTTCCGGATCTGACTGCCGAAGATCGGAAGTCAGGCCAGGTGTACATGACCGGACTTCCATCGCTCTTTATGATCGCGCACTCGGACTACGTGCGAGTGATGCGTCTGCGGCCACTTGGTGCGGAACAGACGGAACTGAGCGTGGAGTTCTTGTTCCTGCCAGAGGTGCTTGCTGATCCTGCATTTGATCCAGGAAATGTGGTGAAGTTTTCGGACCTGGTCCTAAGCGAGGATGCGGACGTCTGTGAACGCAATCAACGAGGATTGCGCGCCGTGCCTCACATGCGCGGCGTATTGATGCCAGAGGAGTACCTCGTTCACCAGTTTCAACAGTGGGTTCAAGCCGAGTTGACGCGGGGCTAGAGTTCGGCCAATCGAAATGGGCGCCGCGTAATGTCAGCCGGCCGTAGAACGACTGCCGCGTCACCCGGATCCAGGATGGCGTGACGGATCGCCCAGCACACTCACACTGAGAAATATGAGCAGACTTGAGCCTGGTCCAAAAAAATTGGCAAATTGGCATCGATGCCGTCTTTGATGAGAAAGACAATCATGACCCCCGCACTGACTGCCGTTAGCCCCTGTCGGCCTGGAGCTATGCCCAATCGGTTGCGGACCTCAGGCCTCGAGCCGGCGCTCGTGCACGACGCCGGTGAGCGTGTCCTCGCCGAGCGACAGGTAGATCGTCCGATCGGAGACGACCAGATCGAAATCCATGCGTCGGTCGAGCCGCGCGACGAGTGCCGCGAGCAGCTCTCGGTCCACTGCGCAGATCCGCAGCGCCCCGGCACGGTGAATGCGCTCGTCGGCGAGGCGCGACAGTAGTTGATCCAGGTCCCGGTGCACGTACAACGCCACCTTCGGTGCTGCCTTCGCGGCCTTGTGCAGCCGCGCCGCGTCCGGTGCGCCGACCTCGATCCAGGCCTGCAGTGCGCCCGTCAGGTCACGCACGCTGATCGTCGGCTCATCTGGATCGGATAGCCCCTTGGAAAACGCGATACCCTCGGTGTACTCCAGGCAGTAGGCGAGCAGGCGCGTGACCAGGTACTCGGCGGTCTCCGACGGATGCCGCGCCGCCCGGATCGTCAGCGTCTCGTAGACGCCTCGATCGGCATCGGCCAGGCGCACTTCGAACACGTACATCGTTGCGCCCAGCGCCAATGGCCACTCCACTGCGAGTCACGGAACAGGCGAACTCTACCGCGTTCCGAAGCGCAACAGACTCCGCGAGGAGCGGCTGGGCCAGGCTGTTTCGTTGATCTGCAAGCAAGCCCCCGGAGGGATACTCATGCCTTGGGCTTGTAGCCCAGCACCCGGGCTGGCAGGAACAGGGCGGCCTTCAGCAGCGCGAAGAGCGCATCAAAGGTAATGCCGACGAGGCGAAACGGCAGGGAGATCAGCCAGACCAATGGCCACAGAACGAGCGCGAGCAAAGCGAGGGGCCAGCAAAGCACGAGCAGGATGAGCCAACCAATGAAAGCAAGCATTGTAGTTGCCGTAATCCAGGCTCAGATGGCGACGAACGCCATGTCTTTCTTGGCCTCGTTGGCCTTCGCGAAATTCGATAGCGTCTTCATGGATGCATACCAGCGTGTACTGATTCGTTAATCTACAAGCCGCCTCCCGCTGCCAATTTACACGAACCCCGGCTCCGCCTCAGTTACATCGATATCCTTGATGCTGTAAGCGCAGCCTGCAAGGCGGTCGGCGTAACATTGCATCCTTGCCAACAGAAAGGGCCCCCATGAAACGCTTCCTGCTCGTGATCGCCGGACTGGCCGCTGCCCTGCTGATAGGCGGCTGTGGCCATCGCGCTGCAGACGCAGGCTGATGGGAGCGTGCGGGTCAGCTTCGACGCGCAGAACGCGGGGGAGGCCAACCCGACACTGAACGAGCGCTGGCTGTCCAACTACCAGCGACGTATGGGCCGATAAGGCTCGGCTGCGACGTAGATCGACTTCGTTTCCGACGTGGCGTGCCCCCGCTACCACATCTATATGTGTAAACCCCGGCCCCGCGCCTGGCGGATGATCTTCGGCCCCAGGATGCACGTCCGCATCGCTATGGAATCAGGCCGGCCTCGAGCAGGCGCTCCGCAATCGCCGAGCTGATATCGACGCGCACGATGTTGTTCGCAGCCTGGGTCTTTCCCGTCGTCTTGAGGCTGTAGACCAGCGAGGGGCCGCGGGTCTCGTAGAGTTGCGTCGTGATCTCGAATTCGCTCTCCAGCTCGAAGATGGACGGCGATACCGCAAAATCCGCGTAGACCACAGGCATTCCATAATAGCCGTAGCTCATGTCGGTGGCCTTGTACAGACCGCTGCCGCGCGTGTCCCGCGAGCCGCCTTCCTTGAGGCTGGTAGCCGCAGCGACCAGGCGTGATGCAAGGACGCCATCGGCCCCCAGTGATGCGACGACTCGCTCGACGCTTTCGCGGCTGAGCAGCTCGTCCGCTTTCATGACCGAGCAGCTGCGAATGGCCGTGACGGTGGTATCGCTGCGCAGCGTCGTCGCTAGCACCCACTCGAAGTTGCAGCGCTGCCTATAGTCGGGGCTGACGCCGACGATCAGCAGCTTCTTGAAGGTCTGGGGTCGGGTCACGCCTTCGTTCCAGGCGCCCGTCACCTTTAAGGACTGCGCGCAGCTGGCAAGACCGGCGATGGCCAGGAGCAGCGGGACCAGTGCGTGCCAACGCTTCGACGGCCGCCAGGGATTGGCCGAAATTCTGCTGCGCGTCATCATTTGGGAAACACCAGTGTAAGCCGGATAGTTTGCGAGATTAACACGGGTTGTCCGGTCAGGTATTTGTCTGGTGGCGACGGCGGTAGACCCGCGCCGCGCTGGAACAAGTCGCGGCGCTGATATACGACGGGACAACTCGGGGGGCTTTACTCTGCGTCGGTGTGCTCGGACGTACCCTCTTCAGGACCCGGGTCAGGCTCCATGCGTTCGACGCGGGCGACCAGTTCCGCGGTCAGGCGAGGTTCACTCGCAATGAGACTGATCGGATCGACCATGTACGCACCGACCTGCGTTTCGCCTAGCAGATCGCGTCAGTCGTGGTGGCACGCTTTGTTGACGATCTTCCAAGCATCGTCGAATTGCATGATCGTCAGATAGTCGGTGAACCGCAGGACGGCGTATGAGAGCGCCACCTTGACGGTCGCGCAACGCCCAGTGATGTCTGTGGCGACGATGCGCATGTCGAATTGCTCGCCGCTTTCCAGCGGCTTCGCCATGCCTTCGACTTCTGTCATCCACTCATCCAGCGACATTCTGGAAAAGACGCCTTGGTAATAGCCAAAAAGGCACGCATCAGGGTGGAAGACCGCGCGAAGACGACTGGTGTCACCTTGGTGCATGCCCTCGAAATAGCTCTGGACAGTTCGACCGATGGCGACGAGTTCGTTGGCTGCATCGGACATGACCTGGCTGCTCGATTTGGTTCTTCAATGTAGCCGAAGTGTACTGAGCGTGTGCTGGGGGCGGCTGGGATCCTGTGTGTCGTGATGCGGGCGACGGGAGCGCTCGTAATTAGGTAACCGGAGCGGCTGAGCAGTGGGTGGCGCCATCGAACTGCGGCGCCGGTCGCCTGACCTGCCACTCGCTGAGGTTACTGCCGCGATCAGCGCAGCAATGTCTCAGCGCGCCAGGCCGTTTCGTTAATCTGCAAGCAAGCCCCCGCTACCACATGCCGCCGAGAGCCACGGTGATCGCCTCGCCATTCACGCCCGCGGCAGCGTCGCTGCACAGGAACGCGATCACCTGCGCGACCTCGCGCGGATCCAGGACACGGTTCCGCGGGTAAATGGCGGCGCGCTCGCGCCACACCTGCTCGACGCTGATGCCGCGCCGCTCGGCTTCCGTCTTCGCCGAGCGCTCGGCCATTGCCGTTCGCACCCAGCCAGGCAACACGGCGTTTGACGTGACTCCGAACGGCCCGGCGTCCTGGGCGACCGCACGTGCGAGCCCGATAACCCCATGCTTGGAGGCGGTGTATGCGCTGCCGGAGCGTTCCGCTTTCTCGCCGGCGGTCGAACTGGTGAAGACCAGCCGCCCGAAGCCGCGCTTGCACATGCCACCTACCGTCAGCCGCGCAAGCTCGAACGGACCGTCGAGGTTGATGCGCATCGTCTCGCGCCAGACCTCGGGATCCTGCTCCCACACCAGCCGCTCGTGGGCTGAGCCGATGCCGTGGTTCACGACCAACACCTCGATCGGCCCCAGTCGTCGCTCGGTCTCGGCAACGGCCAGGGCGCAACCCTCGGCGGTGCCGAGGTCGGCCACTACGTATTCGAGGCCAACGGCCGCCAGTTCCGTCGCGCTGCGCGACACGACCATCACACGCGCCCCCGCTGCCGACAGCAACAACGCCGCTTCGCGCCCAATCCCCCGACCGCCGCCCGTGACCAGTGCCACACGTCCATTCATCGCTCAGCTCTCGTATTAGTGTTCGCGGAATCGTCGCACGCTCGCCTGGCGCGCACAATCGTTCCAACTTCCCCAGCACCTCCCTCGAGCGAACGACAGCGATCGGGAAGTTCAGCCGGCGAACCGAGCGTCTGCTTGTGGCAGCCGAAAGCGGACATTCCCCATGATTCGGGTGCGAGGCGTTCGCCAACCTGCCGCTGACTGAAAAAGACCCCGGCCGCGCGCCGGGGCTGCTGTTACTGCATCCAGGTCGCCCCGATGAACTGCAGTATTGTGAGCATGCTGCGTGTGATACCGGTTGTTGGGGTCTTTGCCAGCGCCATGGTGGGGGGCGTGAGTGGAAGCGATCGCACAGCTGATCCTGCCGGTTCCGTGGACACCAGCCAAAGTACTGATTTCGCGCAGAAATCTTGCTTGACCTACGTCAATCCAGCCCGTGCGATCGGCGTGCACACTCCGCTTGCTGCAGGCGGAGGCCAATCAAATGCTTCAAACCACCGACAATGAATCGTATGGAAGTCGCGGAGCCATGACTGCTCGCCCGGCGCCGTGCTTGTTGCTCTTGGCCGCACTTATGGTGGCTGCGGTGCCTGCGTTCTCCGCGCCGATTTCGAGGAACGTAAGGCTTGTAATTCAACGCTTGCCCGATGAGGCTGAGAAATGCGGGCTAACGGAAAACTTGATACACGATCGCCTGGCGTCTGTACTTGCGACCGATAAATGGACCATCGATTGTTCCCCCGCGGCTGACTACATATACGTAAACGCCAACATGTTCTTCGTTCTGGTCGACACGCACTGCGTTTACAACGTATCTGTCGAACTCAAACGAGGGCTACGTACTGATGACGGCAGGCGATTGGTCGTCGCCACTGTCGCAAGCGGTCGCCTTGGAATCATGGCGCGCAGCAAGTCATCGACTGTGATTGCTGAGGACATCGAGGAACTACTCAAAGGGGTGATCAGTAAAGCGGAGGCAAAGGGTCTCTGAGCGCGCTGGTAGCCATCGGCAGTAAGGTGCGGGAGGCTCAGCCGGCAGGCAGAAGTCCTGCGCCGAAGCCCCCGCTACCACATCTATATGTGAGAACCCCGACCCCGCGCCGGCGTTTCTACTGGTGCCGTCAGCAATTGCCCTCCGGTTACACCGGTGGCAGCGCGTGAGGTGTACCGGCAACTCAGGCACCAGCGCGGCAAGGGCTCGTTTCCTTGCTCCAGTCAGCCTTGGGGTCTACCATCGGCCGAGGGAGGGAAAAAACCATGAAATTTCATGCACTGCTTCTGAGCCTCGGCTCGGCTCTCGTTCTCGCGGCTTGCGCACAGAAGCCGGTCGAAGCGCCGGACACGAGCGAGGCAGACACCACCGCGATCCATGCGTCGGTCGATCAGTTCCTGACCAGCTGGAACGCGGGCGACTTTGCGAGCATGGGTCCGACGCTGGCCGAAGACATCATCCTGATGCAGCCGGTCGGGCAGGCGATCAGTGGCCGCGATGCTGTCCTCGAGACAATCGCTCAGGGACATGACGTCAAAATGCTCCAGCAGACGGCGACGGTCGATGAAGTCATCGTGAACGGCGACCACGCTTATGTGCGGGGCACTTGGCAATTGAACCCGACCGCGGCGGCCGGCGCCGATGTGCAGGCACGCAACGGCAAATGGTCCGTGCTTTACAAGCGCGGTGCCGATGGCGGCTGGCAGAACTCGCGCTGGATGTGGAACCAGGATGCTGCGGCGCCAGTCCCCACCAGCTAGTGCTGGCGGCCGGTAGTTTGCACGAATCACCCCGGATAGTTGTGCAGTAACCATGCCCCGGCCACGCGCCGGGGTTTCTTTCTGCTCAACTCGAATGGGCGCGTGGGTTGAGCGCAAGCGGCAGGACTGCGCGACTTTCATTGGATCCGTCGCAGGTGCAGAGTCCACGCTTCGCCACAACGATAGATGAGGGGATTGTCAATGCAACAGCGACGGATGATGTTTGCGGTACTGGCGTTCGCCGCAATCGGCAGCGCCGCGGCGGATGGGCTTGATGTCGAGACCGGCCTCTGGGAAATGACCTACACGACGGTGGTCCGGGGCACCTTCATGCCGCAGGCGGCGCTCGACAAGATGACGCCCGAGCAGCGGGCCAGATTTGCAGCCGCGCAGCAAAAACAGGATGCACAGGGGCCCAAAACCACAACCGAGAAGACCTGCGTGACCGAGGAGGATCTGAGAGAGGGCGCATTCCACTCCAAGGAAGGCAAGGAGGACAGCAATTGCAAGTACACGCCCGGCATCCGAACAAGCACTGTTCAGGAAGAAACGATGGTCTGCATGGGTGAAGATGCACGCCACGGGACGTTCAAGGTCGAATCGATCGGCCGAGATCGCATCAAGGGTCTCTACACTGGCGGCGGCGATTCGGGGAATATATCGCTGCAGTTCTCGGGGAAATGGCTTGCCACAAGTTGCGCCGGCGCCGAATGACGCTGATACCTTCGACCCACTCGCTGCATGTACTCGTCGGAATTTGGCCGGATGACCCGCGCTGCCAAAAAAAAGCCCGGCACCAAAGGCGGGGTGGGCACCGGGCCTTTTTGAGTACCAAGTGGTTATTTAGTCCCGCGCCCGCCTAAAAGGCTATACGTACTTACCCCTATATCGCGGCCCTCTTGCAATTGATAGCGCAGGTTAAGGCGGCTGCGGCCCTGATGAAATGAATGCGCAATGCCAGCGGCACAGGTGCGAGGTTTCGCAGTCACGGGAAGCTGCGCGGCGGTGAGTCAGCCCCACGCCGGCGTTTCTGTTCCTCCTCGTAGCACTAAACGGGAGTCGGCGCGAGCAACACCAGTACGCCCAGAATGGCGAACATTGTCGCAGCCACCCAGCGCATCACTTTCATGTTGACGCGATGGGGCAGGGCTTCACCGATCCAGACAGCCGGTACGTTTGCCAGCATCATGCCCGTGGTCGTCCCGAGAACCACCTCGACGAGCGACTCGTAGCGGGCCGCCAGCGCGATCGTGGCGAGCTGGGTCTTGTCGCCCATTTCCACCAGAAAGAAGGCGATCAGTGTAACCAGGAAGAAGCCGGCGCCCCGGAGGTTCGGGTTGTCCTCGAACTTATCCGCCTTCAATACCCACGCGCCGAAGGCGAAGAACGCGAGTGCAAGAATCTACCTCAGTGTTCGGGGAGCAAGGAGGCTGGCGAGCCAGACCCGCAGATAGCCGGCGAGAAAGTGACTGGCAAGAGTCGCGCAGAGGATTCCCAGAATGATCGGCGTCCGGTGCCTGAGTTTTGCTGCCAGCAAGAATGACAGCAACTGCGTCTTGTCGCCCATCTCGGCAACAGCGACCACTGCGGTTGAAATGGCGAAAGCTTCCAAGTGATCCTGCCGCCTACGATCGTGTCCACGACCAGCCGCTTCCAACATCCTGGCTGATGCGCTGAAGCGTCATCTTGCCTCATCGACCGTCAGAATGGCCTTACATTTCCGCGAAACCGCAGCGGTCTGCTGGAGCGCTACCAGATAGATCGGCTTCGCTGGTCCTGGTTGTCGGGTTCGACATGGATGACGACGTCCGCCAGGCCCTCGTATTGCCCACACAACCATGCCTCCAGGTCTCGAGCGATGGCATGCCCTTGCTCGACTGTGATCACAGGATCCACCAGGATGCTCATGTCCATGTGGATGATGGCGCCTGTCCCCCGTGATCGGATGTGGTGGCAGCCCCGCACGCCCTCGAAGGTGATGATTTTCTTCATGACTTCATGGGGGTCCAGCCGCTGGTGGTCCGAGAAGGTCGCGTGCGCACCCTTGAACACTTCGATGGTCGCCCAGACGATGGCAACGGCCACGAACAGACCCACGATCGGGTCGGCGATCGGGATGCCGAACTTCACCAAGATGAGAGAGGCAAGAACGCCCAGGGTGACCCAGACGTCCGACAGAGTGTGCTTCGCGTCAGCCTGCAGCACATCACTGTTGAGTTCCTTCCCACGGCGAGTTTCGAACCACACCACGAAGATATTGATGCCGAGGGTGATGATCATGACCGCGAAGGAAGTGGCCGTGACTTCGACCTTCGGATGGATGCCGCTGCGAGCAAACGCCATGAGCGCAGATACCGAACCGCTGACGACCTTCCAGGCCGCCAGGCAAAGCATGATGCCGATGGCAGCACTCGCGAATGACTCGTACTTGTGATGCCCGTAAGGGTGGTTCGCGTCAGGGGGGTTCCGGGCCGCCTTCATGGCGATCAGGGCCACGACATTTCCTGCGCCATCGGTAAAGGAGTGGATGCCGTCGGCCAACATAGCGGTGGACCCGCTGATGATTCCCCAGGCGGTCTTGGCGCCGGCCACAAGCACATTCAGGAAGAGGATCTGCCAGACTACCTTGCTGATTCCCGCAGCGCGTGCCTGCATGTCCTCACCTCCTGGAAACGTGGATGGACAAGCACTGATGATCAGGGATTATAGGACGAACAAAGGCTTTTTTTTTCGGGAGACCTTCGTATCGGATGCGGGTGGTTTCTGCAATCATGAGCATCGTGGATTCACAACGAGGTGACCGGCCATGATTGCAAGGATCGTTGTCGCTAACCAGTCGGAGGCGCGATTCTACGACGCCGCAGGACCTAAGTCGTCGCTGCGGGCGGTCGGACAGCTCGCGAACCCCGACGCCCGGCTGCATGACCGCGACCTGAAATCTGACCGCCCAGGTCGCGTTTTCACGAGCGCGGTGACTGGCTCCGGAAGGCGCGGAGCGGTCGCGCATCACGCCACAGGCGGTGAGCGGCTGCCCCGCAAGCAGGTGGCTATCGTGTTTGCGCGCCGGATCGTGACAGAACTCGTGTCGGCGAAGCGAAATCGGCAATTCGATCGCCTGGTCCTGATCGTGGCTCCGTCATTCCTCGGCGTCCTGCGCAAGGCGCTTCCGAAATCGCTGCAATCCGACGTTGCCGCGGAGGTCGCGAAGGATCTGCAGGATCCGAGTGAGGACGAAGTGCGTGCACACATTCCTCAGCCGGTCTTTCAGACGCTGCGCTGATCGATTGCGCTCTTTTGGTTAACGGTGAGCCGTCGGTGCGCGTGGTCGGCGGCTGCCAGTCAGGGACCGCGTGAATCTCCGGCTCCGGGCCGGCGCTTGCAGCTGAAGGCCACCAGCCGCTCAGCGTGGCACGCGGGCCCCGGTCACTGCGCGAACATCATGGAACCGCGATTTATCAGGTGCAGGACCTGGTGGTGCCGCGACGGTAGGGTAAACTGGATCATAGAGCCGGTCAGGTTGTCGCTGCGTAAACTTTTTATGCGATGATCCAGATATGTTGCAGATCGCGGCGCTCGCTCTGTCCTCGGTCATTGCTGTCCCCGGCGACGGATTGCGACTCGAATTCGACGCTCATATGCACAGTCGAGTGGTCGCAACACTCGGCAGCGAACAAGCTCTCGGCGAATTTTCGGCATCCGAAGCGTTGGTCACCGCAGGCGGCGAGATCGGGGATTTTGCGCTCGAGAATCGCGAGGAAACCGAAGTCCAGGATGCACTGGGTGCGGGCCGGCAGGTCACGCTGACTGGCCACGCAGGGAGCATTGCCAAGATCGTCAAGGTCACCCGCTACGGCAATCGGCCGCAGTGGTTAACCGTTCAGGTGCGCTACCGCAACGACGGTACCATTCCAGTCGCGGTAACGGGCTACATCAATTCGCGCTACCAGTTCGTCTCGACGCCTCGGGCTGCCGAGCCGGCGTTCTGGTCGTATCAGAGCGCTTCTTACGAGAGCCGCCCCGATTGGGTGCTGCCAATCAAGCGCGGCTACGAGCGCAAGAATTTCCTCGGTATGAACGACGCTGATTACGGCGGCGGCACACCGGTGCTTGACGTGTGGCGGCGGGACCTGGGGCTTGCCATCGGCCACCTCGAACTCGTTCCAAAGCAAGTTTCACTGCCACTTTTCCGTCAACGAGATGGCACCGTGCATCTCGCGCTCACGGCTTCACGCGGGGTATCGCTCGGGTCAGGCGCCAGCTTCGACACCGTTCGCAGCTTTGTCGCCGTGCATCGCGGCGATTACTTCGGTGTCCTGCGCGCCTACCGTGAGCTGATGCTGGCGCAAGGCGTGAAGATGGCGGATGCGCCGAGCGATGCGTTCGAGCCGATCTGGTGCGCGTGGGGCTATGGGCGCGAGTTCACGCCTGAACAGGTCTTTGAAACGTTGCCAATCGCCAAGCGACTTGGTTTTCGCTGGGCAACGCTTGACGACGGCTGGCAGACGGCCATCGGCGACTGGACACCGAATGTCGCGAAATTTCCGCGCGGCGACGCGGACATGAAGGCGCTCGTCGATCGCATTCACGCCGCGGGACTCAAAGCTCAACTGTGGTGGTCGCCGCTGGCCGCCGCGCCCGCGTCGATGATGCACCGGACGCACAGCGACTGGCTGCTCAAGAATGCCGATGGATCGTTTCGCGATATCACCTGGTGGGACTCTCACTATCTTTGTCCGGCGATTGATCCGGTACGCGCGGATGCAGCGGCGTTCGTGCGCAAGGCGCTCGTCGACTGGGGCTTTGATGGCCTGAAGATTGACGGGCAGCACTTGAACGCCGCACCGCCCTGCTACAACCCCGATCATCATCATGCGTCGCCCGAGGAGGCGTCGGAAGGCATACCGGGCTTCTTCAAGGCGATCTGGGACTCGGTGCAGTCGAGCGCACCCGGCTCGGTCGTTGAAATCTGCCCTTGCGGCACCGGCTATTCTTTCTTCACGTTGCCCTACATGAACATGGCGGTGGCCTCAGACCCGGAAAGTTCCTGGCAAGTCCGTCTGAAGGGCAAGACGTTGAAGGCGCTGGCGGGCGATCGCCTGGCCTATTTCGGCGATCACGTTGAAATGAGTGAGGGCGGTGAAGACTTCGCCTCGACGTTTGCAGTGGGCGGCGTCATCGGAACGAACTTCGCCTGGCCCGGCGCGCCCGGCAAGAAGGATCCGACGCTCCTTCTGACACCGCACCGCGAGGCCGTCTGGAAAAAGTGGACAGATCTCTACGCGGACAAGCGCTTATCGGAAGGTGAGTATCTCGGGTCACTCTACGACATCGGTTTCGACCGGCCCGAAGCGCACGTCGTGCGCAAGAACGGTATGCTTTATTACGGTTTCTTCGCCAAGCACTTCACCGGCACTCTACAGCTGCGCGGGCTCGAACCGGGCCGCTACCAGCTGATCGACTACGTCAACGGACGCGAGCTCGGAATCGTTGAGGGACCGGTGGCAACGCTGGGTGCGAGCTTCGATCATTCGTTGCTGATCGAGGCACAGCCGCGCTAGCGAGTGGCGGTGGGCGCCAGGAGGGCAAGCGCATTGTCGCGATAGACCTTGTGCAGCACCTCGTCCGGCAGATTCATCGCGTAGCCCCGCCACCATTCGGCGTCAGCCGGCCAGAACCATTCATCCTCCGTCTCCATCTGGCGAACGTGCGCGAGATACATCGCGGGTTCCGGATCGTTGTCCGTCCCGAACAGAATCCGATCCGCATGCTTGATAAAGAAGCGCCGCGCCGTGAACGGCTGACGTGCGAGTTCCCACATGCGTGCCGCGAAATCGATCTGCACATTGGGATATTTCGTGAGCAGGGTTTCCACGCGCCCAAGATCGTTCGCCAGATTGAAGGCATGCACGGCGATGAACTGGGTATTCGGATGCCGGGCGATCACGGTCTCAAACTTCGCGAGCATCGCGTCGAAACCCGGCGTGCCTTTGTCATAGAGCGACCAGTTCGACGAGCGCCGTAGATCGTTCTTCTCGTCCGGCGGCTGGTAAAACGCAGCCGGCTCGGCGATGTGCACGAACACGGGAAGATGCAGTTTGGCGGCCTCCTCCCAGAGCGGATCAAAGCGCGCGTCGTCGATGAAGTAAGCTTTGTCCCTGACTCGCACGAGCCCCATGCCCTTGTCCGTCAGTTCACCGAGGCCGCGTGCGCCCGCGCGCACGTCTTCGTGAAGTTGCGCGCGCAGGCGGCGACCATAGTCCGGTCGCTCGACGCCGTCTTTCAGGAAGCCCGCGAACATGGCGAACCGGCCTGGATGCGCACCGGCATAGCGCGCGACCGCGGTGCGAAACTCCGAACCACTCGCGCCGGTGAAGATGAACGTCTTCTCGATGTTGAGTTGCTGCTGCAGCTGAACCCATGCGGCGATCTGCTCTGGCGTCGATGTGTAGTCGTGGCTGTGCGCGTCGATCACGGGCAGGCGAAATCGGCTCAACTCCGTGTGTGGCACGACGAGCGTGGAGACCATCGGCGCTGTATCGAACTGGTTGCTTGGCGGAACATCCGCCGGGCCCACTTCGGGCGGACTGCCTGCGAACGCAAACATGGGGAGCATAGAGAATAAGAGTGCGGCCAAGGCCGGCCGGACGCGATGCTGCAGGCCCAGGCGGGCGATTTCCTCGTCGTGGGTCCCGAGTGCCTGGTTTTTTTCAATCATGCGCGTCAACTTGCAGTGCCTCCGTAACAGCTGCGACAAGACGTTCGGCGCAAGTGCCCGCCGCGTCGCGTTCAGCGTTGAACTCGGTGATGACCAGCCCGGCGAACCGGGGGCTGGACACAAAGACCCGCAAGGCCTCCAGCGCCTGGGAAAACCTCAGGCCATAAGGGTGAGGAACGTCCGCCACGGGGAAATCCGCGTGGTCGATCACATCCACATCGAAGTGAACCAGGATGTGTGCCACCCGGCTCTCTAGTCGCTGGAGGGCATCCCTTGAAACGCCGGCGACATTGTCGCGAATCTGTTTCGCGGCGTATCGGGTTATCGAACAATTCTGCAGGCGCTCAAGTTCGGAAGCATCGATGCTGCCGGCATCCGCGTTGTATCCGAACAGGACGATGTCTTCCTGGGGCATGAGCGGATAGCGCGGGCCCATGCGGCTCAGTGCATCCGCGCCCTCGCCAATGACATGAGCCATGCCCATGCCGTCGAATATTCCGGAGGGCGTGTCCGCAGGTGTGTTCAGGTCCACGTCCCCATCCACATACATCAGCCCCAGATCGGGAAAATGGCGCAACAGCCCGGAAAGCACGCCGAGCGTGATTGTGCAGTCGCCGCCCAGGACAATCGGTTTCGCTCGAGCCTGCACGGCCCTGGAAACCGCGTCAGCAACTTGCAGGGCCACGTTGCGCACCTGATCGAGATTCTGACACCTGGGATTCCGCGGATCGGGCCGGAACAAAACCTCGGGCAGGTCGCCTAGGTCGATCACTTCAAGTCGTGATGACTGCAGGCGCTCGACGAAGCGCTTCTGGCGAAACAACGATGGCGCTCGTTCCTGGCCGGTATGACGGGCACCGGCGCTGGATGGAACGCCAATGACTGCGACCTTGTGCACTTCCGATGCACTCGGCGGGATGCTCATGCCTTTGGCCTGTGGCCCAGCACCCGGGCTGGCAGGAACAGGATCGCCCTGAGCAGCGCGAAGAGCGCGTCAAAGGTGATGCCAACCAGACGAAATGGCAGGGAGATCAGCCACACAAATGGCCAAAGAATGAGCGCGAGCAGCGCCAGCGGCCAGCAGAGCACCAGCAGGATGAGCCAACCGATGAAAGAAAGCATTGCTGTCGTTACGGTGTGAAATCGCAGTGGGTTACTTAACCCAGAGCAGTATAGGACGAACAGAGGCGCTTTTTCGGGAGACCCCCAGGATGTGGGGCGGTGGCGAGTGCGGCAGCAGGCCGGCCCAGTCGTCCGCTGCCAGTCTGGGGCCGCGCGCCGCGAATGCCTCGGTCAGCCAATCCAGGACTACGGTAAGTACGTATTGCGAGTAGCCGTCTTCGAGACTGATAGTTAACGCTGGTGTGCAAGCGGAAGCGTCATTGGGAAGACGGAAATGAAACGATTTTTTGCAAGTGTTGCGGCAATTGGTTTATCGGCGGGCGTACAGTTCGCCAGCGCTGACGACCGAGCTGTCTTTGATTTGTCGTCGCTGGCCAGGGAGGTAGTAGCCGCAAGTCCTGAAGTCGAGACAATCATTCCTTACTTTATTGCCAGAGACTCTACTGCAGATGGTTATCCCGACAGGCTCTTTTTCAGGTTAAGGGTCTTTGCGGGGGGCACGCAAACCTTATTGCACTCATCCGTCACCAAGTCTGTGGCTGTCCCTGCGCCGCCGTGCACCACACCGGAAAATAGAGATTTTGGCTTTGATCCGACGTTTCTCGGCGAGATCGGCTCCACACGGGCACACATTGGGATCAGGATGACCATGCGATGCCACGAGTCTGGGACTGGCGAGCAGAAGGAGTCTTACCAGAGCTTCGTTTACTCGGCGGATCTTTCCTCAGCTGCCGGCACCGTCTGGACCTATGCCGTGAACCAGCATTTGGCGGGCTTCAATGAAGTGGACGTCACCGGGGATGGCATCAAAGAGATCATGCTCACCACCGACTATCCGGTTAACCCGCTTGACGATGCTGCTGGCGAGAATATTTCGGTGCGCTTCATGAACGCCACGACTGGCGCCCCCGTTTCGACGGCAAACTACGCGGTTTCACGCCCGTAACCAGACCTGTTGATCCGGCAGGTGCTATTCCGGACTGCAGGCGGCCATTCCTAATCGTTCAGCGCGGGCGCAGCAGAACGACCGGGATCTCGCGACTGCTCTTGGCCTGGTAGGTGTCGTAGTCGGGCCACTGCGAGATCATGGTCGGCCAGACGCGGGCCTTGTCGGCGGCGCTGCCGGTGCGGGCGGTGACGGGGATGACCTTGTCCCGGACCTGGATCGCCACGTCGGGGTGGGCGAGCAGGTTGAGATACCAGCCGGGGTGCTCGGGCGCGCCGCCCTTCGAGGCCACGATCACGTAATCGCCGCTGTCGCGCCCGTAGATCAGCGGGAACTTGCGGGTCTCGCCGGACTTGCGGCCGATCGTGTGCAGGATCAGGCAGCTGGTTCCGTTCCAGTCGTGGCCGATCTTGCCGCCAGTAGCTTCGTACTGGCGCACATGCTCGTCGCCGATCAGGCTGAAGTCGGGCATGGCGGTAGCGTGCCACTTTTGGCTGCGGTTGGCGACCCCTGCAGTTGCCCACCAGCGGGTGCGCATTCAATCGCCGGCTGTCCCCGTCCTGACCTTCCCCCGCTGCCACTTTCAAGAATCCCGGCCCCGCGCCGGGAGATCTGTTACTGCAATGCCAGGCCGGTCCTAGTGTTTTCTCTCAATCTCGAAAGTAAGTGTCTGACTGTGGCTCGGCACTTGACGCCCGGTAAGTAGCGGCCGCTGCCCGATGCGTTCGCATGATATGCGCCGCTCTGAATGCCTTCCAACAATAAGTACTTGTACGAATGGCGCAGCAGGCCCGGTGACGCGTATATGGCAATGAATATCATGAGGCGATCAAAAGGACAGGTTTAACGCCCGTTACCTCGCGTCAAGGCAAGGAGGCGCAAATGAGCATGATTCGACCGAACAGAGCGGGACTGGTCCTCGGAATGCTGGTTGGCGGATGTCATTTGATGTGGTCGCTCTTGGTGGCGGTCGGCTGGGCCCAGCCACTGATCGACTTCATCTTCTGGATCCACTTTGTCAAACCGGTCTACGTGATCGAGCCATTCAACGCCGGCATCGCGCTGCTCTTGATTGTCGTGACCTCGGTCATCGGCTATGCAGTGGGCTGGGGTTTCGGTGTGCTATGGAACAAACTGCACAAGTAGGCATTCTTGGCGACAAGTGCGGTATCGGTTCGTCATCTCCGCCGCCGGTGCTTTCGGTCCGGCACGCGCTTGCGGACGCGCCGGATCGCCGATACAGGTTGTGGACACCGAAAAAGAGGGATTAAACTGCCAATCCACCGCCATTCGACCTCAGCAAAGGATACCCATGTCAATTACATCGCGAGCCGTTGCGCCCGCACTGCTAGTCAGCATCATTGGAGCGTGCTCGACGGAGGCGCCGATCACCGAAGTACAGGGCTCGTGTGCGGATGTCTACGGCTCGCAGGTATGCACGTGGGCCAGGACGCAGGGCGATAACCTGTTCGAAGCAGGCGCCGTGGTTCCCATCGCCAGTATTGAGAACTCGCCCGCGGACGAGCCGATGGCGTGGCCGCCCGCTGCGGTCGCGGTGCTCGACATTCCGGAAGCAGCTCAACAGAAGAGCGGCCTGAGGCACTTCACCATGTACTGGGAAGCCGGCGGACATCCACCGGGTGCGTTCCTGACACCGCATTTCGACTTTCATTTCTACACGATTGCCTCCGCGGAGCGCAGTGCGATCGACTGCGTCGATCTCAGTAAGCCGGCCGAGTTGCCAGCAGTGTACGCATTGCCGGATGTCCAGTTACCACCGCACATGGCCGAGATGACGGGCGTGCCTGTCTTGACCGGACTGTGCGTGCCGCAAATGGGGATGCACGCGCTTCCCGCGTCGGAGATTGAAAGCACGGAGCTATTCCACGCCAGCATGGTTGTCGGGTATATACACGGCAAGCCGATTTTCATTGAGCCGATGGTGGCGAAGGCGATGCTGATGGAGAAGAAATCTTTCGACCTCGCGATCCCGCAGATACCCGGGCTCGTGGGTGCGCATCCCACGAAGTTTCACGCGGAATATGATGCGACCAAGCAGGAGTACCGTATGGTCTTCTCGGAGTTTACGAGCGAAATAGGTTAAATCGCGCCGCCGCTACCACATCTATATGTGTGAACCCCGGCCCCGCGCCGGGGTTTCTTTTGGCGCCACTTGAGCACGCGCCGCTTCAGCTACGCCAAAGATATCTTGCTCTTGTTGATGGCGAGCCACTCATCGAAGGTCTGCAGCGACGGATTGAGTGATCGCGTGACGTCGATGCTTCGCGCACCGAGGACCTCCTTCTCGAAGTCGCGATAGACCTGGAACATGTTGCCCATCTCGTCGGCGCCGGGGAAGCCGAAGCCGCGATATGCGTCCGCCTCGACGGCGTGGTACTTGACGACGATGCCGAGGCCCTTCGAGAGCTTCTCGCTCATCTGATCGAGGGTCAGGTTTTCGCCGACGATGCCGACGGTCTTGCCGATGTACTGCGGCCCGGCCTTGAAGATGCCGTAGGCGACCTTGCCGATGTCCTCAACGGCGATGCCGGCCAGCCGCTTGTTGCCCATCGGGAACGCCCAGCTGTACACACCGTCATCCCCCTTCTTGGGGCCCAGGCCGAACGCGTACAGGTTGTCCCAGTAGAACGACGTCACGAGGTACGTGACGGGGAGCCCTGCAAAATAGGCGTTCGCTTCAGCCTTCGCGTCGAAGTGCGGGACGCGGTACTTCTCCTGAAGCATCGGCATCCGCGTATCGCTCGGAGCCATCAGCTTCCGCGTGTCTTCGAGCGTCGACCAGATCACGTGCGTGAGCCCGGCCGTCCTCGCCGCCTCAGCCATGTTCTTGGCCTGAGTCTTCTCCTTCTCTCCGGAGAAGTGCTCCCAGAAGTTGGTGACACAGTAGGCGCCGTACGCGCCCGCAAACGCCTTCTTGAGGCTGCCCACGTCGTCGAGATCGGCCTTCACGACGTCTGCGCCCTTCGCAGCGAGGGCCCTGGCCGGGTCTTTGCCCGGATCACGGGTGATGGCCCGGCACGCGAAGCCGCCATTCGGGTCCGCAAGAATGGCGCGGACCAGGCCGCCTCCTTGTGCGCCTGTCGCCCCGACTACCGCAATCACTTTCTTGTCCGCCATGGTGACTCTCCTTTGTTCCACTGTCGTCAAGCAGATTAGCGCGTCAACGACTAATACGCACACTGCGTCTTTCGAAACCGATCCGTTGGGCATTCTAGTTCCGTCTCGACAATCTTGAGGTGCCGAATTACCGCTGGGGAGATCAGTCCCTTCGCGATGGCGTCAGTGATCCTGGTCGCCAGGGGGGTTACACAACCCGGCCGCTTTGGCTGGCGAGGCGGGCGGTTGCTGGGCGGCGGAACACCGTGACCGAAGTGCTCCGTAATGGCGTCGAATAGCACATCGGCCTAAATGGCGCGAGCCACGCGGGCTATGGCCCAGCACATGTCCGGCGGCATGACGGACGCCAACATCAATGCCGCCAATGCCGACGTCGGCACGTACTTCATGGTGAATGACATCCTGCATGATGTCCCGATGGACCCGCTCACCTCGGGTTCCGGCAACGGCGCGACCCAGGACCAGATCAACCACGGCATGGTGCTTGCGGCCATGTCGCAGTACGCCCAGGCCCAGGGCATGTCGTCGTCGTCGGCCATGATGACGGCGATGATGAGCGATGCGTCGGACGGCGTGATGGACGGCATGATGGGCAGCACCCAGATCCAGATGGGCGGCATGATGGGCGGCGGCATGGGCGGCATGATGGACTCCGCCGCCGGCTGGTCCGGGATGGCCACGGCCATGACCGACTTCATGGACTCGCCTGCCGTGAACCACTCCGGGCTGACCTCGACCAACATGAACGCGCTGATCCAGACGCTGTCGGCATCGAACGGGATGCTCTCACCGTAAAGGGGACCCCCTTTAGGGATTATTGTTAAGTCCGGGCGCAAAGAATCACTTGACATAGTTCCAAATCGGCGCAGTGTCATCCGCTCTACTAAGAGCGGTGGCCTCCCAAGCGAGACCTGCTGCAACAATTGAACGAACGTCAGTTAGAGCACGGTAAAGGGTCGCGTCCCCTTTAGCTTTGCCGAATTGGCCCAGGTCATGGCGTACACAGGTCTAGTGGGCGCATACGTTTCGGTTAGCCTGAACACAGCGGACGCTGTTCGCAACGGCGGAAGCCGAAGCCTTGTATCAGAAAGCAAAGCGGACCGGGTGTTGCCACTCGGCACCGTTGCGCAAGGTTGCCACAAAATTAGGGGAGAGAACACATGAATGCGCCAGGTAATCGCAGTCTCGCTCTGAGGCTCGCGATATCGACAGTGATTGGACTGGGTGGTACCGCAGCACAAGCCGATACGCTTTCGATCAACTTCGAGGAGTTCGCGGTCGGCTCGCCTGACGGACAGTTTGGGCTGCTACCGAATCGGATGACACCACCCTCAGCCTGAGTTCGTCGATTTCTC
>CAYYQQ010000022.1:0-34235 GCA_964473595.1 uncultured Steroidobacteraceae bacterium | reverse complement strand
GATGCAACCTCCTCTCAAATCATAGGGATGTTGCACCGACCGGTTGAGATCGCCGGGCAATTCTGTCAAGGGGCGGGTACGAGCGCGCGTGTACTGAGCGGGTGCTGGCAGCGGGCCGGGACCGAGGTGCGGTGCTGCGGGTGACGAAAACGCCCGCCGCCAACGCGTGGGACGGTGGCGCGGGTGGTAGCGAGTGCGGGCGAGCGGTGGTCGGGGCAGAAAATTCATCGCCACGGGTAGTCTGGCGCAGGGGGAGGGAACCGCGCCGCGGTGACGGAGGGCAGCAGCTTGGGGCGTGCGATCAGGCGCGGGTCTGATCGAAGGGGTAGCCGGGGTCGGGCGTTGGCGTGGTCGGATCCCAGGGCGGGGACTGATCGAATGCGGGCGAGTCGCGCGCCCGCGGGATGAGCGGCGGCGGGATGGTCGGTTCACCGAGGTGTGCGAGGATCGTGCGGATCGAGCGTGGTTCGGTGAGGAAAGCGATCAGGCGCATCGGGCCCTGGCAGCATGGGGGTCCTCCCAACACCGGTGCCAGCAGGTTGTAGCGCTCGAGGATCGGAATGAAGCGGCGGAGCCAGTGCCCGCCGAGGAGGGCAACGCCGGCGAAGGCGAGGGTGTGAATCAGGTCGAGTTCGAACAACGCCGTGTCTCCCGATTTCGAGTCAGCATTCTGAACGCCCCGGGCACGGGCGTCGATTCCAATTTATCGGCCTCAGGAACGATGTGGTCTCTTCGGTGCAGCTGCTCTTGACGTCAAGTATCCCAAATTGTTGAGCCAGCTTGCCGTTGCGCGTCGTTCAGCGGGGCGAGAATGTGGGAGACGTCTACGGGAAGGGCGCGGATTCTACAGAGTCCCGCCGGCCGTTTGTGCAGAGTATAAGCTCTTCCGAACGCTTCATTTCGAGAGGTATTGCCGATGATCCGCAAGGTATTCCTGGCTGCGGCCGCTTTGGCCGGTGTGCTGTGCGCCCCCCTCGTGCCCGCCGCACTTGGCGACGCATCCTGGGACGCTCACGTTGCGCAGTTCGTGGAGAGTTACTTCGCGGCGAATCCCTCGGCGGCCGTCTATGCCGGCCGACACGAATTCGATGGCCGACTGCCCGACTTCAGCGCTGCGGCGCTGCAGGCCGAAGCGACCCGGCTGCGCGAGGCGCGCGTCCGCACGCTGGCGTTCGATGCTGCCACGCTCGACGTGGATCGCCGGATCGAGCGCGACTACCTGCTGACCGTGATCGAGGAGGCGCTGTTCTGGCTGGTCGAGGCGCAGTGGCCGCAGCGCAATCCGGCGTTCTACGTCGACGTGATCGATCCCGAGATCTATCTCAACAAGCCGTACGCGCCGCTCGAGACCCGGATGCGGGCGTTCATCGTTTACGCGAAGGCGGTGCCCCACGCCACGCAGCAGATCCGGGCCAACCTGCGAACGCCGCTGGCGGCGCCGATCATCGATTACGGCGTCAACGCATTCGGCGGCTACGCGGATTTCTTCGCCAGCGACGTGAAGGACGTGTACGCGGCAGTGAAAGATCAGCGGCTGCAGGGCGAATTCGGCGCGGTGACGCGCGAGGCGTCACTCGCCATGCGCGATCTCGCCGACTGGCTCGCGGCGCAGCGCCCGCAGGCGACACAGGATTTTGCGATGGGGCCGCAGCTGTTCGCCCGCATGCTCGAGGCTACCGAACAGGTCACGGTGCCTCTCGATCGACTCGAAGCGATCGGACGCGCCGACATGGAGCGCAATCGCGATGCGCTGCGTGACGCTTGCGCGAAGTTCCTGCCGGGCCAGAGCCTGCGTGCGTGCGCCGACAAGGTCGGTGCGCGCAAGGCGGCGGGCGGCGCGGTCGAAGGGGCGCGTCGGCAATTGCCGGAACTGAAAGCGTTCATTGCGCAGCACGATCTCGTGACCATCCCGGGACCGGAGGAAGCCCTCGTCGCGGGGGCGCCGCCGTACAATGCGCAGAATTTCGCCTACATCAACACGCCCGGTCCGTACGAGAAGAACCTGCCGGCCGTGTACTACATCGCACCTCCGGACCCGCACTGGACGGCCGACGAGCAGGAAAAGTACCTGCCTGGCGAGAGCGACCTGCTGTTCACTTCGGTGCATGAGGTGTGGCCGGGCCACTTCCTGCAGTTCCTGCACGCTAACCGCAACCGTTCGCGCATCGCACAACTGTTCGTCGGCTACGCCTATGCCGAAGGCTGGGCGCATTACTGCGAGGAAATGATGTGGGATGCCGGCCTGCGCGCGGGTGACACCGAGGCGCACATCGGCCAGCTGGTCGGGGCCCTGAAGCGCGATGCGCGCTACCTGTCGGCCATCGGACTGCACACGCATGGCATGACCGTGGCCGAGTCCGAGAAGCTATTCCTGGAGGGCGCGCTGCTCGATCCCGGCAATGCGCGGCAACAGGCGTTGCGCGGCACATACGACCCGGCTTACCTGAACTACACGCTCGGCAAGTTGATGATCCTGAAAATGCGGGACGACTGGACCGCGACCCGCGGCGGGCGCGAGGCGTGGAAGTCGTTCCACGACCAGTTTCTATCGTACGGTGGGCCACCGTTGCCGATGGTGCGTCGGCTGATGCTCGGGGATGGCGCGGGCGATCCGTTGTAGGAAGTCGAAACCCTTGCCCGCAGGACCGGTTGGCCGGCCTCAGCCTGTTTCACTGCCTCGCTGCAAATGCTCTACACGCGATCGCGCGCCGTGTGTAGATAATAATCCACAACCTCGCCAGCGGAATCAATGACGTGGATACCCGGGTAGCGGATCGTTGTAGGACAAATGTGGCCCGGCACCGCCAGCAAATAAGCGCCCACCGGTGGCAGTTCACCCGAAACCCGGAATACGCCGTGCTCTTCGCTTTGCGAAATGAGTTCGGCTGTGTCCATCCCCAGCAAAAAGGCCCTTTCCTCGAGCGGAAGATCTGAACTGATTGCCTTGCAGCCCAGATCCGTAGTGATCGTTCCGGCGTCCGGATAACGGTCCACCACTTGCGTCAGAATCATGGCAGCACATCGAAACGGCATGTCTGGCATTTGTGTGCGATAGCCCTCATCCCAGTACACGAATGTCCCCGGTGAGCCGTACATGCCGTCAGTGCGCGCGTAGTAGGGAAAAGAAAAGCTGCCGCCGGCGACCACACACGGAACACTCACACCCAGGGATTCAATTTGCTGCTGAAATTCCTTAAGCGAATCGATGTGTCGATTAGCCTCGGCCTCGCGTCGAGTGACATCGCTAAAGTTGTCGTGTCCGTCAAAAAGGTGAAAGCCTGCTGGCTGCAAAAACTGGTGTGTGTCAATTTCCTGGTACAGCTTTGCGGCACCTGGACCAAATGCAATACCCGTACGGTGCATGCCTGCATCCAGGTCCAGCATCACGCGCAGCGACTGCTTGCGGCGCGTGGCAACAGTGGCGAGCACGTTCAGGTGAAACGATGAGCTGGCGATAGCGGCAATCCACGCGTCCGGATAGTGCACAGTCAGATCACAGAGACGCTCGATTTTTGACTCCTGACACTGGGGGTAAGAAAGAATCGCCTTACTCGCCCCCGCTTCAAGCACCATTTCCAGTTCCTTCAGCGTCGCGCACTTGAAGCCGGCAATTCCCTGCTCGACCTGTTTACGCGCGACCGCTGCTGATTTGTGTGTCTTGACGTGGACCATGAGATTTTGGCCCCCACCTGCCAGCTCACAGACACTTCGAATGTTGTGGTCCATTACGTCCTGGAAAAGCAACATGGCTGGCGTCGTTAAAGCGTCAGGCTTGGCGACCTTATAGTCTCCAAACGTGATCACCGATGCACCCCTTGATAGTCGATGTGTCCAACGTGATTCATTTGCATACGTCAATCGACGGAACGGGCGTGCACGCGAGGGTTCGCAGGGTGCTATGTACCGGACTCCAAGCCCATTGCTTCATGTGCGCATCGGGCTGGTACATCACGTTTGGCCTAAGGCGCGGTTTCTCGCTCTACCACCGGTGTGAGTATCGCAGGCCGACCGTGCGTGGCTGGTTTGTAGTGCTCACTGTATCGTAAAACAGATTACCGAGGGGATCGGCATAGTTTCTATCAAAATGAGTAATGATCGCTCTTTCATCAGTTGCACTGTCGAGAAACAGATCGAGCGACCAGGTATCACTGTTTACCCCGACCGCAAGATTCACGATTGTGTACGACGGTTGCATGTCCCGACGTCCCCCCGCATTTGAGTAGCGGGAGCATTTAGAGTCTAACCCCGGTCAGGAGGTTGGACGTGAAGAAGCGATTCAGCGAGGAACAGATCATCGGGTTTCTGCGGGAGGCCGATCGCGGCGTGCCGGTGAAGGAGCTGTGCCGCAAGCACGGCTTCTCGGAGGCGAGTTACTACCTCTGGCGCAGCAAGTTCGGCGGCATGGATGTTTCCGACGCCCGGCGCTTAAAGGCGCTCGAGGCCGAGAACGTGAAGCTGAAGAAGCTGCTGGCCGAGGCGCTGCTGGAGAACGAGGTGAGCAAGGAAGCGCTTCGAAAACAATGGTAGCCGCACCGGACCGTCGGGACTGGGTGCGGTGGATGCAGACGAAGGGACTGTCGCAACGTCGCGGGCTGATGATTGCTGGCATGAGCGCAAGCTCCTTGCAGTATGAGCCCCGACCGGATCGCAATGCGCATCTGCGGCAGCGGATCGTGGCATTGGCCCAGCGTCATCGCAGATATGGGGCCGGGATGATCTACCTGAAGCTGCGACAGGCGGGCCAGTGCGTGAACCACAAGCGAGTCGAGCGGCTGTACGGGCTGGAGAGGCTGCAGATCAAGCGCCGGCGGCGCAAGAAGATCCCGGTATCTGAGCGACAGCCGCTGCTACGACCAGGAGCCGCCAATGAAGTGTGGTCGATGGACTTTGTGTTCGATCGGGTGGCCGGTGGCCGAGTGATCAAGTGTCTGGTGATCGTTGACGATGCCACACATGAGTGCCTGGCCACGGTTGCCGAACACAGCATCGGCGGCACGCATCTGACGCGGATCATGGATCAGGTGTGTTCTCAGCGCGGACGGCCCGCAGTGATCCGCACCGACAATGGGCCAGAGATTACCGGCAGTGCGCTGTTGACCTGGGCACACCGCAACATGGTAACGCTACGGCTGATCGAGCCAGGCAAGCCGAACCAGAACGCGTACGTTGAATCACTGAACGGACGGCTACGCGATGAGTGTCTGAACGAACACTGGTTCACGAGCCTTGCCCACGCCCGGGTGGTGATCGAGAACTGGCGGAGGGAATACAACGAGGAACGACCCAAGAAAGCACTCGGCGGGCTGACGCCCGCCTATTACGCAAAACAGATGGCCCAAAAGGCCCTTACAATGCCGGACAGACTCTAAAGCCCAGTGCTACTGAAGAAGGGGTGACGTCGTGCCTACGTTCGTGCACGTTAAGCGATGCCAGACCAGCGCGCGCTACAACAGTGGTCACTTGGCAAAGGGCGACCCACTTCAAGCCATTGGTCAAGAATAACCGGTGATGCCGGGAATGCGCCACTTCCCTCGGGAGGGTCTAAATGAATATTAGGTTATGCCTGCTTGCTGCCTTGCTGCTCACGAGCATCACTGTTGAAGGCGATCCGGTTAGCGAAAATGGTTTTCTGTCGGCCTTGGAGTGGCGTTTTGTTGGGCCGTACCGGGGAGGGCGTGTCCTTGCGGTTGCGGGACGAACGGACAACCCTCTCGTTTTCTTTTTCGGCGCTGCTCATGGGGGTGTGTGGAAGACCAACGATGCCGGATTGCATTGGCATAATGTTTCGGATCACTACTTCAACTATCCAGCAATTGGCGCCCTGGACGTGTCGCTTTCGAATCCCGACGTGATCTACGCGGGTACTGGCGAGGGACTGCAACGACAGTACATTTCGCCCGGAGATGGGGTTTACAAATCCACAGATGGTGGTGAGACATGGACGCACGTGGGCCTGCAGGAAACCCGGCATATCTCGCGACTTCGAATTCATCCGACCAATCCCGATATTGTTTATGTCGCAGCGATGGGCGACATGTTCGGCCCAAATCCGGAGCGAGGTGTGTATCGAACCATGGATGGTGGGAAGACCTGGAAACAAATCCTATTTAGAGGAGAGACCACGGGTTCGGTGGACCTGGCAATCGACCAGTCAAATCCTGAGGTAATTCTTGCGTCCATGAATCACCACGTGACGTACCCATGGGATGAGGAAAGCGGTGGCCCGACGTCCGGCCTGTTCAGATCAACCGATGGTGGTGATACCTGGACCGAGGTCACGCGTAACCCCGGCATGCCAAAGGGTTTGGTCGGCAAGATCGGCATTGCCATTTCACCAGCCGATTCCGATCGCATCTATGCATTCATTGAGGCAGATGGAGGAGCCGGTGGCATCTATCGTTCCGACGACGGCACTGCCACATGGCAAATGACCCATCAAGATCTCAAGCAACTGGAAATTCCCAACTCCTACAATCACATCACCGCCGACCCGCTCGATCCTGACACTGTTTTTATACAGCCCATCAGCGGGTTCCTGAAATCGACTGATGCGGGCCATACCTTCGAATACATGTCCAATCTGAACTGGGACCACCACGCATTGTGGATCGATCCAAATGACTCACGCCGAATGATCAGTGGCGGGGACGGGGGCGCCGAAGTGACCTTGAACGGAGGTGAGTCCTGGTCAAGCCTGGAGAATCAACCAACGGCAGATCTCTTGAGTCTGGCGGTTGATGACCGGGAACCCTATTGGATCTATGGCGCCCAGAACGACAACAGCCATATCGCCATTCCGAGTCAAACTGATGACTCGGCCATCGGCTGGATGCATTACCGCCCCTTGCCAGTTGGCGAGTCGGGCCAAACGGCAGTGCAGCCCGACGGCAGTGTCGTTTATGCCAATGACCGATCCAGGATGTTCAGGGTTGATCAAGTGACCGGACATGCACCGGATATCAGTGTGTGGCCCGAGGTGGAGTTCGGGACAGCTGTCAAGGATTTGCAGTTTCGTTTCTACTATACGTCTCCAGTGCTCCTCTCACCGCACGACAATGGCGTGCTCTACACGGCGGCCCAATTCGTTTTCAGATCCATCGACGAAGGGCAAACTTGGCAAAAAATCAGTCCAGACCTCACACGCAATGTCCGGGAAGTGATGCAGGAAATGTCCGGCGGGCCCATCAGTTCCAATGCATCCTCGCTATTTCACGTAAGTGTTATCCGGACGATTGCTGAATCTCCGCTGCGTGAGGGTGAGCTATGGGTGGGAACCGACGATAGCAATATCCAGTTCTCCAGAGACGGCGGCAGCAGTTGGAAAGACGTTTCACCGCCGGATCTTCCGGAATGGACCACGATTACGGCCATTGACGTCTCTCGCCACCGACCAGGGACGGTCTATTTCTCTGGCGAACGACACCGGGTTAGCGATCGGACGGCCTATGTTTATAAGACCACGGACTACGGCGAGACCTGGCAGCGCATCACCAACGGTATCGAAAAGAACGACTACTCCTGGGTCGTACGAGAAGATCCTGTCCGTCAGGGTTTGCTCTACGCAGGAACAGAGACTGGCGCTTACATTTCTTTCGACGATGGGCAGTCCTGGCAGTCGCTGCAGCGCAATTTGCCGCCGGTCATTGTCATGAACATGGTGGTCAAGGACGACGACCTGGTAATAGCGACGCATGGCCGGGGTTTCTGGATCATGGATAACATCTCGGCGTTACGGGATATCACGCCGGAAGTTGCTACAGCGCCGGTGTATCTGTTCGACGTTGCACCGACTATCCGTCGGCTTCGCGGCAACCGAGGATGGACGAGGATTAAGAGCACAGACGTAGCGCAAAATCCGCCGCGCGGGCCAGTGATCGACTTTTACCTGGCGCAGGAACCGGCGGGCGATGTGGTGCTCACAATCATGGACGGGAATGGTGAAACCATTCGGCGCTACTCAAGCAAGGGTGAGGATCGTCCCGATCTCCATGCCGCAGCAGGCATGAACCGTTTCGTTTGGGACATGCAGTATCCGGGCATCGAATTGCCCCTCTCTGCTGGAGCATTGCCGCACTTTGAAAGTGATGATCACCCGCCACCGACTCAGCCCGTCGCCCCGCCGGGTCAATACACTGTGCGACTCACCGTGGACGGCCGGAATTTTGATAAAACGCTCGAGATACTGAAAGACCCCGGCATCACGGCCAGCGTCGCCGACTCAAGGGCGCAGTTCGAGCTCATGCTCGATATTCACAAGCGGATAAAAGACGTGACCGAAGTTGTGATGAAAATCAGGGAATTCCGGGCTGAGATCGAAGGGCGGCGTGCGGACTTGTCGAAGGTATCCGCGGCGGAGGTCGACACGGTCCTGCGGGAGCTAGACAGCATCGAGGGTACGCTTACAATCTGGATGGGGTCGGTGGCACATCCCATGCTGTTTGGCCCGCCAGGATTGATTCAGAAATTGAGCAGGCTGTCGGGTGCGGTTGTCGCCGACGATGCCAAACCCACGGCTTCCATGTACGAGGTGTTCGAGGATCTCGCCGGTCGCTTCAGGATCCAGCGCGACCGCCTGAATCAGTTGATGATTCAGATGGACCAGTGAGCGGAGCCGAGCAATCTGTACTGAAACCTATCTCAAAATCGCGCGACCGAGGCAGCGCGGGCAATATTCATGCGTGCTGCGCGTGAGTGACGGGCAGCGGGTACGGATCCGGAGGCACTTTCTGGAGGAGCGCTTTGCCGCTGATCGGCCCGGCCGCAGGCCAATCCCGGCGCGGCGCGTCCTCGAAGCGCTGTTGTGGATTCTCAATACCGGTGCGCAGTGGCACATGCTTCCGCAGTCCTACCCGAACTACAAGACCGTGCACCGTCGCTTCCAGGAGTGGTGCCCGAGCTTGCACGGTTCCAGCAGGATCTGGATGCTGGCCAGTTCGACAGCGACCGCTCCCGGCTTCCGAAGGCTGGAGACCAGCGCACGGCAGATCGAATGCGATCGAACGCTCGAACGGAGGATGCAATGAAGAACCGCAATGGCATCGCCAAGACACTGCTGCTTCTGGCTAGCGTCGCTACATCAGGCCAAGTCGCCGGCGAGGAGGGACTGCGTCCGCTCGGGATAGATGACTACTTCGCGCTCCGGAGTGTCAGCGACCCGCAGGTCAGCCCAGACGGTCAGTGGGTTGCCTACACGGTCAGCAGTATCGACCTCGAGAATGACGGCCGGGAGTCGCGCATCTGGATGGTGCCAGCCTCCGGCGGTGAAGCCATTCCAATGACCGCCAAAGGCCAGTCTTCGTGGCGACCGCGGTGGCATCCGCGCGGGCGATCGCTGGGATTCATGTCGGCTCGCGGAGAGTCGGGAACCCAGGTGTTCACGCTCGATATGCGCGGTGGCGAAGGGGTGCAGATAACCGATGTCGAGCAGGGCGTCGAGAGCTTCGAGTGGTCGCCAGATGGCATGAAGCTGGCACTCGTGATCAGGGACCGTGCGCCAGAAGCAGGACCCGGTCCGTGGGTCATCGATCGCCTGAAGTTCAAGGAAGATTTCGTAGGCTACCTGAACCGCCTGCGAGGGCACTTGTATGTCTACGACATCGAGGCGAGGACTATTGCGAAAGTCACTTCGGGCGATTACGAGGATTATTCGCCGGCCTGGAGTCCGGACGGCAGCAAGATCGCTTTCGTCAGTAACCGTACCGCTGAGCCTGACGCCAGTTCGAATTCCGACATCTGGTTGGTTGATTCCGACACTCCCCACGACAAGCAGGATCCCGTGCGGGTAACCAGAAACCCCGGTCCCGACGACTCGCCGATCTGGCACCCCGATGGCGAGCGAATCGGCTACATCACGGCGCACACGGTGCGGGCAGACGTGCCTGCGGACTACCTGCAGACGAAAATCGCGATCATTCGTATGGGCGAGATCGAGCCGGTGCTTCTGACCACGGAGAAACTTGATCGCAAGGCCTATGGTTCGCACTTCTCGCCGGCTGGAGACACCGTCTACGCGATGCTTGAGGATGATGGTCGCGTGGACCTCGTCGCCGTGTCCGTTGCGACCGGTGATTTGAGACGGCCAATCACCGGTCAGGTTCGGGTCGAGGAGATCGCGGTGGCGCCGAATGGCGATGTCGTTGCCGCCATCAGCAAGCCGCGCTTGCCCGGAGAACTGTTTATTCTAGACACGAACAAACCCGGCGCGTCGCCAGACCTGAGACGCCTTACGCACGTCAACGATGAACTACTGGGCTCCATATTCCTGTCGGACGTCGAGGAACTGCGATTTCCGACGCTCGACGGAACCGAGATTCAGGCATTCGTCTACAAGCCGAAGGATTTCAATCCGGATTATCGTTACCCGGGCATACTCTGGCTTCATGGCGGGCAGGAATCCCAATACGATTATGGCTTTGAATTCCGGGCTCAGCTTTTTGCAGCCAACGGATACGTCGTGGTGATGCCCAACGTGCGGGGTTCAGGCGGCCGGGGTTTCGATTTCGCAGTCGCGCTCAACAAAGCATACGGAAGAAAAGATGTCGAAGACGTGATCGTGGCGACTGACTTCGCCATTGCACGGGGATTAGTCGATCCGGACCGGCTGGGAGTCGGTGGCTGGTCGTCCGGGGGTACGCTGACGAATTTCGTGATCGCCAAGACGGACCGATTTGCAGGCGCCATCAGTGGCGCCAGCATTGGCTGGTATCCGACCACGTACGGACATGATCCCTACTATCTGTGGTGGCATACGGAACTCGGTCCGCCCTGGAAGAATCGGGACCTATGGGACAGCATCTCGCCTTTCATGGAAGTCGAGAAGATCACGACACCGACGCTCTTCATCGGCGGCGAAAAGGACTGGAACCAGCCGATCATCCATTCCGAGCAGATGTACCAAGCGTTGAAGCATCTCGGACGAGAGGTTTCCCTGGTCGTTTATCCGGGCGCGTATCACGACATCGGGCGCCCAGTCTTTCATCGGGATCTCCTGCAACGATTTGTCGAATGGTTCGACAGGTACGTGAAACAATCGGACTGATGACGGTAGCGCGCTTCAACGGCTACGGTGCTGTCAAGCACTGTCGTCACGATCGATGGACGGGTCCTCGCGGGCCGAGACGAACTCCTGGGCGCAGATTGCGGTACGTGACCTTGTCAAGACGACACTACGCGACTTCTCTGAATCGAGAAAGGCTCTTCCAAACGAGGCTGTTTATCCAGGATTAGAGGCTAGCCCATACCGCCCCAGTCAGTGGTGCAGTCCCAGCACTTACTTATATCTCACGGTTGTTCCTCCCACCACCACATCCGAGATGCAGTTTTCTGCTGCGGCCATATCTGGTTGAGCGTGTCCCCTTCGAACAACTCTCCATTCTTCATCACGTACCTGATGGTGTTGGTGTTACGAATGTCCTCCAAAGGGTTCTTGAGAAGCACGATCAAGTCGGCAAGCTTACCCACCTCGATGCTCCCCAAGTCCTGGTCATAGCCAAGCGCTTCTGCACCATGCAGGGTTGCTGCCCGCAGCACCTCATAATTCGTCATGCCGCCGCTGCGCATCGCCCACATGTCCCAATGAGCCGAAATCCCTTGCATCGCGCCGTGTGACCCGACGCAAACGCGTCCTCCGGCGCGGACGATCTTGGCGGCATCAGCGGCAGCTCTCGGGTAGACGTATTCTTCCTTTCGAAGCCACGGCAGCCGCTTGGTCCGTGAATCGAGGAGATTATGGGCGATGAATCGTTGTAGTTTCGGATCGTCATGAACTTCCGTGCTCTCAAGGAAGTGGTTCTCACCACGGGCACCGCCGTAGGCCTGCATAAACGTCGGTGTGAAGAAGATCCCTGACTGCGCCACCAGTTCCACAACGTCTTTATAAATGGGAAAAGTCCCGAAACTATGCTCGTTGCCGCTGAAACCATCGATCACGTGGGTAAGGTCCAGCTTGAGGCTTGAGGCGCCTTCCGTGGTGGGCATGATCCGGAGTTCTTTGGAGGCTTGCACGATCCACTGCCGCTGTTTCCGGTTGCCGACAAGGTACGACTTCAAAAATTTCGTCCGATAGTACTTTGCATACTTGGTAAGCACATTCTTCGCTTCGGTGGCGGACTGAATCTTGTCACTCTGATAAATTGGCGGCCCGGTTGAAAAAACCCTCGGCCCCCATATCTCTCCTATGTCCACCAGATTCTGGTACGCGAAAATGTCGAAAAACTGCGCCGGATCGCGGCCCGTCGTCACGCCATAAGCCAGGTTGGCGAGTAAGGGCCACGCTTCAAGGTCGAGCACGTCGGGTTTGAGTTCCCAATAGTGTGCATGAACATCCACGATCCCCGGCATGATCGTCATTCCACTGACATCGAATTGCCGCGCACCTTTGGGGATCCCTACAGATCCCGTTCGCCCAATGGCCGTGATCCGGTTGTCCGTGATGACAATATCGGCGTCGACGATTACCTCTTCACCGCGCATTGTGATCACACGGGCACCGTGAAGCACAATCACACCTTTCGGAATGTGGCGAGGTCGTTCAACGACGGCTTTGATTTCCTCGACCGGCAGTTTCTGCACTTCATCTTCCGCCGCATTTGCAGCTTCATAAGTCACATCGGCCAAAGGCAGGCGGAAAAGGGAAGAACCCAGCCCCCAGGTTAAGGTCGATCCACCATCAGCCCAAGCCAGGTAATCAGCCCCGATCTCGGTGAGTTTTCGCACCGGAACCGAAGGGGCGGCAACGTTCACCGTCGGTGCGTTTCCGCCGATGCGCGGCACCGCCACCACATACACTTGGTGGTTCACCAGCGCCAAGGCATAGCGACCGTCAGGACTGATGCGTGCGTCCTGCGCCGACGCGGGCTTCGCTCCCCAACCATTTCCAACAATCTTCAGGTGCGTGCGCCGGTCCGTACCGTCGAAACGCATTGAGATCAAGCCTTGATCCGAATAAACATAGACGCGGTCCTTTTCAGCCGTAAAATGCGGGTGAGAAAGGCCACGGGCAGGCCCGATGACCTTCATGTCACCCCCTTGTGCCGGAAGCCAAATCAGCTCGTCGCCGACATCGTGTTCCACGCTGTTTTGGTCGTCATTGGTGTTCCCATTGCTTTCGACCTGGGCCTGTCGCGGTCCGTATACCGCGACAAGGCGTTGCCCATCGGGCGACCAGACGGGATTTCGATAGTAACCGGGAGCCCTTGTGAGTTGCTGGGGTGCACTCCGCCCATCTGTACGAACTTTCCATATGTGTCCTCCCGCGCTCGACCATGTCACATAGGCCAGCCACTTCCCATCGGGCGACCAGGCAGGATGGAACTCCCGGCTGTCGCCTGACGTAATGCGGACAGGCTTACCGCCAGGGATGCTCATCGTGTACAAGTGAGTCAAAGCGGAGAACGCCAATCGCTTCCCGTCCGGTGACTGCGACGGGTCCTGGATTAAGTGTGCCTGGACTGGTCCTTGCTCAACGCGGGACGGATAAGTCAGTAACGGCCCCAGGTCTTGCGAGACCTTGGCCGTGAAAGGTACGACGCGTGCTTCGCCGCTTTTGACGTTCACACGATTAATTTTGCCGCCGTAGGAAACCACGATCTCCTTGCCGTCGGGCGTGAAGGCGTAGCCAGGAAGAAAATCACGTTCCGCGTAAGACTCCTGTGCATCACGTTGCACCGGGTACTTTAACCAACGCTCCTCGCCAGTGGCGAGATCGCGGATCCGCAATCCCGTTTCCGCCTCAAAACGTGTCCCATAGACCAGTTGGGTGCCGTCAGGCGAGAGCACTGGACTCAACCCGCTCCCAGTCGCTTCTGTGATCACGTCTTCTTCACCCGTGGTAAGATTCCGGCGCACGATTTGGCTCGAGGGGAGTCTGAAGTCCATATCAAGCCAGGGTCTGAACGACCGCCTGGCGTAGTACAGATAACGACCGTCAGGGCTGGATATCGGCCCCATGGCGTAGTGCGCAGTAGTCGGCGTGTCCGCGTTCGACTCGCTGCTGGTTACCTGGACACCAGTACCACCTTTGAGGATGTACATCCAGATTTCTTCGCTTTCACGCCAAATTTCGCTGCCCAGGCCAAGGCGGGTAACAATGATGTACTCCCCGTCCGGCATCCAGCTTGGCGATACGAAAAGACTTTGGGTATCCTTGCTAAGTTGTTTCGTATCGGAGCCATCCGCATTCGCGATCCAGACGTTCTCGGAGCCACTACGATCACTCACGAAAACGATATGGACGCCGTCGGGAGAAAACCTCGGTTGGCTGTCAAAGGCCATACCACTGGTGATACGAATGGCGTTACCGCCTGCGAACGGGACCGTGTACAAGTCCCCCAGCAGTTCAAAGAGGATCGTCTTCCCATCCCGGGATACATCCAGGGAAATCCAGGTCCCCTCATCGGTCGTGAACGCTATCGTGCGTTCGGGCTTGAGGGGCAAGCCTTCTTTCTCCGTCCTGGCAACAACTTTGTTCGCCGGCTGGTCCTCAACGGTCGCCGCGATCACGCCAGTTGACGTCAGAATAACCAAGACCAGAAAAAACAAAATGTGTTTCCTGTTATTGAATTGCATGCGACGTCCCCCCGCTTTCAGTAGCGGATTGATTTAGAGCATTGTAGATGGTGAGCTTGGTCCGATTTTCGTAGCAGCTGTTGCTAGAGTTTCGCCGCCTCGCTGCCCGGTTGCTGACCTCTCCGCGCGTACTCACTGGGTGTCAGGTGACCCAGTGAGCCATGTGGTCTGCGGTGATTGTAGTCGTCCTGCCATTCCGTCAGCGTCGCGCGCACGTCGTCGAGCGATGCGAACTCATGGGCGTTTAGACACTCATCTCGCAGCCGTCCATTGAACGACTCGATCATCCCATTTTCGACCGGCTTGCCGGGTCGGATGAAATCGAGCCTAACACCGTTTTGGTAACACCACTCATCGAGCCCTTTGGACGTAAATTCCGTTCCGTGGTCAACAGTTATCGCTGTCGGCAATCCGTGCGTTCGACGCACGCCCTGCAGCGCATCGACCACGCTCTGCCCAGTCAGCGCGAAGTCGACCTGCAGCGCGATGCACTGACGGTTCCATTTGTCGATGACCGTCAGCACCCGGAACTTGCGCCCTGACGTCAACTGGTCGTGCACGAAGTTCATGGCCCAGTACTCACCCAACCGTTGGGGCACAAGCGCCGGTCCGCGGTGCAGGCTCAGGCGCTTGCGTCGACGCACTCTCATGCGTACCTGGAGCCCCCCAGCTTATACAGGCGGTGCACCCGGTTGCGCCCGTCACGCCAACCCTCGCGCCGCAGGAGAACGTGGAGCCGCTCGTAACCGAACCGAGGCCGCAGCTGCGTCGCACGCTGAGGTCAAACATGTCCTGGCTCCACTGGGCGAGGTCCCGGCGCCGATCGGCGCTCAAATCTTATTTTTGACGATCTCCTGCAGCACCTGCCGATCGAGTGTCAGATCGGCTACCAGGCGCTTGAGCCTGCTATTCTCCTCGCGTAGCTGCCGCAGCTCGCGTAACTCCGTCAGGTTCAGCCCGCCGTACTTCTTCTTCCAGACGTAAAACGTCGCCTCGCTGATCCCCATCTGCCGACAGACGTCCCCGACCGCCGTGCCGCTCTCGGCCTGCTTCAGGGCGTACAGGATCTTCTCCTCCGAGTTCCTCGACCGCTTCATTGGCCTAGCCCCTTGATCCGCTGCCAAGGGCCAAAGCCGGCAATCTACTCCAGTCCTAAACGACTACGAAAAATCGGGACCGCGTCACTTACCACACTTTTTTGGAATTCACCATTTCATCCCCTGTAGTATTCTGGATTATGGACAACATCTCGGCGTTGCGGGCGATCACGCCGGAAGTTGCGTCAGCGCCAGTGCATCTTTTCGACATTGAACCGACGTTTCGCCGCCTCCGCGGCAATCGAAACTGGACGAGGATCAAGAGCACGAATGTTGCGCGAAATCCTCCGCGCGGGCCGGTGGTCGACTACTACCTGGCACAGCAGCCGGTGAGCGAGGTTGTGCTCACAATAATGGACGGCAATAGCGAGACCATTTGGCGCCTCTCGAGCAAGGCCGAGCATCATACCGAGCTCTCTGCAGCAGCCGGCATGAACCGATTCGTCTGGGACATGCGGTATCCCGGTATCGAGTTGCCGCCCTCCGCTGGCGCACCGCCCCACTTTGAGAGTTCTGATCACTCGCCACCGGCGCAGCCCGTTGCGCCGCCGGGCCAATACACCGTCCGGCTCACCGTTGACGACCAAAATTTCGAGGAAACGTTCGCGATACTGAAAGACCCTGGCATAGCGGCCAGCGTCGCCGACTTGACGGCACAGTTCGAGCTCATGCTCGATATTCGCGAGCGGGTAACGGACGTGATCGCAGTTGTGATGAAAGTCAGGGAACTCCGCGCTGAGATCGAAGGACGGCACGTGGACTTGCCGAAGGTATCCGCGGCAAAAATCGACACGGTCCTGCGGGAACTCGACGGCATCGAGGGAACGCTCACTATCTGGATGGGGTCTGTGGCACACCCCATGTTGTTTGGCCCGCCAGGATTGATTCAGAAGCTGAGCAGGCTGTCGGGTGCCGTTGCCTCTGACGACGCCAGACCCACGGCGTCCATGTACGCCGTATTCGCGGATCTCACCAGGCGCTTCGAGGACCAACGGATCCGCCTGAACCAGCTGACGGACCAATCGAGAATGTAGGCAAAGATGAAAAATCGCTCGTTCACTGAATTTACTTTGTTCCTTGCGATTCTGGCGATCTCGGGTTCGGGCGCCGAGGCATTGGCAGCGAAGGCGGGCGCAGCAGGAAGCCCGATGAACGTTGAGACGTTCAAAGGCCTCATGCTGCGTGGCATCGGACCCGCATTTCTGTCGGGCCGGATCTCGGATCTGGTCATTCATCCCGAGTACGAGAACGTCTGGTATGCGGCGGCTGGCTCGGGCGGTATCTGGAAGACCGTCAACGCGGGTACAACCTGGACGCCGATTTTCGACGAGCAGGGCAGTTACTCGATCGGCTGCCTCGGCGCGGATCCGAGTAATCCGCAGGTGATCTGGGCCGGGACGGGCGAAGACAACGGCGGGCGCCATGTTGGGTACGGTGATGGCGTTTACCGAACCGATGACGGCGGCCAGACCTGGCAGAACATGGGCCTCGGTGATTCAGAACACATCGCGCGGATCATCGTCAGCGCCGGGAATTCAAATGTCATCTATGTCGCCGCGCAGGGACCCCTGTGGCGAAAGGGTGGGGATCGAGGCTTTTTCAAGTCGAGTGACGGCGGTAAATCCTGGAGGAAGACCCTCGGCGATAATGAGTGGACAGGTGTCACTGACATCGTGGTGGATCCCAGGGATCCAGATCGGGTCTATGCTGCGACCTGGCAACATCATCGCAGTGTCGCGGCTTACATGGGCGGCGGCCCCGGGAGCGGAATCTATCGCAGCGAAGACGGTGGCGAGACCTGGAACAGGTTGAGTGCCGGATTGCCCGAAGGTTCGATGGGAAAGATCGGCCTGGCCGTTTCGTTTCAGCAGCCCGACACCGTCTACGCGGTCATCGAGTTGAATCGCAGGATGGGAGGCCTGTTTCGCTCAGCAGACCGCGGCAATTCGTGGGTGAAGCAGTCCGACGCCGTCTCCGGTGCCACGGGTCCGCATTACTACCAGGAACTCTACGCCTCACCACATCAATTCGATCAACTCTACCTGATGGATGAATACCTGCAGGTCTCGATGGACGGAGGAAAGAGCTTCGACAGTGTCAATTTTGAGTACCGGCATGGCGACAGTCATGCCCTGGCATTCAAGAGCAGCGACCCGGACTACATCATGGTTGGCGATGACGGAGGCATCTACGAGAGCTTCGATAGAACTGCAACCTGGCGATACATCGAGAATCTCCCGCTGACGCAGTTTTACAAAGTCGCGGTCGACGACGCCCTGCCTTTCTACAACATCTATGGCGGCACCCAGGACAACGGCAGTCAGCGTGGACCGTCCAGGACCGACAATATTCGAGGAATTCAGAATCTGGATTGGCAGATGATTCTGGGCTGGGACGGACATCAGCCTGCCACCGAACCCGGGAACCCGGACATCGTTTATGCCGAACGACAGCAGGGGATGTTGTCGCGTATCGACATGAGTTCGGGCGAGGTAATGGACATCCAGCCTCAGCCCGGTGCGGGCGAAGATCATGAACGGTTCAACTGGGACGCACCGATTCTGGTGAGTCCGCACAGTCCCACGCGGCTTTATTTCGCTTCGCATCGCTTGTGGCGGTCTGACAATCGCGGGGACGACTGGACCGCGATTTCCGGTGATCTGACCAGGAATCAGGACCGCATGAACATGCCCATCATGGGGCGATTGCAGAGCTGGGATTCCTCCTGGGATCTCCAATACATGTCGAGCTACAACACGATTACTTCAATATCCGAGTCGCCGCTGGCTGAAGGACTCCTTTACCTGGGCACCGACGATGGCCTCCTGAAGATTAGCGAAAATGGCGGGCAAGGCTGGCGAACCGTGGAAGTTGGCAGCATTCGCGGAGTGCCAGCCACCGCATTTGTAAACGACCTCAAAGCCGACTTGCACGATGCCGACACCGTTTATGTTGCACTCGACAATCACAAATTCGGAGACTTGACGCCCTACTTGCTGAGAAGCGTCGACCGGGGAGCGACCTGGGCTTCCATTCGCGGCGATCTGCCAGACAGAACGCTGGTGTGGCGGGTCGTGCAGGACCACGTGAAGCCAGCTTTGCTGTTTGCGGCCACGGAGTTTGGCATCTACTTCAGTCCAAATGCCGGTGGAAACTGGGTGGAGCTGGCGGGCGGGGTTCCTACCATCTCATTTCGCGACCTCGCCATCCAGAAGCGTGAGAACGATCTGATCGGCGCCTCGTTCGGGAGAGGAATTTTTGTTCTGGACGACTACTCCTTTCTGCGCAGCGTATCGGAGGAACAGCTGGCGGAAGATGCGATCATCTTTCCGCCTCGCAAGGCCTGGTGGTACATCCCGCGCGACAAAGGCGACGGATTGCTCGGGGCTAATCGCTATGTTGCGCCGAATCCTGACTTTGGCGCATTGATTACCTACTACCTGCGAGATGGGCTGAAGACAAAGGAACAGACCCGTCAGGCCAGCGAGAAAATACTGCTTGAGGCCGACAGGGATATCCCCTTTCCCGGGTGGGATGCAGTTAGCGATGAAATGGCCGAATCCGATCCCGCGATATGGGTCGTTGTGAAGGATTCCAGCGGCGAGACAGTGAGGCGGGTGAGCGGACCCACTGGGCAGGGCATGCATCGGGTCGCGTGGGATTTGCGCTACCCTGCGCTCGAGGCCGTTGAAATCAATTCCGTTGCTTCGCCTTTCGACTCTGAACCTGTGGGAGTGCTGGTTGCGCCCGGCAGCTATTCGGTAACGCTGACCAGGGAATTGGACGGCGAATTCATCGCCCTGACCGCTCCGGTTCACTTCGAAGTGGCAGCGCTGCGTGAGGGCGCGTTGCAGGGCAGTACGCATGCGGAAGCCGTCGCGTTCTGGCGTTCGTACGAGGATGCTGTCAGGGATTCATCGGCTGTCAACCGATTGCTTGGAATCGAATTGGCTCGAGCCGACGCAATGAAAATGGCTTTGTCGCGTGCCACGATCGTACCCGGCAACCTCGACCAAGGTCTGGACCGCCTCAGGACGGCGCTGCAAAAGATAGAAGACGATCTGTACGGTAATCGCGCCAAGCGGCAGTTGGGCGAGAAAACGGGGCCAACCATCGAATCGCGGCTTTTCTCCGTGGAGCGCGGCGTGGTCCAGTCCACCTACGGGCCGACTGTCACTCATCGAAAGTCTTTGGATATCGTCAGCACCCAGCTTCGGCAGATCATGAATGATTTGGCAAAGGCGCGTGCCGAAGCGGGGGCCCTTGGTGACGACCTCTTGCGAGCAGGCGCGCCCTGGGTCGAAGGAAATCCACTGCCGGGACGGCAGATAGAATGAAGAAGATTCTGGTAATTGCAGCTGCGTTGCTGCTGGTCGGATTAGAAGCTCCATTGCAGGCGGAAGCAGCCGATGCCATGCGTCCTCTCGCAATCGGAGACTATTTTGCGCTGCAGAGCGTTGGCAGCCCGCGTATCAGTCCTGACGCAAAATGGGTCGCCTATACGGTCAGCAACGCGAACCTCGAAACGGACAGCCGCGAAATGCGGGTGTGGATGATTTCGACATCCGGCGGCGAGGCCATTCCCATGACGGCGAAAGGCAACACGGCCTGGGAGCCGCGGTGGAGTCCGGACGGTAGATACCTGAGTTTCCTGTCGGTACGCGAAGGAGGTGAAAGTTCGGGTGCGCAGGTCTTCACGTTGGACGTCCGCGGCGGCGAAGCTGAGCAGCTGACCCGTGCCGAACATGGCGTCGAGGGCTACGAGTGGTCGCCGGACAGCAAGCGGCTTGTGGTCGTGATCCGTGATCACGACCCGAACCAGGGTCCCGGCCCCTGGGTAGTCGACCGCTTGATGATCAAGGATAACTCCGTCGGCTACCTGAACAGGCTACGGACTCACCTCTACGTTTTTGATATCGGCAGCGGAACCACGGTAAAAATCACATCTGGTGATTATGACGACTCATCACCCGCCTGGTCTCCGGACGGCAGCAGAATCGCCTTCACGAGCAACCGTACTGCCGAGCCGGACGACAACTTCAACACTGACATCTGGCTGGTGCAGCCCGACGTCGCGCACGAACAGCAGATTCCGGTTCGGGTCACCTCGAACCTGGGCTCCGATGCGAATCCGGTCTGGCACCCGGACGGCAAGCGGCTCGCATACTCGACGACGCTGAAGTATGGGTACGTCAACTATGCGCAATTCGAAGTGGCGATCATTGGCATTGGTCACGACGAGCCCAGGGTCCTTTCGGAGCCGCTCGATCGGAACGTATTCGATCCGGTGTTCTCGGCTGACGGTAGTCGGCTTTTCGTCGTAATCGAGGACGACGGCAGGGCTCACCTTGGCGCCTATTCGGTCGACGACGGTACGTTGAGTCGGCCGATTGCCGGCGAGCGCCGGGTCGAAAGTGTTGTCGCCGAACCTGATGGCGGCATCGTCGCACTCGTCAGCGAGTCGCGGCTGCCGGGCGAGTTGTTCGCTCTTGAAGGCCGATCGAAGGCGAATTCGAAGTTACGCCGCCTCACCCGGGTCAACGACGGGTTGCTGAAGTCCATCGAGCTTACGGATGTCGAAGAAGTACGATTCATGAGCACAGATGGGACGACGGAGATCCAGGCCCTCGTCTACAAGCCGCCGAATTTCGATCCCAAGCGCCGCTACCCGACCATTTTCTGGCTCCATGGCGGGCAGGAAAACCAGGACGATGTCGGGTTCAATTTCCGCATTCAGCTCTTCGCCGCCAACGGCTACGTGGTCGTCAGCCCGAACGTTCGGGGCTCGGGTGGAAGAGGCTATGACTTCGCACTGGCAAACTGGAAGCAATGGGGAAAGTTTGACACGCTCGACGTGATTGCTGCTGCAGACCACATGGAATCGCTCGGCTATGTTGATCCTGCACGCCTCGGCATCGGGGGGTGGTCGTACGGGGCATTCTCACGAATTACGTGATCACCTCGACCCAACGATTCGCGGGTGCGGTGTCCGGTGCCGGCAACGGACTGTGGATTACCAACTACGGCCACGACCGTTACCGCTACTGGTATGCAACGGAACTGGGCAGGCCCTGGGAAGGCCGCGAAATATGGGAAGCAGCGTCACCCTTCAACAAAGTCGACAAGATCACCACGCCGACGATGTTTATTGGTGGCGAAAAGGACTGGAACGTCCCGATCATCAACTCCGAACAGATGTACCAGGGAATGAAGAGCATGGGCCGCGAGACTTTGCTGGTGGTTTACCCTGACGCGGACCATGACGTCAGGCGGCCGATCTATCAGAAGGACCTGCTGGAACGCTTTCTCGGCTGGTTCGACAAGTACGTAAAGCGGTCACAGTCGACCAATTAGAAGGAATAGGAAGCATGTTGATTCCGCGAATTGCCTGGCTTCTGGCTTGCTGCATTCTCGCGATGCACACGAGCTTCATCTTTGCCGATGAAGCTGTCCACGAGCCGACGACGGAGGAAATAATTGCGCACCCTGATGTACAGGGCGCACTCAAGGCCATCGATGCATGGCTGGAAGGAGTCAGAATCTACGAGAGAATCCCAGGTATATCGGCCGGCATCGTCCATGATCAGGACCTGATCTGGTACAACGGCTATGGCTATTCAAACGTTGCAACAAAAAGGCCGGTTGAAGCGAATACGATTTACAGTATCTGCAGTATCAGCAAGCTGTTTACATCGATTGCGATCATGCAGTTGCGCGACGCCGGCAAGCTGGAATTGAGGGATACTGTCGGGGATCATCTGGATTGGTTTGACGCTACGCAGGTACACGACGAGAGCAGGCCCATTACGATTGAGAGCCTGCTGACGCATACTTCAGGACTGCGCAGAAATACCGAGAATCCGATCTGGAATGGGCCGGATTTTCCGTTCCCGGATTTGCCGGAAATAATGCATACGATGCAGGTCCAAAGCACGGTCTATCCGGCGCAATATCTGTATCACTACTCGAATTTGGCGTTTGCACTTGCCGGCGAGATTGTGCACCGGCGATCGGGACTGGCGTATCAGGAATTCGTGAAAACGAACATTCTGGATCCTCTTGGGCTGTCAAACACACGCGCCTTTTACCCCGAAGAATTGCGCGGTGATGAGTTGGCAATTGGATACGCGGGCATGGGTCGCAGCGGAACACGGTTACCACTCAATTCCTTCGATACGCGGGCTTTTGCACCGTCGGCGGGCCTGACATCTTCTGTCAAAGATCTGGGCAGCTTCGCCAGTTGGCAATTCAGGCTGCTGGAAAATGGTGAGGACGAGGTGTTGAACGCCGGGACGCTGCGGGAGATGCACCGCATACACTGGATCGATCCTGACCGGGAGACGGCCTCGGGCATCGGATTCTCGGTCGAGCAATTGGATGGCAATACAGTGGTTGGGCACGGCGGTGATTGCCCGGGATATGTCACGGATTTGTCGATGATCCCCAAGGAGAAAGTTGCGAGCGTTGTCCTGACGAATGCGGGTGATGGACCCGCTACGCGAATATCTCACAGTGTGTTGAAAGTAATTACCGCGGCAATGAAGAAGGCGAAAACTCCGTCAGACAAGCCCGACAAGGTGATTCCGGATCTATCAATGTACGAAGGAAACTTCAATGCTGCTGACTCCGGATACGGAGGTGAACAGGCCATTCGTCAGTGGGGCGATCAACTCGTGTCGATCAGTATTCCTTCGGATGATTTGAGTAAAGCCATGACCAGACTTGAAAAAGACAAGGGACATAGTTTTCTTAGCGTGAAGGAAAATGAAAAGCCCCAGAGTTCCTGGATTTTCGATATGGCGGATGATGGCAAAGCGGTGCGTTTTTTTCAGGATGATGTCTACTGGTACCGAATCGATTGAGTGGCTGCCCATGTTTGGCGACGACGTTGGAGCCATGGGGTCCCGCAATGTCGTCACCTTGAACTTGACAACAGTAGTGTCCGGACGTTAGATGAACAAATTCAGCTGGTTGGAAAGATCGCCATCATCCCGTGCCATGGTGATCCTCGAAAGCAGGCTATTGAGCGGGGTTTGCTCAAACATGTTGAGGCTCAAGATCTGTAGCATTTCGTAGAGGCTGGCCGAGATGTGGAGCCGCTTTTTGACGATCGCCACCAACACGTACACCGCCACGGCAATCCAGATCTGTGTTTTCACCGCGTTTTCTGAAGTGCCATAGAACTGCTTGATACGAAGATGCTGCTTTATCCACTTGAAGATTAGTTCCACTTGCCAGCGGCACCGATACAGCTCGGTGATCGTCAGCGCCGGAAGTGTGAAGTTGTTGATCAGGAAGATCAGTCGCTTGCCGGTCTTCGGATCTTTGAAGCGAATACGTCGCAGCGGGGTCTCGAAGCCTTTGAGCGAGTAGAAACCGGTGAGCACGATGGTCTGATCGCAGACCAGGCCGGTGGTGCGATCCACCGGATGGGAGTAGCGACGCTGGGCTTTGAGGTTCGATTTGCCGCGCGTGACAAAAAAGCTGCCAGCCTGGTGGAAACGGAAGAGCCGTTCGAAATCCAGGAAACCCCGATCCATGATGTAGAACGCACCGGGCTCGGGCAGCAACTGATCGAGGACGTTGACCTCGTGCGTTTTGCCGTCGCTGATGTGAATAAAGGTCGGGATGTTGCCGCGCAAGTCCAACAAGGTGTGCAGCTTCACGGCGGCCTTGGCGCGGCGAAAAGGCGCCCACGGAAAGACCGACAAGCACAAGTCGATGGTCGTGGTGTCCAGCGCATAGACCGTATCCTTCAGGTCCACGCCAAACGGCTCGTCGATGCAGAGCTTTCGAGCCATGGCGATCAAACGTTGCGCGAAGTCGGCATAGATGCGCCAATCGCGCACTTCGTTCGCATCGGCCAGGGTGCTGCGGGAAATGCGGCTGCGAATACCCATGTGATACAGCTTTTCGCGTTGCGCTCGCGGACACGCCTCGATATCGCGCAAGCTTTCCCGGTAAGTGAGCTGCGCAAACGCCAAGCACAGAAATTGTTCGAGACAGGTAAAGTTCTTGACCTTGTGCTCGCCCGCATAGAGCGCCACACACCGGCGAAATGTGGTCAACGGCAAATGCTCGGTCAACTGCGCAAAAACCAGCTTGCCTGCGTGCATAAGCAATACCCGCGAAAATGGTCTTCGCAGGGTCGCAGCGTGGCCTAATGAAGTTGAAATCGAGACCAGGACAAAACATGCTTTATGCCAAAAGGTTCAAAGCGTTACGCGACAGCGTCAGCTCAACATCCGGACACTAATGACTTGACAACATTTTTTACTGCGCGCAGTCTGGCATTCCAAATCGCATGGCGGTTGTTTCAGAGCAACAACCTTTCGCCTGGCGAAGGAGTGGCTTGATTATGCAAATCACGGGGGATTCATGAAGGCCACATACCAATCAAATCGTAAGGTTCTGGCCGACAAGCGCTTCATCCTTAAGCCGCTTACCGCCGCGGTCTTGACCGCGTTGAGTCCGGCGACACCGGCACTGGCTCAGGAAGCCAAGCCGTTCGGCCTCGAAGAGGTTGTTGTGACTGCGACCAAGCGGGAACTGAATCTCCAGGATGTGGCCCAGAGCATCACGGCCTTCAGCACGGCTGACCTCGAAAAGATGGGCGTCAAGACGATGGACGATTACGTCGCGGCGCTACCGAGTGTCGTGATGCGAGCCGATCGGCCTGGCCGCAATAACATCATCATGCGCGGCATCGTCGCCGGCCTCGGAGACGTTTACCTGACTCCCAGCCAGGTGGGAATCTATCTTGACGAACAGCCCATGCATACGCCATCGCAACAGATCAGCGTGCGGGCGATCGACATGGAGCGTATCGAAGCCTTGCCTGGCCCCCAGGGCACATTGTTCGGTTCCAGTTCCCAAGCTGGCACGATGCGCCTGATTACCAACAAGCCCAACTTCGCGGGTTTTTCCGGGCAAGTTGAAACCAGCGTCGGCACCACGAAAGGTGGCGATCCGAGCTACGACGTGAGCGGCCACCTGAATATCCCGGTGCTCGGCGACAAGCTGGCAATTCGTGTTGTTGGCTATAAGTCCTACGACGGCGGCTACGTCGACATTGTGCCTGCCCTGAGCTATTCGGAAAGCTATGACAATGCCGACAACGTTGAAAACAATGCGAATACATACGAAGTCAATGGCGGCCGAATCGCCGCATTGTGGAATCTGTCGGACGAGTGGTCGGCCTTGTTTAGTGTGGTCAGTGAGGAAACCGAACTTCACGGCTCCTGGGAAACAGACCCGTCTATTGGCAAGAACAAGATCGTGCGCTTTACCGATGAGTTCATGACGGACGAATGGTATTCCGCTGCCATGACACTGAGCGGGGATATGGGGTTTGCCAGCTTATCCGCAACCGTCACTCACCTCGATCGTGATATCACTTATTTCTGGGAAAACGAGGCGTATGCAGAATGGCGCGGAGCGTATTACCTAACCTCCAATCCGAATGATGCCGACAACGGTTTGTACGATACCGGTTATACCTACAGCGAGCTGTTCAATTTCCAGCCTCAAGGCCGCGATGCTGTTGAAATACGACTGACATCACAAGGCGAAAGTAAACTGCAGTGGGTGGCGGGCGCCTACTATGAGGATGCCACAAACGAATGGTACTACGGCGCGTCGCACCCCGGCACACTGACATCGAGTGTCGCGTGGGCGAATGCCCAGGTTTATGCTTGCGACTACGCCGCGACGTATCCCCAGCAAGCTTGTCCGCTAGCGCCGACTGACGTGTGGTACGCCAGCGACCTCGATGAAGGGTATAAGACCAAGGCACTGTTCGGCGAGATCAGTTACGAAGTGACCGATAAGATAGGGCTCACTTTCGGCGCCAGGTGGAACGAATTTGAGCTTCGTAGGGAATTTCGCTATGCGCTTCCGGAAGGGCTGCCCCTCGGATTTCGCGACGACAACGGCGCGTATCGGTATCAGGACACTACCGATAACATGCTCTACAAGTTCAGTATCGATTATTCCTTTGATGACCAACGCATGGTGTATTTCCTGTTCAGTCAGGGCTCCCGGCCGGGGGGGAGTAACTCGCCGCGTGCTGCTGCGGAGGGGCTCATACCGTTGACTTTTAAAGCGGACTTCATGGACAATTATGAAGTTGGCCTCAAGAGCACGTGGCTCGACAATCGCCTGCAGGTCAATGCACAACTGTTCATGATGAAGTGGAGCGATTTTCAGGTCTACGAGAGTCCTGAGGACTCCCCTTTCTGGTTGGCTGGAACATTGAATGGCGAAACGGCTCAGACCGACGGCCTGGAGATCAACGTCAAATGGCAGGCCACGAATAACCTAACGATAAATGCCGCTCTGACACTTCAGGATGCGCGATTTACAGAGACCGCCTCTGTCGGAGGTAGCGATTACTACGACGGCATGGACATGCCCAACTCGCCGGACGAGAAAGCTTATCTGGGCATCAATTACAATCTGCCCAAATTGCGGGGACACGATGCCTGGCTGTGGTACGACATCTCCTATGAGGGGTCGACCTGGAATACCACCAGCAATGTTGAAAGCAACTTTGTTGACGGGGAGACGGAAGGGTTTGCGCCGAGCAAGAATATCAGTAACTTCCAGGCAGGCATCGCCTTCGACAATGACCTGGACCTGACATTGAGGGTTGATAATGTCTGGGACCAGACGGTCTACTACATCGTCAACACCTCGGATAATTTTGAAGCGGGTACTTTCCACAGCTCCCGTGGCCTTGACCAGAGAACCCTTGTAAGACCACGTACCATATGGCTCAACTTGCGCAAGGGCTTCGGGCAATGATTCATGGCGAGCGTGGCGGCGGCATGGTGCCGAAAGGCAGCTCAAGCCAGTAATTGAGTACGGCAAACACGGGCCTCGGAGATCGCGACTGGGTCGCGGTGTCTGAGGCCTCTTGCCATGTGAAATCCCGCACGCTGGTCTCTTGAACTCATCCGCGGCAACGTCTTCCATGGTCAAATTAGTTGCTAGCTCGGTCGTGCGCGGAGCACAACAGGGTGAAAGTCATGGTGGCGTTTACCTGATTGACCTTGAGAATCAGTCTGTTGACCAGGTCCTCGACTGGAATACAGCCGGTATCGACTGGCAAGGCCGCGGATGGGACCGGGGATTACGTGGCATTGCATTCGATTCCGATCGTGTTTACATCGCGGCCAGCGATGAGTTGTTTGCCTATACGCCCGATTTCAAGCCAATAGATTCGTGGCGTTGCCCCTTTCTCAAACACTGCCATGAAATTTCGGTGCACGAGCGGACCCTGTTTCTGACTTCCACGGGCTTCGACAGTATTCTGGGTTTTGACCTCGACAAGCACCGCATCAACTGGGCCATGAATGTTCAATCCAAGGACACTCGGTTCAAGGCTATTGGCTTTGATCCCCAGGGTGACGCCGGTCCGATGATGATGAACAAAATGCACATCAACAACGTATTTTGTAACCGCAATGGCATGTACATATCCGGTCTTAGAACTGGCGGCATGTTGTATTTCAACGGTCGTGCCATCACCATGGCTGCAGAATTGCCTCCCGGTTCGCACAACGCTCAACCATTTTGCAACGGCGTGCTATTCAACGATACCCAGGGCGATGTGTTGCGCTATGCCGACCGCGGCGAAGGCGAGGAGGATCGGGCGATGGCTGTTCCCGCATACGATCCGGAAACGCTGACCCACAGGTATGCTGACGATGGAAAACTCGCACGACCCGGATTTGCCAGAGGTCTTTGTGTCCTCTCAGACAGCATCGTTGCAGGTGGTTCCTCGCCGTCCACAGTGACGGTCTACGACTTGGCGGGCAACAAGACGTTGGGATCAGTGCAGCTCAGCCAGGATGTTCGCAATGCCATCCACGGGCTCGAGATCTGGCCTTACGATTAGTGGTCCGTCTGTTCGCCCGCGTTGCGAGCAACGTCGGGTAATTCATCGACGATGCTCCCGAGCTGTTCTTTCCAGAGGCCCAGGTATCGTTCGTAGCGGCGCCATTGTCCCAGGGCACGGGTGTAAATCGGTTGTCTTACCTGTTCCGAACTGGGCGTCTTAACCGAACGCTCCGTCTTGTGATACTCAACGCAACTTTGTTCGAAAGGCAGGCCACAATGCATGAGAATGCGTCGTACCTGGTTTTCCAGGTCGGTGACGGTTTCTTCGTAGTGGACGTCCAGTACCTTGCCCGGCAGCACCTTGTGCCAATGTTTCATCATGGCATCGTATTGCTGGTAGTAGTGCGCCAGGTCGAGCATATCGTAGGTAAACGTCTGGCCACTGGCGAACAATTGCTTGTAGGCTCCCAGGCAACTGTCGTAGGGATGTCGTCGCGTGTTGATGACCTTGGCATTCGGCAGGATCAGGTGCAAAAGTCCAATGTGAGCGAAATTGTTGGGAAGTTTGTCGGTGAAAAAGGGCCTGCCAGTGACTCGATGACGTTGACATTCCTCCATGTATTCCTGTCCGTACGCTCGCAAGTCCCTATTGCGCAGGTCTATCACTGATTCCGGGTACCTTATCTTGTCTACCCGATACTGCCCGACAGAACTGGCCAATTTGGCCAAACCAGACAACTCTGACGTGCCTTCTACCTGGCTGTGACTCGCAAGGATCTGCTCCACGAGAGTCGATCCGGAACGCGGCAGTCCTACGATCAGAATGGGGTCGGGCGACTCAAATCCCTGGCCGGCTCGATCCCGTAACAGTTCCTCGCTGAAAACGGACTTGATGCGGGTGAAGCGGTTTTCCATCTCGAGTGCTTCATGTTGCACTGTCATGCGCTGGCGCCGATTGCCAGCATCATAATATTGCCAGGCTTTGTCGTAATCGTTCTTGTCTTCAAAGGCCTTGCCGAGCGCGAAATGAAAATGAATACTCGCACTCTCCGAAAGGTCATCACGCTCCAGTTGCTGCAACATGGCCTCTACCTCACTATCCTCAAACTCAAATATCTTGAGGTTTGCCATACTCCAGTAAACTTCCCCGAATCCGGGTCGGGCCTTGATGGCGGCGCGGTAGGCTTTGAGGGCGCCGGCCAGATCGCCAAGAGTTTTCAGCACGTGTGCCTGCCCCATCAGGACGCTCGGGACGTTCGGCGCGAGTTCGACAGATTTCGCATAGGCTTCCGCGCTTTTTTCGGCATACATTGCGGCCGCAAAGGCGCCACCCAGGCCACTCCAGGCAGCTGCACTGTCCGGTTTCAGTTCAACCGCCTTCTCGAAAGCTGCGATCGCCTCCATGTGCTTGAACTGGTCGCGCAACAAAGTCCCGAGGCTTATCCAGGCGTCGCAGAATGCCGGCGCTATTTGCGTCGCGCGGCGCAGCAGAGCTTCCGCGTCCTCAAGGTTCTTTTCGTTCTGCCGGTAGGCGACCGCCAGGAAGCGCATGGCATTGACATCGTTGGGGTGTGCTTTCAGAACCTCGCGAAAAACGTCGATCGCCTCATTGGTGCGATCTGCGTTCAGGTGCTCGAGTCCTCTGGCAAAGGCCGCTCGGCCAGGATCGCTATCGAGGTAGCGTTGGAACGATTCGTCAGCGTCCTCTCCGCGACCCACCGCGACGAGAGCGTGACCCAGCTTCTTGTGCGCCAACTTGAGCGAGGGTTCCAGCTTGACCGCTCGCTCCAACTCGGGAATGGCCTCTTCGAAGCGTGATTGCATGGCCAGAACGCTGCCGAGGTCCTCATGCAACTGCGGAAATGTTGGATTGAGAGACAGGGCAAAACGCAACTGTTCCTCGGCTTCAACCAGGCGGCCCTGTTTCATTAACGCGTGGCCCAACAAGCGCAGGTGGTCGGTACAACCCGGATGACGCGCCAAATAGTCCCGACACAGTTCTTCAGCACGCAACGGTCGGTTGCCGCGTACAAATTCAATTGCCCGTTGAATGCTTCTCTCTTTGGGGTTCTCTACTGTGCTCATCGGAATCCATCTGCACTCTCGGCGGGAGGCACGTAGTCAAAAATAAATGAAATGCGGTCCTCTTTACCGAGATTCATGACACTGTGCTTTTTCTGGTTATTGATTTCGTATGCCTGGCCCACCTTAAACGGGTAGGGTACGCCATCGATCGTAAACCGAACCGCGGCGTTGGTCGTAATGGGCACATGTATGCGGTGTCCCATGTGAAACGATTTCAGGGAATCGACATGGGGATGAATTCGCCCGCCAGCCTTCAGTTTCGCAACCATTGCGCGTAAGAGTATTCCTCCAGGGGCGTAGTGAGTATTGACAATGCCATCGATGAGCGGCATTGCATGATCGGCAAGACGATCCCAACCGGCCTCTTTGTGAATCTCTCCATCGGGCCAGGTTTCGTCGCAGAACAACAATACGATCGATTCTGTATCCTGGTGTACGTCATACGCCTGCTGGCGAAGCATCTGTTCCTGCCAGGCCTTCGGCTCCTGCGCCAAAATGGCCGCGGCGAGCGCGCTCATGTTGACATTTCCAAGACAGCGTTGGGCTTGAGCTATGTCCATTTCGATACTTCGCTGCCGTGACTACGTCGTTTTCGTGGCGATGGTCTTGTGCCGGCGCTCAGCACACGCAGGCTCACGGCCGCCTGGAGCTGTTACTGCGCATGCGTGACGGCCTCGTGATGCCGCCGGCCTGCCTTCTGCCATAGCATCATTGCAAAGACGAACCCGAGGGCGCCCAAGATAAAAAAGAACAACATCATTGGCTGGTAGCCGGCCGGATTCTGCGCACTCGCGCCGTAGCTGTCGTTCAGCCAGCCAGCCACGAGATTCGCGCCGGCGATACCGGCATTCTGCACGACCCACATCAGGCCGAGCGCCGTGCCGAAATTCGCCTCCGGCACGAGCTTCGCCGTCAACGGCCACATTACGGCGGGCACGAGCGAGAAGCTGATGCCGATCAACACGGTGCCGACCCAAAGTGATCCATGCGATAGCGCCATGATCGTGATTGAGACCGGCAGCATCAGCGCGCCGAATGCGAGCATTGGTGCATAGCGGCCGGTGCGATCGCAGAGCCAGCCGAATGCGGGCGTCGCGAAGATCGCCGAGAGGAAGACCCAGGCATTGATCGCCCCGGCCGCCGCCAGGTCCAAGCCATGCGCGTGCTGGAAGTACTTGATCGAGAACGTGCTTCGAAACGCAAAGATCACCGCGAACCAGAGCACGCATAGCGCCAGCAGATACCAGTAGGCCGTGCCAAAGGTCGAAATGCCGCGCAGCGAAATGGGCGTTGCATTGGGCTTTGCATTCGGGTCGGCGTGGCCATGCTTGTGGTCCAGCCACCAATAGATCGCGGCCGCAGCCATCGATACTAAAGCAAGCACGGCCGCGATGACGAGTGGCGGTTGCCATCCTTCGGCATAGGCGGTGGAAAACCAGGCCGGCGACATGTCGGCGGAATACGAGCCGGCGCGCCCGATGGCGACGCCCGTGCCAACCGCGAACGCCAGGTTTCGTCCGGAGAAGTACTTCACAAGGGCCGTAAAGGTCGCGATATTGAAAGTTTCCCCGCCGATTCCGAACAGCAGCCGGCCGGCGGCCATGCTCCCGAAATCGGGACTGAACGCGGTGAGTGCCGAGCCCGCCAGGCAAACGACCCCGGTCCAAAACATCATGCGCGCCGCGCCAAAGCGGTCGACGAGCATGCCGCCAATCAGAAGCAGCAAGATATTCGGCAGGCTGTAGATGGCATTCAGCATGCCGATCTGGGAATCGCTGAATCCGCGCTGCCGATGCAGCAGTTCAGCGACCGGCCCTATTGAGTCATAGACGTAGTAGTTGCCGAAATTGGCGAGCGATACAACAACCAGCACCAACCAGGCAGTTCGCCAGCCCCGGGAATCATCAGTCATAATCAAGCTCTGGTTCGCTTATTCATGTACAGGTCCTCCTGGACCCAGACGAACGCCAGGGCGCAAGTTGTGGTACGTGAGATTGTCCAGACGGCAAGGATGCGCGCCGAGGGCTTCTACCACCAGAATCTTGTCAGCCATGGATTCAAAGTCAGCTCGGAAGTGCACGCTGCTTTTTACGGCGACGATGCGCTGTTCTGCCGGGTCAATGCCAATATGCCGGAAGATCGCCTGATCCAGACACTGACAACGTTTGGAACCGACGACAATGCGAACGTCCGCGGGGGTATCCAATACCCGGATGACTGTCATGGGGCCCAGGTTGGCGGCGACACCACCAAACATGGCACCGGTAAACGTGAATTCACCATTACTAAGCGATTCAACCCGAAAGCGAGCCTCAAAGGGAGACTGACCCGCCTGACCGGACTTGCCACCTAGCCGCGCAAAGAACTCTGACCCCACACCGAATTCGTGGGCTTTCGCTGCTGTTTCAGCGTCATCCAGCAATGCCAGCACGGCACCTTGCGCGTTGCCCCGTACCAGCGCGTCCAATAACCCAGTGGTGTCCGACGACGCACCGGCTCCAGGATTGTCTTGGGCATCGGCGATAATTACGGGCTTGCTCCCCGTATTGGCCATTGCCTCTGCGACAGCGGTCTCCGCCGAAATAAGGTCATTGATAAAGGTGTGCTCGACATCCAGGAAATTCCGAAGCAGGCCGTCCGCCACCTTGTCCGCCTCTTCCTGCGATGCGGCATAGGCAACGATGGAGGGGCCGGAATGGAAGATGTCGGCCGGGGGAAATCCCATGGCGATATCGGCCGAGAAGAACTTCTCACCGGACAATTGCTCCAGGCTCGCATAGAGCGAATGGCAAGGTTCTGATCCCGTGTGCTGTGAAGTCAATGGAACCAGAAATGGCACCTGACGAAATGCCTTGCACAGGCGATCCTCCTTCAGCAGGCATTCCAGAGACTTGAGAGCCCTTGCCCCGGTATTTGCCAAGTCGATATGGGGATAGGTACGAAAGATGTTGATAGACGAAGCATGTTCAACGATTTGCGGAGTCACGTTCGCGTGAAGGTCAAAACTGACAGCAATCGGAAGATCGGGACCCGTTAAATCGCGGATGCGGCGGAGAAGTTCGCCCTCACCATCTTCATGAGCTTGCGTCACCATGGCTCCGTGCAGGTCCAGATAGATGCCGTCCAGGTTTCCCGCGCATCGGATGCCATCCAGGATCATGCTGGATATTCGCTCAAATGCATCGGTTGTAACATAGGAGGACGGTTCAGCTGAACACCAAAGCACCGGAATAATTTCGTAGCCGCCTGCCGCCATTGCCGCATCGACGAACCCGGTGATTGAGATGTTGATCCCTGACAAGCCGCGAATGACTTCGTCGCCGCGAAGCAGCCCAGGCCAGGAGTCGGCCTCTTCAAACGCAGAAAAGCCGGCAAGGGTCGATGCGAAGGTATTGGTTTCGTGCTGAAAACCAGCGACAGCGATACGTTTCATGTGATCCGGCGGTCGACGTGATTGGTTTTCAGAAAAACAGGGCTAAGCAATAATTCTCTTGAACACTTCCAGATCAATATTCCGTCCGCAGACAACGGCGACGACTTTCTTGCCTTTGAAGTGTTCTTTGCGCTTGAGCAGGCCTCCAACACCCAATGCGCCGGAACCTTCGGACACCAGACGATGTTGCTCGAACAACAGGCGGATGGACG
>CAYYQQ010000021.1:0-36356 GCA_964473595.1 uncultured Steroidobacteraceae bacterium | reverse complement strand
GCGACCTGATCCGGATTCACTCCATACGCGACAGTGTCGAGGGTGCCGTCAGCCTGCTGGGTCACGTGTACCGCACGGGTAGCGTCCAGTATCAGCCCGGCATGCGCCTGACGGACCTGATCGGGAGTCTCGATGAATTGAAGCCACTGGCTGACTTGCACTACGTGCTGATTCGTCGTGAGACAGGGCCGACGCGATTGGTGTCCGTGGTCTCGGCAGACCTTTCTGCGGCATTCGCGGATCCAGGTTCTGCAGCCAACGTCCTGCTACAGGCCCGGGATCGGGTGCATGTTTTCGATCTCGCGAACAGCCGGGACCGGGTGATCACACCGATACTTGATGACTTCAATCGTCAGAGCAGCCGGGATGAGCCACTGCAGATCGTCGGTATCGGCGGTCGCGTCAAAGTGCCTGGAAAATACCCGCTCGAGCCCGGCATGACGGTCAGTGACCTGATACGCGCGGGCGGTGGTCTCGACCAGGCTGCATACGTCGGTGAAGCAGAATTGACCCGTTACGAAATTGCTGCGGGTGCGCAGCGCCAATCGGAGCTCTTGCATATCGATCTGGCGCAACTGCGGGCGGGTACAAGCTCCGCGGATCTGATGCTGCGTCCCTTCGATGTCGTGGTCATCAAGGACACGCCACTTTGGCGTGACCTGGAGACGATTTCGGTCGTCGGTGAGGTGCGGTTTCCCGGCGATTACCCGATCCAACGTGGCGAGACCCTGCGCTCGGTCATCGAGCGCGCGGGTGGACTCACCGACCTGGCATTCCCAAAAGGAAGCGTGTTTCTGCGCAAGGATCTGAAAGAGCGCGAACAGCGCCAGCTTCAGGTGCTTGCCGACCGCATGCAACGCGAGCTCGCGGCATTGTCGCTACAGCAGGCTCAATCCGAGACTGCGACCGGCACGACGGAGGCGATGGCCGCCGGGCAGGCTCTGCTCGCCGATCTGAAAGGCACCGCGGCAGTGGGCAGGCTGGTCATCGACCTCGAAGAGGTCTTATCCACTGCTCCAGGGTCTTCCGCCGACCTCGCGCTGCGGGACGGAGACCAGCTGGTCATCCCGCGCCTCACCCAGGAGGTCACCGTGATCGGCGAGGTCCAGAGTCCGACGTCCCATCTGCACCAGGCCAATCTAAGTCGTGATGACTACATTTCGCTCAGCGGAGGGGAGACGCAGCGCGCCGACGAGAAGCGGATCTACATCATTCGGGCCAATGGCAGCGTTGCAGCCGGTTCGACCAGCGGTTGGTTCAGCCGTGGCGGTGCGCAAGACGTGCAGACGGGCGATACGATTGTCGTGCCGCTGGACGCCCAGCAGATGCGGCCGCTTACCGTGTGGACCAGCGTCACGCAGATTCTTTACAACATTGCCGTGGCGGTGGCGGCTGTGAATTCATTCTGACCGACCGCATACAGTGGGAAAGGCGCGGCATCGCCTGTGAGTTATGGTGCGACATTGGGCTTATGGCCGCGTTTGCGAGCATCAGGATCGAACATTGGAAGTGTCTCGGACATCACGGGGCTTGAACAAGCTGCATGATTGGCGCAGAACCCGAATTGCCGCTTGTCTGCGCACCGTACGCAATGCAGCCCGTTTGGCGCACGAGCGGCACGTCCGTCCGTTCGTCTTTATCCACATCAACAAGACCGGCGGCTCCAGCATCGAGCGCGCGCTCGGGTTGCATCTGGAGCACATGACCGCGCTCGAAAAACGCGCGCAACTCGGGGCGAACTATTGGGACCGCAAGTTTTCATTCGCGTTCGTTCGTAACCCGTGGGACCGCGCTGTCTCGCACTTTCACTACCGGGTCCAGACCAACCAAACCGGCCTCGGCAACCGCGAGGTGTCTTTCGAGTCCTGGGTCCACCTGTGTTTCGGACAGCGAGATCCTCGCTTCTTCGACAAGCCTAAAATATTCATGCCGCAAATTCGATGGCTGACTGATGAACAGGGGCGGCAGCTGGTCGATTTTGTCGGCCGCTTTGATCGCCTTGACGCTGACTTTGAGACGGTAAGTGTACGGCTGGGAAGATCGGTCAGGCTTCCGCACGTGAAGACATCCTCACGTGGTGATTACCGGTCCTACTACGGCGCGGCCTCGCGCGCGCTGGTGGGCGATTGGTACGCCGAGGACGTCGAGAGGTTCGGGTTCCAGTTCTAAACCCACTCGAGCGCGGTGCCGGCGGATCGCTCGGGTGTGCTCAACACTGAGGGACAGACTATGAGCCAGGATTCAAAATCGGAGCGGATTGTCTCCGGTGATTACCTTGATGTCGGATTGGCGATCCGCCTACTGGTCCGAGGTTGGCTGTGGCTCGTCGGCGGCGCGCTCCTTGGGGCCGCAGTATTGGGCGCCATAAGTTTAATGATGCGGCCAGTGTACCGAGCCAGCATTGTGGTTGTCCCCACGAGCGACTCGAAGAGCAGCGGTGTGCTGTCGTCATTGCAGAGTCAGTTTGGCGGCCTCGCCTCACTGGCGGGCATCGACCTCGGGTCGAGCGGCGATGCACAGACGCTGGCCTTGGCGACCTTGAAGTCGCGCAGCCTGATCGAGGAGTTCGTCAAGGAGAAGAACCTGTTGCCGGTCCTCTTTCCCGACGAATGGGATCCGAAGACGGAGAAATGGAACGTCGACGAACAATCCAAGATCCCGACCATGGACGACGCGTACAAGCTATTTGACGAGGAGATCAGGATCGTGTCCGAGGACACCCTCACCGGCCTAATTACCTTGAGCATTGAGGGGTCGGACCGGGAGCTCGCCGCTGCCTGGGCGACGGAATTGATCAGCCGCACCAACACCAAGCTGAAAGGCCGTGCGGTAAGCGAAGCGCGCAAGAGTATCGCTTACCTCGAGAAGGAGCTGCAGTCGACAGACGTCCTGGAAGTGCAGCAGGGTATCTACTCCCTCATCCAGTCGCAGGTCAGCCGCATTACAATGGCAAATGTGCGAGAGGAGTACGCGTTCAGCATAATCGATCCGGCGGTTGTCTCCGACCCCGATCACTACGTCCGTCCGATGCGCTTCCTCATGACGGTGCTCGGATTCCTATTGGGAGGCTTGATCGCAGCAATTTGGCTGGTTTTCCGTGCAACCCCGTCCCCGCGTCAAGATGTTAGTCCGGCACGGTGAGCCCTGACCAGCAATCGCCGAAACTAACACTCGCCTTGGGTCTGCGCATCCAAACCTTAGTGCTCGCTTTGGCGGCTTATATGCCGTTCGAGGAGTTCGTGCTCAAGTGGATCCCGGTCCCTGAAATCTTCTACTCGATTCTCCGGTTGGGCAGCGAGTTTGTCGTCTATCTGCTGTTCTTGGTGGTGACCAGCGCTCGCATCACCGAGCGCGGATTCCTGCGTCGAACCCCGATCGACACCCTCATCATCCTCTTTGTCGCCGGGGCGATCATTTCTGCGGCGTATAACGGGTCGAGCTGGTCGGCGACGGTCATCAACCTGAGGACGTTCTTGCGTTACGTATTCCTCTTCTACACTGTCGTACAACTCAATTACTCCGAGCGGGACGTGAGGCGCCTGCTTCTGGCCATCACGGTCTGCGCCTTGGCTCAGTTGGTCGCGGGGATACTGCAGTCGGCCTTCGGGATATCGCAGTTTTGGTTGCCGCGACAGAACACGCTGGAAGTTGCTGGCTTCAAGATGGAATTCTCCGTCCTCAACTCGGGCGTCGAACAGGGTGCTGTCATTGGCACCTGGGGGCACTCAGTGTCGATGGCTTTATTCGTGCTCGTCGCTCTCTCGATAGCCTGCGCCTGTCTAGCGGTCGGAATTGGGAATGGGTTCCGCGCGCTTAGCACCGCTGGGTTCGCTGTCGCGTTAGTCCTGCTCGTGCTCCTCAGCTATTCGAAAGGTGCGTTGCTCTGCGCGCTCGTGGCGTCGCCGTTTGCGTATTACATTGCGGGCCGTTCGGGCGCTGTGGCAAAACAAGCGCTAGTGGTTGCGACAATCGCTGTAGTCGCCGCGAGCATGATAACGATGGTCTCGTGGCGTGCACCGGGCTATGTCATAGCCAAGCAAACGTACATCGATCCCGTCAGCTACGTGGTAATCATGTTTTCGGACCGGTTCATCCAGAACGCGCAGCAGGGTCGGCTTTGGCTGCTCAACGACGTCGGAGGTGCCGTGTTGGGCTCCGGCGCGCTCATAGGCTTTGGTCCAGACCAGGAGCGGGCCACCATCCAGGTAGCCAAGGTTGGCGGTGCCGCGCTCGCCAAGGTCGTCAACTATGAGGCGCTCAAGGACGTCTATTGGGTGGCGATTCTTGTGTTCTACGGGATATTCGGTGTGATCATCGTGTTGCTGTTGCTCTGGAGGGCGTACCGGTGCTGCCTGGCGATTGCTCGAACTTGCGCGATTGAGATTGACAGGATATTGGCCATCACCGTCGCGATGCTCGCGGCATTCGCCGTGCCGCTCAACCTATTGGTGCGTGCGTTCGAGTTCCGAAGTTTTTCTTTTTTCATCTGGTTGCTATTCGGAGTAATGGTATCCAGGGTGATGGCCGAGAAAGAGGAAGCGTCAGAGGTGATGCGTGCGTAAGCGCTTGATGTCGCTCTTCGCGGACCGGGACGCATCTGAAGTATTCCGCAAAACCACATCGGCGTTTGTACTGAAAGGGATAGCGGCCGTCGCCGCGTTAATGCTGAACGTGCTTGTCGCTCGCGCTCTGGGAGCGGAGGGCATGGGCGCTTACGCCCTTGCACTCACTGTAGTGACCTTGCTGGCGACAGTGTCCCGATTCGGCTTCGACCTCACATTGGTCCGTTTCGTTTCCGCGGCCATGGCAGTAAACACCCCGGGCCGCGCAGCAGCGGGGGTCCGGCTCGCATCTAAGTTCGTGCTCGCCACGTCCACGGCAATTGCGGCCCTGCTGGTCGTGGGCGCGGACCAGTTTAACCAGCTTACTTTCAAAGTTGATGGGCTCTCTGGTGCGTTGCGGATGGCGGCGCCGGGCGTCGTATTCATCGCAATGTCCATCCTATATGCCAGTGCGCTCAAGGGTCTGCGCCAAACCGCGCGCCAAATGATTGTGCGGAGTGTTGTGCAACCGGTCGTGGCCGCGGCGGCTTTCGGCATCCTGTGGTGGAGCGGGGCCAGGCATGGACCGGGCACAGCCGTGGGTGCATATGCGGTCGGCGCCCTCGCCGCCGCACTCGTCGGCTGGTGGTGGTGGCGCGGCGAACTCGGCGACGTCCCGACATGTGACGCCAGGGTGCAGCACAAGGAGTTGTTCGGTACCGCGATTTCGATGATGTGGATCACAATCTTCCAGCAGGTGATGAACTGGGTGGCTGTGGCGGCCACCGGAGTATGGAGCACCACGCTGGAAGTGGGACTGATGCACGCGGGTCAGCGAATGGCAATGCTCATTAGCTTTGTCCTGGTCGCGTCAAACGCGATCGCGGCGCCGAAGTTTGTCGAGTTGTTCCGCACGGGCGATCGGATGCGATTGCGGCAGACAATAAGGGCAACCTCCTGGCTGACCATCGGCATTGGCCTGCCGGTCGCCGCGCCGATGATCCTCGCGCCCGGTCTGGTGATGTCAATGTTTGGGGCCGAGTTCGAAGCCGGTAGCGCTGTGCTTTCAGTGCTCGCGATTGGCAATCTCGTCAACGTGCTGACAGGATCCGTCTCCACCATGCTCATCATGGGCGGCAATGAGCGCCTGGTCCAGTGGAACACCACTGCGGCGGCGGTGCTGAACGTCGTGCTGACAGCGATCCTGACGCCCAGATACGGGGCTTTCGGCGCAGCCGTGGCGATGGCCGTCGCGCTCTCCGTCCAGAACCTAGCCGCGTCGGTCATGGTCTATCAAAAGTTTGGCCTGCTGACGATTCCCGGCATGGCCGGGAAGAGCAGGCACGATGAGTGAACGTTGCTCGCACTTGATCATCGTCGGCGCGCCGAAGTCCGGCACGACTTCATTGCACGAATTTCTGGCATTGCACTCGGACGTGCGGGTATCGAAGCTCAAGGAGCTGCACTTCTTCGACCGCTCGTGGCCGGAGGATCCGACGGAGCGACATTCGCGATACGAAGCGTGCTTCTCTCCAAATCCGCCTGGTGGTGTCTGCGTCGAGGCCACGCCCGATTACATGAATGACTCCGAAGTCCCAACGCGCATCGCCGCGACATGCCCGCGACCTGTGGTCGTGATGGTGTGTCGGGAACCGTTGGCAAGGCTCGTATCGATCTTCAGGCACCTGCGTCGATTGAATCGTCTTCCCGCCAATATCGATTTCAAGTTGTTCCTCGGCGAACAGGATAGCGCTGGTATCGGTCGGGATTGGCGTTCGGTGTGGCGGGATGGCCTGTATGGATCAGCACTGGTGCGATTCGCCGATGCAGTTGGCGTCGAATCAGTCGAGGTCGTCTTCTCGTCAGAGCTCAGTAATCAGCCCGCCATGGTCGTTCGGAGGCTCGCGCTGCGCGCGGGTATCGATCCAGAGGTAGTCGACGGATTTGATTTCGCGCCGCGGAACGTGGGCTGGGACACGCATTGGGCCTGGTGGAACGTTTTCGTAACTCGTGTCGCGCGACGTGCGCGAGAACTCACCAGGGATCGGCCGCGGCTTCGAGCGATTGCCCGGGGACTCAAGCGTCGGCGGGCGCGCCGAGTTGAGTACGCGGCCAGCGCCGAATCCTGGAGCGCTGCGTTGCCACGTTGGCTTGCGGAGCGCTATCGCGAAGACGCCGCCGTATTGAAGTGCGTCGCCGGTAGAGAGGTGCCATGGATTGACACGGAGCCTCGCCAATGCAGCAGGTGAAAAAGTCTCCCATTTTGAGTGGCGTAATCATCGGGGCTCAAAAAGCCGGCACCTCGACCGTACTCAGCGCGCTGATGCATCACCCAATGATTCATGGCCATCGCACAATCGAGATGTCTTTCTTCCTTCTCGACGCCGAATATATGAAAGGTTGGGAAGTCGCGGTTCGCAGGCATTACGGGCGGCTCGACCATCGGGCACTGTTCGCCAAGAATGTCGGTTTACTTTATTCGGCTCTGGCATTGGAGCGACTGCGGTGTCACAGCCCAAACGTCCAGATATTCATTTTCCTGCGGGACCCGGTGAGTCGCGCGTATTCGAGCTTCAACTTCGCGCGCCAGAGAGGTTGGGAGCCGCTGGTGGAGTTTGGCGCAGCCCTTGACGCAGGCCCGGAACGCTTCGGTGCCAACGAGATGGCGCGTCGGAACTGCGATTACATTGGCAGAAGTATGTATGCCAAGCATCTTGAGCACGTCCATCGGTTGTTTCCGAGCGAGCGCATCCACGTCTATCTGGACAGCGATATTGGAGCCGACACGCCCCGACTCCTGCGTAGCATGTTGGAGGCGATGGCTCTCAAGACACCAGCAGGCTGGGATCCTGATCTCATCTCGGAGAATGTCGCGAGCCGACCGCGCAGCAGCATGCTGGCCCGCGTTTTGGGTGGTTCTGGAGGTGCGGCGAGATCAATGATCAAACTGCTAGTGCCGCCGACGTTGCGCGATGGCTTGCGACGCACCTTGATTACGGCGAACCGAGAGCCATTCTTGCCACCGCCGCTCGATGCTGCGGTCGAGGCCCGACTGCGCGAACTGTTTCGTGCTCCCAACCGCGCGCTTGAGCGAATAATTGGTCGCGATCTGAGCGGTTGGGGCACCTAGCCAATGCGCATCCTCGCGATTTCACCCAACAACTTCATTGCTGGCGGTTCGGATCGATACTTTGTCGAGCAGTGCCAGATGCTCGAAGAGCACGGGCACGAGGTCGTCAAGTTCTGTGCCGCCAACTTGCGGAACGAATCGTCAAGCCGTTCCGAGTACTTCCCGCGAGGCGTGGATACTTCTGGGAGGAAACCTGCAGATGCGCTACGGTTCATCTATTCGCGAGAGGCGGCGCGCAACCTGTCTGCACTGCTGGGCAGTGAACGCCTAGACCTTGCGCACCTTCACGTCTACTACGGCAATTTCACCGGTTCGATCATCGCGCCGTTGCGGCGTGCCGGTATCCCCATTGTTCAGACCGTCCACGATTACAAGCCGATCTGTCCCGTGTATTCGTTGAACTGCCGAGGCGAAATATGCGAGGCGTGTGAAGGCCACGCGTTCTGGCGTGCCACGGTAAAGCGTTGCAATCGTGGCTCACTTGCTCGATCCGCGCTTAGCACGATCGAGGCGTACGTCACCGATGCGCTCGGCGCTCGGACCGGCATAGACCGATTCATCGCCGTCTGCGCTTTCCAGGCCGAGCGACTGGTGCGTTACGGGCTTCCGCGTGACCGGACGAAGGTATTGTTGAACTTCATTGATTCGAGGCGTCTAACTCCCGCGAGCGGCTCCGTGGCACGGACCCGAATAACCTACGTCGGAAGGATTGAGGAGACTAAGGGTGTTTTCGATCTGTTAGATGCTTTCATCAGGTTACCAGCTGAGCTAAAAAGTGGAGTGCGCCTGACCTTTGCTGGTGCCGGCGGCGCCGTCGACCGGCTGCGGAATAGGATCTCCGAACTTGCTGCGCATGATGTGGAGTACCTCGGGTTTGTCAGCGGCAGGACGCTGCACGATCTGGTACGCGAGAGTATTTGCACGGTAATTGTTCCGCGAGTGTACGAGAACTGCCCGATGTCTGTTCTTGAGTCCTTGGCGCTCGGTACGCCGGTCATCGGCGGGTTAATTGGTGGAATCCCGGAACTCATCGACGATGGGCGGGATGGCTTGATCGTGCCGACCAGGAATGGAGCAGCTCTTGATAGGGCCCTCGGACGGATGTTGACGGATGCTGAATTCGTCGCCAAGGCCGCCCGGACCGGCGCCGCAAAGATGCGCGACCGGTTTTCGGCCGACATCCATTACGAGGGCTTGATGCAGATCTATAAGGAGTTACTTGCCAGCGTGAGGTCGGCATGAAGGCTTGGCTAGACCTGCCAGTACTGCGGCAGTTGTTCGCTCAAGAGCTTTGGAACATCGGATTGACGATGCGCAGCGCCGCGCAGATTCTCCAGGAAGGAGAACTAGGTCCAGTAGAGTGGTGGCGTTCTCCCGGGATCACGCGGCTCCGCGCCGATCCAATCGGGATCTTGGGCGGCGATCCCCTCAGGCAGCGTGTCTACTTCGAGGAACTCTCCCTTTGGACCGGTCGCGGAATCATCCGCAGCGTCGGCTACGATGGTGGGACTTGCCATGACGATGTTCGCGACGAACTCGTGCTCAACGTTCATCTGTCGTATCCGTTTCTCATCGTGAAGTCTGGTGAACCGTTGATGATGCCGGAGATGCATGAATCGGGCCAGTCGAAATCATTCGGCCTCGAAGGTGGACGATGGATGCCGCGACGTACTTACATGTCCGAAGTGCAAGTCCTTGACCCTACGCCGTTTGAACTCGATGGCACGTGGTACCTTTTCTATACCGTCGCGGGCGCCACTGCCAACACTGTGCTCCATCTCTCGTGGGGCGAGGACCCGGAGGGTCCGTGGCAAGTGCATCCGGCATCTCCAATGCCAGTCGGCCCGATCGGTGCTCGCCCGGCAGGACCACTATTTCGCGTCGGCAACCGGTTGTTCCGGCCGGCACAGGACTCATCGGAAGGGTACGGCTGCGGTCTAGTCATCCACGAAGTACTGCGGCTCGACCGGGCCACGTACATTGAGTCGCGCGCTCTCGCGCTAAGGCCGAATCCAGATGCACCATACCCGAACGGACTGCACTCGTTCGTGCCTTGCGGAAATCGAGTGTTCGTGGATGGCAAGCGTCGCGCGTTCATCGCTTGGGCATCGATTTATAAAGCCATCAGCCTGTGGAGAACATCTACGCGTGGAGAAGATCCGTGGTGACCCGCGAGATACCGATTGCGGGCATGGCGCTGGACGCGCCGCGGCCGTTGAGCCACGGTCGTATCGTTTTCGTCGTTGGCAGCAGCCGAAGTGGGACCACGATGATGGGTCGCATAATTGGCTCCCACCCATCGTTCTTCACGTTTCATGAGCTCCACTTTTTTGAAGAGTTATGGTCCCCAGAAAATGGGCTGCGAGCGCTCTCGGTTAAGCGAGCCGAAGAGGTGGTACGCCGTTTGTTCGTGATCCAGCGGCATGGGTACCTGAACCAAGGGTCGATCCAAGGTGACACCGGGTACAGTGACGATGAAGCGCGGGCGGTCATCTCACGTGCACGCGACCGTACCGGTCCAGCGTTGTTTGAGGCATTTCTTCTATTTGAGACCAGCGCCAATGGTCGCGCCATCCCGGTCGATCAGACGCCGCGCAACGGCCTGTACCTTCCGGAGATCCTGAGGCTCTACCCCGAAGCTAGGGTGGTCAACATGGTCCGCGACCCACGGGACGTGTTGCTCTCCCAAAAGAACAAGTGGAAGCGTAGACGGTTAGGCGGTAGGTCAATCCCTTGGCGTGAGTCCGTCCGCGCTTGGATTAACTACCACCCACTCACCGTCGCCAAGCTGTGGCGGGCATTCGAGCGTGCTGGTCGTATCGCGAGCGCGGATCCGCGGGTACTGACAGTGCGGTTTGAGGACCTGCTCCGAGATCCTGCTGGCGTGGTGGCGCTGGTTGCTGCCCACATCGGTGTCGAGTTCGTCGATGGAATGCTGGACATACCCATGGTCGGCTCATCGCATGGATATGATGACCCAAAGCGACGGGGTGTCGACAGCGGGCGGACCGGCGGTTGGCGAACGGGATTAAGTGCAACGGAAATCGTGGTTTGTGAGCGTTGCGTGGGTGCCGAAGCGATAGCGCTGGGCTACCTGCGCAGCGGCGCGAGGGCCGACCCGTTTGCGCTGGGCGCAACGTACCTGCACTGGCCAGCGCAGGTACTCATTGCCTTGGCATTCAACCTACATAGGATAAAGGGCGTTAGCGACGCAATGCGGCGGAGGCTGGGCTGATCGCCCAAATAGAATGGTCGCGCAAATCGATTGGCGTTACTTCCGGACCCGGCCCTCCAAGACCTTCAACAGGCTTCTGGGGTACGCTTTCTTCGAAGGTCGACCTCTCACGACGCGCGGTCAGTGGTTCAATCCGGTGGTGCGGGGCACTCTCGCCCTCGGGCGCGCCTTCCCCGCGAAAGTCTCGGCATCCCGGCCGATCTACATACTGGGCGCCGGGCGCAGCGGTACCACCGTACTCGGCACTATCCTCTCACTCCATCGCGAAGTCGCGTACCTGAATGAGCCGAAGCTACTTTGGCACGAGGCGTACCCAACGGAGGATATCATCGGAAGCTACTCGGCGGAGCCTGGGCGGTTGATTTTGCGGGCGGAGGATGCGTCACCCGCGACCGCGGAGAGCGTGCGCAGGATGTACGGTGCGTACCTCGCGGCAACTGGAACGACCAGGGTCGTCGACAAATACCCGGAGCTGGTGTTCCGCGTGGACTTCATTCGCGCTCTGTTCCCCGAGGCAAGGTTCGTACTGATCGTCCGGAGCGGGTTCGACACCAGTGCATCCATCGCTGACTGGTCCGAGACGCATGGATTGTGTCGCGGGCGGGAGTCTCATGACTGGTGGGGAGCGGCGGACCGCAAGTGGCGTGTCATGGTCGACGAACTTGGCGATCGGCTGCCGGACTTTGGTCGAAGGGACCTCATGCGAATCGACGACCTCTTGCTACGAGGCGCCATTGAGTGGACGCTCACCATGCAGGTTGCGACCGAATCGTTGGCGCGCCACCGCGACCAAATGATGTTCTTGCGGTACGAAGATCTAGTAGAGGATTCGACCAGGGAGTTGCGGAGGATGTTCGCTTTCACGGGTCTGGCCACGGACAAGCACGTCGAACGATACGCGCGGGAGATTCTGCGTCCGGTCGCGCAGCGACCTCGGCCCGAAATTGCGGAGAATCTCCGTCCGGCCTTCATGCAGATGATGGAAATATTCGGCTATAGAATGTGAGTTTCCTTCTTTCGGACGGACAGGATAATAGATATGCGTAAGTCAGCAGGACTGTTGGTTGCATGGATCGTTGGCCTGGTGAGTCTGCTGGCATGCATCCAGATAGTGTCCATTACCCAATCGCCTGCGGGCGAATCTTCGGCCACGAATTCCGCCCCCACGGTAGAAATGAACATGGAGATCGATCCGGGCGACGATTCGGTATCGCCGTCAGTCGCGCTTCCCAAGTACGGTCGAGCCAGTCGGTATCCGGTGGATTGGGCCTTCGTCGGGACTTTCGAGAGCCGTTTCCCCGAAGTCGTGCGCGAGGCGCGTGCAGCTGCACGTCCGGGTAGCGGGGCCGTCGCGGTCAAGGTTCGGGCGGCTAATCCTGCCGAATTAGATTCGGGCATGAAGCACCTCCGCGCAAAGGCGGATGCTTATCAATTGCGCTTCACTGCCTCCGGTGTGGAGGTAGTAGGGGTCACCGACCGCGGTGCGGTATTCGGGGTCACGGAGCTACTGCGGCTACTCCAGGAATCCGAGCGTCTACCGAAGGAAGGATTAATCGAGGATGTACCTAGATTCGAGTTTCGGGGCGTACACATCTCTATGAACGGCGTCCAGCCCGACGAGTACAAGTATATCGTCTGGATGGCACGAAACGCAGGCATGAATACCATCATCGTGCAACCAACCCAGGGTGTCCGGTTCAGGACATTGCCAGGCAGTGCGCGAAATGGATCGATGAGCGTCGAGCAATTCCGCGAACTGGTTAAATTCACATGGGATAGCGGACTTGAGTTGGTGCCGGAACTCAAAACGCTTACCCACCAGGAGAAAGTACTGAGGGACCTGCATCCAGAGTTGATGCTGAATCGGTACGAGTACAATCCGGCCAAGCCGGAGACATACGCGCTTGTGTTCAAAGTCATCGATGAAATCCTAGAAGTTACCGGCTCGAGGACAATGCACATCGGTCGCGACGAGATCGTTCGTGTTGCCCAAGGCGGCAAGCGTCGACTGGAGCCTGGTGAAGTGGCGGTGTCGCCGGAGATGTTTCTGCGCGATCTACTTAAGGTGCACGATTACCTCCGCAAGAAGGATGTCGCAGTCTGGATGTGGGGTGACATGCTGCTCGACCCGCAGACGCTGCCGTCTATGAACCCTAAGCATATTAACGGCGACGCCGCGTTCGCAGCGCTTCTGCCGCGCGTCCCCAAGGACATCGTCATATTCGACTGGCATTACTTCGAAGGCGACACTGACTACCCGTCGCTGACGCGATTCACAAAGGCCGGGTTCAGAACCGTCGGGGCCACCTGGCGCCAGAAGCCGACCTTGAAGTCATTCGCTCAGGCCGCAGAGCGTGCTGGACCGAACGTCTACGGAATGCTGGCCACGACCTGGTTCCACGTCCAACGCCGCGAGTGGAATAAAGTCGAGCGAATCCTCGAAGAGTCGCGGAAGGTTTTTTGGTTGCAACATTGATGTGCATCACGGCTAGCGGCGCGGCCGGGAATAAAGCGGAAGATCCGCCATTTGTTTCAATTGCGGACCAGGTGCGAGGCCGGCATCGCGCTGGGGGTCGAGCTAGCCAAGTAGCATTGGCCCGTGGTTAGGCGTCTTGCAATCCTGGGTACACGAGGGGTCCCCGCTCGATATGGTGGCTTCGAAACATTTGCGGAAGAACTCGGGACGCGACTGGTCGAGCGCGGAATCGGAGTCACTGTCTTTTGCGAGAAAGTTTGTGGAATTTCTCAGCCATCGAGGTTTCGGGGTATTGATCTCGAATATGTGCAGGTGCTTCACCTGGGTCCGCTGACCACAATTGCTTTCGATCTTGCGGTTCTCTGGCGGGCGCGCAAACGGTTCGATGTTGTCTATATGCTTGGATACGGCGCGAGCCTTTTTTGTTTTATCCCTCGTTTGTACGGAACCGAGGTTTGGATAAACATGGACGGAATCGAGTGGCTGCGTTCGAAATGGTCCTGGCCCGCACGGACATACCTTCGCGTAATGGAAATGATTGCCATCTGGACACCCAATCGTATCATTGCAGACGCCGTTGCCATTCGCTCCCATCTGCAATCGCACCATCGTCGTTTGCCAAGTTGCACGGTGATTCCGTACGGTGCGGAGGTCGTCACAGCTGCGCCGTCTGAGGAATTACTAGCTGAGTGGAACTTAAAATCCCAGGATTACTACATAGTCGTATGCCGGCTTGAACCGGAGAATCATGTCCTTGAGATCTTGGAAGGTTTGTCGGCATCGCCAGACCCTCACTCTCTGGTCGTAATCGGAGACCATGAGATAGGCACTCCATACGTGAAACGGCTGCAGGCAGTCACTGATCCGAGAGTCAGGCTTTTCGGCGCCGTCTATGAAAAGGCGCAGCTTCGTGCCTTGCGATACCATGCCAAGGCCTATTTTCACGGTCATTCCGTGGGCGGCACCAATCCCTCGTTGCTCGAAGCAATGGGGTGCGGTAACGCCGTGATTGCGCACGATAATGTTTTCAATAGGGAAGTCGCGGCCGACGCAGCTTTGTATTTCAAGAATGCCGGAGATATTCGTGGCATTCTCGAGATGCTTGATACAGATTCCGGTCGCGTGCAGCGCATGCGCAAGGCAGCTCTCAATCGCATAGCGTCGATATATAACTGGAAGGCAATTACGGACCAATATGAGCAGCTTCTAGGCTCCTAGTGAAGGAGAGTAGTGGCATCTGTGCGGGGAAAATGTTTACGCGCCACCATTTCGGCCGGGCCGCTAGAGGCGCGCTCCTGCCCGTCGTTCACAAGAGTCACAGGACTGACGCATGATTCTCGTCACCGGGGGAGCAGGCTTCATCGGGAGTAATTTCGTGCTCGACTGGATCGAGACGATTGGTGAGCCGTTGGTAAACCTGGACGCCCTGACTTATGCCGGCAACCTGCACAATCTCGCCGCGCTTGGATCAGACGAACGTCATATCTTCGTGCATGGCGACATCTGCGACCAGAGCCTTGTCAGCCGCCTGCTGAATGAACACCGGCCGCGGGCGATTGTGCACTTCGCGGCCGAGAGTCATGTCGACCGCAGCATCCACGGCCCGTCTGACTTCATGCGGACCAACATTGATGGAACGTTTGCGCTGCTCGAGGCGGCGCGAAAATACTGGTCGGACCTGCAGGGCGAGGCCCGCTCACGCTTCTGCTTCCTGCACGTCAGCACTGACGAGGTTTATGGAAGTCTGGATGTCGGCGATCCCGCGTTCTTGGAGACGAATCAGTACCAGCCGAACAGCCCCTATTCAGCCAGCAAGGCGGCGAGTGATCACCTGGTGCGTGCCTGGCACCACACGTATGGGCTACCCGTCATCACGACGAACTGTTCCAATAACTATGGTCCTTACCAGTTCCCGGAGAAGTTGATCCCGTTGATGATCATCAACGCGCTCGCGGGAAAGCCACTGCCCATCTACGGGGACGGGATGAACATCCGCGACTGGCTCTATGTCGGCGACCACTGCCGTGCGATCCGGGCAGTCCTGGAGCGCGGACGAGTTGGCGAGACGTACAACATCGGTGGCTTGAACGAGCAGCCCAACAAGGCGATCGTCAATCGAATCTGCGCACTACTCGACGAACTCCGGCCGGACTCGGCTGGACCTTACAGCCGCCTGATCACCTATGTGAAGGATCGTCCCGGGCACGACCGGCGCTATGCTATCGACATCGGCAAGATCCAGTCCGAGCTCGGCTGGGCGCCGCAACAGACATTCGACAGCGGCATCAGGAAGACGATCAGCTGGTATCTCGACAATACGAGCTGGATCGAGCAGGTGTTGAGTGGTGCCTATCGTGAATGGCTCGATACCAATTATGGGTCGCGCTAGCGCATGAAGGTTTTGCTCTTCGGCAAGGACGGGCAGGTCGGCTGGGAGCTGCAACGCGCCTTGGCCCCGCTGGGCGATGTGCTCGCCCTCGGCACCCGCAGCGCAGAATTTCACGCCGATTTTTCCGAGCCAGACGGGCTTGTGGAAACAGTGCGTGCGGTCCGCCCGGACGTCATTGTCAATGCCGCGGCCTACACCGCCGTCGACCGGGCCGAAAGCGAGCCGGACCTCGCGCGGAGGATCAACGCAACGGCTCCCGGCGTGCTGGCCCGGGAAGCGGCACGGTCCGGATCAATTGTCGTGCAATACAGCACGGATTACGTCTTCGACGGCTCGGGCACCGAGCCGCGCGTTGAGGAGGCCCCCACGGGGCCGCTGAACGTGTACGGCCAGACCAAGCTGGAGGGCGAAGAGCGAATCCGCCAGTGCAAATGCACCTGCGCGATCCTTCGCACTAGCTGGGTGTACGCCGCACGCGGCAACAACTTCGCTCGTACCATGCTTCGGCTTGCAGCCGAGCAGGACCGGCTCAAGGTAGTCAACGACCAGATTGGCGCACCGACCAGCGCAGAATTGCTGGCCGACCTCACTGCGCACGTTGTGCGCATGCTCGCAGATAACCCACGACTCGGTGGGATCTACCATGTCGTCCCGAGCGGCTACACGAGCTGGCACGGCTACGCATGCTTCCTGATCGAGCGGGCCCGCGAGCTTGGCTACCCGGTAAAGGTGGTTGCGAATAGGATCGAGCCAGTACCGACTGCGGCATACCCCACGCCCGCAACCAGACCGCTCAATTGCCGCCTGTCCACGGGCAAACTCGCAGCTGCATTTGGACTGACTCTCCCGCCATGGCAGACGGGGGTGGAGCGGCTGTTGCGCGACGTACTCGATCAATCAGAATGGATACCTTGAGGACGACTCGACGATGACAAACAGGAAGGGAATCATTCTGGCCGGCGGCTCTGGCACCCGACTGCATCCCGCCACGCTCGCGGTGAGCAAACAGTTACTGCCGGTCTACGACAAGCCGATGGTGTACTACCCGCTGGCGACCCTCATGCTCGCGGGCATGCGAGACATCCTGGTGATCAGTACGCCGCAGGACACGCCGCGCTTTAAGGCACTGCTGGGCGACGGCAGCCAATGGGGCATCAACCTGAGCTACTGCGTACAGCCGAGCCCGGACGGGCTCGCGCAAGCGTTCATCCTCGGCCGGTCCTTTGTCGGTGACCGGCCGAGCGCGCTGGTACTCGGGGACAACATCTTCTACGGCCACGATATTCATCGGCTGCTGCGCAGCGCCACCGAACTCGACCACGGCGCCACTGTCTTTGCTTACCACGTGACGGATCCGCAGCGATATGGCGTGGTGGAGTTCGACGCGAACCGCCGGGCGGTCAGTATCGAGGAGAAGCCCGCTACACCGAAAAGCAGCTACGCAGTGACGGGGCTTTACTTTTACGACACACAGGTGTGCGACATTGCCGCGTCCCTGAAGCCCAGCACCCGCGGGGAGCTTGAGATCACGGACGTCAACGCTGTCTACCTGAGATCAGGTACTCTCAATGTCGAGATCATGGGACGCGGTTATGCCTGGCTCGACACGGGCACCCATGACAGCTTGCTCGAAGCAAGCCAGTTCATCGCAACACTCGAGAAGCGCCAGGGGCTCAAGGTAGCCTGCCTCGAGGAAATCGCTTATCGCAACCGCTGGATCACGGCGGAAGATGTGGAGCGCCAGGCCCAGCCGCTGCTGAAGAATGACTATGGCCAGTACCTGCTCAGGGTGGTCGCCGAAAAAGTCTACTGAGTCATGAAGCTCTTACAGACCGCGATCCCGGAGATTGTAGTCCTTGAGCCCCGCGTATTCGAGGACGAGCGCGGCTGGTTCATGGAGAGCTGGAACGAGCAGGCATTCCGCGATGCTCTCAAAGAACTTGGTCTGCTGGTTCCGGGCGCCTTCGTGCAGGACAATCATTCCTGCTCGATGCGCGGCGTTCTGCGGGGACTGCATTACCAGCTGCCACCCCACGCGCAGGGGAAGCTCGGCCGAGTAGTGAGCGGGGCAGCCTACGACGTGGCCGTCGACCTGCGGCGGTCGTCATCCACGTTCGGTCACTGGGTGGGAGTGGAACTCACTGCGCAGAACCGCCGCCAGATCTGGATCCCCAAGGGCTTCGGGCACGGCTTCCTCGCACTCGAGGACAACACCGAGTTCTTGTACAAGACCACGGACTACTACGCGCGCGAGTGCGAACGAAGCATATTGTGGAGTGATCCTCAAGTGGGCATTCAGTGGCCAATGTTGGATGGGAAACCCCCAATTGTGTTGATGAAGGACGCTTCAGCGGCGAGATTATCGAATGCCGAGACCTTTTAATCCTAGGACCTGTCAATCGTGAAGGCTCTCATTATGTCCAGAGAACTCAATCCGCAACCGGGGCATGGCTTCCCTCGTTGCCGGCGACTATTCAAACCCTCTAGGAACGAGTACTGTATTTGTAACTTAATTACGTAGCTGCTCGTCACAGGCAGCCAGTTCCGACTCTGGGGAGAACCAAAATGAAAACTGCGATCAGGGCGTCGATGGCGCTCAGCTGTTTGCTTTGCAGCAGCACGGTCTTCGCCGATGCTCATGACTTGTCGTATTCCAAGATAGTCCGCGCCGTGGACACGGTGGTCACACTGGCAGGTGTGCCGCACACGATGGTTGCCATGCCGGTTCGCACATTGGTTTCGGGCGACAGGTACGCAATCGTGTTTCCTGCGCCCAGATCGGCCGGGTCTACGTTTGGGACAGTCACCACTATTCATGACCCTGATCCCTTCGCCACCAATATCACGATCGACTCGTTTCCTGCACAGGTGCAGGTGACCGATGCACTGACTTACATTCTTGGCGGCGGTGGTGTGGGGGGTTATAACTTCATCGTAACTGGCAGCGTTACGGTCACCGTGTTGATTGATCTTGGCGATACGATCATGTCGATTTCAAATACGCTCCAGGCCAAGGATGCTGTGACGGGTCTACCGATACTCACTAGCGCCAACACAGGCTCGAGCGCGAATGCGGTGCCCTTCGCGGAATATGGCAAGTATGTGGATAAGGTTAGCCTCGTCAACGCGCTTGACGCTTGGATTGACTACATACGAATCATTCCGAAGTAGACAGGCTGAGTTGTACTTGACGAAGCAATGGGGGACATCGGCGCGCAATTGGTGCGCAGGTTGTTCTCCAATTGAAATACGATTTGCTGCCAGGTGAATGACCCTTCAAGGGAATTGTCCGGTCGAGCAAGCTTGAAGTTGGGCCAGATCGTTCAGCCCGCGGCATTCCGGGCTTCGGTCTAGGGGAGGGCTCGTTGTGACTGCGTACTCGGCTTCCGTCGTCGCGTTCCTTATTACGGTCGCGCTGTTGCTCGTGCTGCGTCCGCTGGCTAATTCGATTGGCCTCGTCGATCACCCCGGGGGCCGCAAGGCACATAGCGGGGAGATTCCGGTCATCGGCGGCATCGCTATGCTGGGTGGCCTCGTCGTGGCGGCCGTCATGGGCGGCGAACTTGGCCACAATGGCATCGTGGTCGTATTGGCGGCGGCCTTCATGGTCTTGATTGGCGCGCTAGACGACCGTTTTGATCTCGCGCCGCAGTTTCGCTTGTTCGCGCAGGCGGCAGCGGCCATCGCGTTGACCTACGGTACTGGCTTCGCGGTATCGGACCTGGGAGACCTGTTGGGTTTCGGTCCAATAGCTACCGGTTGGCTGAGGCTGCCATTCACAGTCATTGCGTGCATGGCATTGATCAATGCGTTCAACATGTTGGATGGCCTTGATGGTCTGGCCGGAGGTTGCGCATTGGTTGCCTTTGGTGGCTTTTCGGTGATCGCAATTGCTGCACAGGCGCCCACCTCAGCCATTATCGCGTGCAGTTTGCTCGGTGCCTGCTTCGGTTTCCTGCTGTTCAACCTGCCGGCACACTACAACCGGGGCTTCAGGACATTCATGGGCGATGCCGGTAGCACGCTGCTCGGCTTCGTACTGGCGTGCGTGGCACTTGCCATGATTCAGCCATCGCAGTCCGACATTCCGCCTGTATTCATCCTGTGGATGCTGCCGATCCCGATCTTCGAACTATTTACTTCAACCAGTCGGCGTCTTATCAGGGGCATGTCGCCGCTGCGGGCGGACCAAGGCCATTTCCATCACCAGCTGCTGCAGGCGGGGTTCTCGGTGCGTCTGATCTTCGCGATTTACCTGGCGCTATCGTTCGCCGCTGCAGCCTGTAGTATTACTGCGCTATGGGCGGGGTCTCCTGAGCCGATGATGTTCGGCCTTTTCCTGCTTCTGTTTGTTGCGTGGCTGGGATTCATCAGAGTCGCGCCATGGATTGGCGTCGCGTTGCCGATGCAGTTGCGCCGCGAATGGGAAAATCTGGCGCATTGAGTTGCGGGCCACGGCTGGCCTGCACCGCCGCGCCGGAGCTTGCGGATTCGAAAGTCGCCGTGCTCGCCGAGCATCGCGCGCATAAAGCGCCGCCCGCCGGCAACTGAACACCGCAGCCCGCGACCGGTTTCACGGTTGAGGCGGATCTGACTTTACCGCCAGGCACCCGTGGGTTAGTCTCCGCATCACTTTTACGAATGAAATCAGGGCACTAACTTGCGCGTAACCATCTTCGGCTCGGGTTATGTCGGTCTCGTCACCGGGGCCTGCCTGTCGGACGTCGGCAATCACGTCGTCTGTGTTGACGTGGACGAAGCAAAGATCGCCCGCCTCAATGCCGGCGAGGTGCCGATCCACGAGCCTGGGCTTGCGGACTTGATCCGCCGGAACAAGGAGCAGGGGCGGCTCACGTTTACGACCGATGCGAAGAGCGGCATCGAACATGGCCTGTTCCTGGTGATTGCCGTCGGCACCCCGCCGGAAGAGGACGGATCGGCGGACCTGCGCCACGTGCTGGCCGTGGCGCGCACGATCGGTACGCACATCGGCGAATACAAGGTTGTGATGACGAAGTCCACGGTTCCGGTCGGCACTTCGGACAAGGTCAAGACGACGATTGCTGCGACGCTGCTCGCCCGTGGCGCGAATGTCGATTTCGATGTCGTCTCGAATCCCGAATTCCTGAAGGAAGGAGCCGCGATCGCAGACTTCATGAAGCCCGATCGCGTCGTTGTCGGCACCGACAACCCGCGCACCGCGGAGCTCCTGAAGGCGCTCTACGATCCGTTCACGCGCAATCACCAGCGCATAATCGTGATGGACCTGCGTTCCGCGGAACTGACCAAATACGCTGCGAACGCGATGCTCGCGACCAAGATCAGCTTCATGAACGAACTGGCGAATCTCGCGGAACGTGTCGGTGCGGATATCGAAAAGGTCCGCGCGGGAATCGGTTCCGATCCGCGCATCGGCTACTCGTTCATCTATCCGGGTATCGGCTATGGCGGTTCCTGTTTCCCGAAGGACGTCAAGGCGCTGGTTCACTCGGCGCGCGCCGCCGGTCAGTTACCCCAACTGCTTGTGGCCGTTGAAACCGTCAACGACGCGCAGAAGCGCGTGCTGTTCGACAAGATCTCGCGCCACTACGGCGGCCAGTTGGCCGGCAAGGCGATTGCTGTGTGGGGCCTCGCATTCAAGCCCAATACGGATGACATGCGCGAGGCGCCAAGCCGCGTGCTGATGGAGGACCTGTGGGCGGCCGGCTCGACCGTGCGCGCCTACGATCCGGTCGCGATGGACGAGACGCAGCGCATCTACGGCACGCGCAAGGACCTGGTGCTCTGCAAGAACGCCGGTCACGCCCTCGAGGGCGCCGATGCACTCGCGATCTGTACGGAATGGCAGGAATTCCGGAGCCCGGACTTCGCCAAGTTGAAGGACTCGCTCAAGGAGCCGGTCGTATTCGACGGCCGCAACTTGTACGAGCCTGCGCTGATGGAGAGCCAGGGAATCCGCTATTACGGGATCGGGCGGGGGGAGAGGGTGCCTGCCTAAGCCGCGGCCGCGTTATTCGAACAGCGCAACCTTGGCTTCGCGCGCAGCACGCTTGAGATCCTTGTCCAGAGTCGCAAGTGGTGCATCCATGCGCAGCGCCAGTTCGAGGTATGCCGCGTCGTAGGTCGTTAAACCAAAACGAGTCGCCAGTTCGGGGATTTGTGTCCAGCCGTGAATGGGCATTTCGAAGTCGACTCGAACTGGCAATTGCCGGATCCTGTCAAGAATGTCATGCCGCTGGCCAGTCTTCAGTCGGCCGCGTCGTTCACTGATAAGCAGGGTATTGGTGACCTCGAGAATCCAATGTGCTGGAACGAGGGCGGCATCCTCTGTCACATGATCAATGACGGCGTCCGCAATTCCGCCTTCATCATCGTAGGCCCATGCAATCACCGCCGAGGCGTCCAGAACCAGCATCAGTACTTCCGGCCTTCCTTGATCATGTCCGTAATGCTCAGTCCTCCCAGGCTACGCTCCTTGCGAGTGCGCTTGAGCCACTCGGCTGCTTCGCGGACCTTGGCCCGGTCAATGGGTTCCGCAGGCACAAGCTTCGCCACAGGGCGTCCGTGTTTCGTGATCATGATTTCCTCGCCATTTTCCGCTGCATCCAGTAACTCGCTTAGCCGGTTTTTCGCCTCAAAGGCGCCGATAGTCAGCATGACGAAACTCCGGAAACATCTAGATGCAGCTAGATTATTCGCATCTCCTGGAGCTTGCAACTGAGCGTATGTCATCATCGAAAAAGTGCGGTCAAGTAGCTGTTTTTAGAAAGCTTTTCCGGCACAATCTGTCCTTCCCGCGGCCCCCGCGGGGGGGCAGGGAGCGTCTAAACCCATGGGTTGGGAAATCTGGTTCACGCTCGCGATTGTCGCGACCGTGCTGGTCACGCTGGCAACGACCCCGGCACCGACCGAAGTCGTATTGCTGGGCGCGATGATCATCTTGTCCATCACGGGTGTCATTTCGCCCAGCCAGGCGCTGTCCGGCTTCTCGAGTCCTGGCGTGATGACGATTGCCGCTCTCTACGTGGTCATCGCGGGGCTGCGCGACACCGGCGCCATCGCATGGTTTTCGCACCTCGTATTCGGGCGGCCGAAGAGCCTGTTGTCGGCCCAGGCCAAGCTGATGGGCGCGGGCGGCCTGCTGTCGACGGTGATCAACAACACGCCGGTCGTCGCGATGTTCATACCGATCGCCCAGGAATGGTCCGCGCGATATGGGCTTTCGATCTCGCGATTGTTGCTGCCGATGAACAACGTCATTGTCCTGGCAGGCCTTTGCACGCTGATCGGGACCAGCACGAATCTCGCCGTCTACGGCCTCCTGATCCAGTCGCGGCCGGATGCGGTGATCGGCCTGTTCGATCTGGCCTGGGTGGGCGTCCCGCTGACGCTGGCCGGCTTCGCCTACGCGCTCCTGTTTTCACGCCGCCTGCTGCCCGACCGCCAGGGCCCCATGGAGCAACTCGAGAATGCGCGCGAATACGCGTTTCAGGTGCGCATCCATGCCAGCGGGCCATTGGTCGGCAAGACCATTGCCGAAGTCGGCTTGCGCAACCTCAAGAGCGCCTACGTGATCGAAATCGAGCGCGAGACACGGCTGCTGACCATCGTGGGCCCGGATGAGGTGCTGCGCGCGGAAGATCGACTCACCTGCGTTGGGGTCGCGGATTCGGTCAAGGATCTGCGCCGGATGCCGGGACTTTCGATTGCGGAGGAGGCCTACACGCTGAATCTTGCGCATGCCCAGCGGCAACTGATCGAGATCGTGCTGTCGGCCACCTCGCCGCTGATCAACCAGACCGTCCGGGAGAGCAACTTCCGCGAACTCTACGGTGCCGGGATCATCTCGATTTCGCGCGACGGCAGCCGGATTCCGGGCAAAGTCGGTGACATCGTATTCCGGCCGGGGGACACGCTGCTGGTCGAAGCGGGATCGAACTTTGTCGACAAGCACAAGTACAGCCGCGACTTCCTGTTGGTCAGCGCACTGCAGGACTCGACCCCACCGGACTTCCGTCGCGCGCCGTTGGCGCTCGCGATCCTGATCCTGATGATCGTGTTCGCGACGCTTGAGTGGGTGCCGCTGTTCGAGGCCTCATTCATCGCTGCGGGCCTGATGGTCGCCACTGGCTGCCTGACGATGCAATCGGCGACCAGGAGCATCGAATATCACATCGTCGCCGGCATCGCGGCCTCGTTTGCACTTGGCGTCGCGCTGATGGAGTCCGGCGCGGCCGCAATGATCGGCAACAGCCTGGTCAGCATTGCGGGCGACAATCCCTGGCTCGCGCTCGCGGCGCTCTATATCACGACGATGATCGTGACCGAGATCATCACGAACAACGCGGCCGGTGTCCTGATGCTGCCGATCGCGCTCTCGGTTGCGGATCACGCCGGTGTCAGCTACATGCCATTCGTGGTCGCAGTGATGGTCGCGGCATCGTGCGGCTTTACGACGCCGATGGGCTACCAGACCAACCTGATGGTCTATGGCCCCGGAGGTTACCGCTTCATGGACTTCGTGCGATTCGGAATGCCACTCAACATCATTTGTTGCGTCATTTCGATCACCATCCTGCCGAGAGTGTGGCCATTTTGAAAAAGACTACGGAGAAAATGACCCAGCTCAAGCGCCTCGAGGCCGAGAGCATCTTCATCATCCGCGAAGTAGCGGCCGAATTCGACAACCCGGTCATGCTGTACTCGATCGGCAAGGACAGTTCGGTGCTCATGCACCTGGCGCGCAAGGCGTTTCATCCGGGTGGCATGCCGTTTCCGCTGATGCACATCGACACCACCTGGAAGTTCCGGGAAATGATCGAGTTCCGCGACCGCATGGCTCGCGAGATCGGCTTCAAGCTGATCGTGCATACGAACGAAGAGGCGGTGGCGGCCGGCGTTTCGCCATTTACGCACGGCTCCAAGTACACCGACATCATGAAGACCGAGGCGCTGAAAGCGGCGCTTTCGAAGCACCGCTTCGATGCGGCTTTCGGCGGCGCGCGCCGTGACGAGGAGAAATCGCGTGCCAAGGAGCGCGTGTTCTCGTTTCGTGACGCGCAACACCGCTGGGACCCGAAGAACCAGCGGCCGGAACTGTGGAATCTTTACAACGGGCGAATTCATCAGGGCGAGAGCATCCGGGTCTTTCCGCTCTCGAACTGGACCGAGCTCGACGTCTGGCTCTACATCCACCTCGAGCAGATCCCGGTCGTGCCGCTGTATTTCGCGAAGCCGCGCCCGGTCGTGGACCGCGACGGCATGCTGATCATGGTGGACGACGATCGCATGCCGCTGCGCGATGGCGAGAAGCCGGTCATGGAGACCGTGCGATTCCGCAGCCTCGGCTGTTATCCATTGTCCGGTGCGTTGCGATCGAATGCAGATTCGCTGACCATGATCATCGAGGAGATGCTGGTGACCCGCACTTCCGAGCGCCAGAGCCGCGCGATCGATTTCGACCAGGCCGCGGCAATGGAGAAGCGCAAGCGCGAGGGGTACTTCTGATGGCCGCCGTGAAGCTCAAGGAATTCCTGCTTCGCCACGAGGCGAAAGACCTGCTGCGCTTCATCACCTGCGGCAGCGTGGATGACGGCAAGAGCACGCTGATCGGCCGCCTGCTGCACGACACGCAGCAGATTCTGCGGTGACCGCCGACCGCCGCAAATGGGGCGCGACCGGGGACACGGTGGATCTCGCGCTGCTGGTGGACGGCCTGCAGGCTGAGCGCGAGCAGGGCATCACGATCGACGTCGCCTACCGCTATTTCGATACCGAGGTGCGCAAGTACATCATCGCCGACTGCCCGGGGCACGAGCAGTACACGCGTAACATGGCGACCGGCGCCTCGACCGTGGATCTCGCGGTGATCCTGGTGGACGCCGCGCGCGGCGTGCAGGTGCAGACCCGCCGGCATGCCTACATCGTCTCGCTGCTCGGTATCCGGCATGTGGTCGTCGCGGTCAACAAGATGGACCTGGTCGGATTCGATGAGAGCGTGTTCAAGGCGATCCACGACGAATGCGTCGCGTTGATCGGCCGCCTCGGCGTGCCTGACGTGCGGGTCGTGCCGGTGTCCGCGCTGAAAGGCCACAATGTCGTGACGCACGGCGAAGGCATGCCCTGGTACAAGGGGCAAACGCTGCTCGAATTGCTCGACTCGATCGATATCAGCCGTGACCAGGACCTGGCGGATCTGCGCCTGCCCGTGCAGTACGTCAATCGCCCGGATGCGAGTTTTCGCGGCTACGCGGGCACGATCGCGGCCGGCGAGCTTGCGGTCGGCGACCCGGTGCTGGCGGTTCCATCGCGACGCATGAGCCGCATCAAGAGCATCGTGACATTCGAAGGGGCCTTGCAGCGGGCCGCCGCGCCGATGGCCGTGACGATCACGCTCGAAGACGAGATCGACATCAGTCGCGGTGACCTCATCGTGCATCCGGACCGCTCGCCGAGCGTCAGCCGGATCATCGACGCACACCTGATCTGGATGAGCGATGCGCCGCTGTTGCCGGGCAAGCAGTACGAATTCAAGATCTCGCACCGCTACCTGCGCGGAACGGTGGAGCGGATCCACCACCGCGTGGACGTGAATGACCTTTCCGAACATGCGGCCGCTGAGTTGAAGCTGAACGAAGTCGGGCTATGCCGGATCGTGCTGGCCGAGCAGGCCGCGTTCGACACTTACGCGACCTGTCGGACGACGGGCGCGCTGATCGTCGTCGATCGCCTGAGCCATGCAACCGCCGGGGCCGGTATGATCCTGACGAGTGCGGCGCCCCAAGGCGTGGAGCACGACGTTTCGGTATTCTGGCAGCCAACCCGCGTGACCCACGGGCAGCGCGCGAACCAGAAGGCGCAGCACCCCTGCATCCTGTGGTTCACCGGCCTTTCGGGTGCTGGTAAGTCCACGATTGCGAATGCCACCGAGCAGGCGCTTTTCCTGCGCGGGCATCACAGCTATCTGCTGGATGGCGACAACATCCGCCATGGCCTCAACAAGGATCTCGACTTTTCCGATGCCGGCCGGGTAGAGAACATCCGACGCATTGGCGAGGTCGCCAAGCTCTTCGTGGATGCCGGGCTTATCGTTGTCACGGCTTTCATCTCGCCATTCCGAAGCGACCGGCGGCTGGTGCGCGATCTGGTGAAATCGGACGAATTTGTCGAGGTGTTCATCAGCACACCGATCGAGGAATGCGAAAAGCGCGACGTGAAGGGTCTCTATGCCAAGGCGCGCGAGGGGAAGATCCGGAACTTCACGGGTGTCAGTTCGCCTTACGAGGCACCCGAAGCGCCTGAAATCGAAATCGACAGCTCGAAATTCTCGGTCACCGAATGCGTGGACCGCGTAATCAGGTATCTTGAGGCGCAGGGGCGGCTGAAGAACTAGGATCGGGCATGCTGATACCGGTGATTCTGTCGGGCGGCGCGGGCACCAGGTTGTGGCCGTTGTCGCGCGAGCTGTACCCCAAGCAGTTCCTGCCGCTGACCAGCGAACGGACGATGATCCAGGAGACTGCGCTTCGTGCAGTTGGCCTGGCGTCCGTCACGACTCCGATCGTCGTGTGCAATGAGGCGCATCGCTTCATGGTCGCCGAACAGATGCATCAGGTCGGCGTCGTGCCGCAGGCGATTCTGCTCGAGCCCGCGGGACGCAACACCGCGCCTGCGCTTGCGGTTGCGGCGCTGTGCGCACTGGCTGGCGCCCGGAGCGCGAAAGCACCCACGCCGTTACTGCTGGTACTACCGGCGGATCACGTGCTTACCGACGTCGCTGCCTTCCATCGCGCAGTCGAGGCCGCGATTCCCGCGGCGCGCGACGGTCGATTCGTGACCTTTGGCGTGGTCCCGACGCGCCCCGAGACCGGCTACGGCTATATCCGCAAGGGCGCGGGCGCTGGTCCGGTGCTGCCGGTCGCCGCCTTTGTCGAGAAACCGGATGCCGCCAAGGCTGATCAGTTCATCGCAAGCGGCGACTACCTGTGGAACAGCGGCATGTTCCTGTTGCCGGCGCAAGGCTACCTCGACGAGTTCGAGCGGCTCGATCCGGCGATGTTCGCGGCCTGCGAGACCGCATTTGCACACGCCGCGCGCGATCTCGACTTCATCCGGCTGGAACGGACAGCCTTCGAATCCTGCCGCGCTGATTCGATTGACTACGCCGTCATGGAAAAGACCGACCGCGCTGCGGTGATTCCACTGGATGCTGGCTGGAGCGACGTCGGCTCGTGGGCGTCGCTGCAGGACGCACTGCCGCATGATGCGGAGGGCAATGTCATCCGCGGCGACGTGCTTGCCGAGGATTCGCGGGATTGCCTGTTGTATTCCTCGAGCCGCCTGGTCGCGGCGGTTGGGCTCGACCAGCACGTCGTGATCGAAACCAAGGACGCGGTCATGGTCGCGCCGAAGGACCGTGTGCAGGACGTCAAGCGCCTGGTCGAACGCATGAAACGGGCAGGGCGCAGCGAACCCGGGCTGCACCGCGAGGTGTTCCGGCCCTGGGGCAGCTACGACAGCGTTGACGCCAGCGAGCGCTTCCAGGTCAAGCGTCTGACAATCAAGCCAGGCGCCGTGCTCTCGCTGCAGAAGCACCTTTTCCGTGCCGAGCACTGGGTCGTGGTTAAGGGCACCGCGCGGATCACGCGCGGCGAGGAAGTTTTCCTGCTGCAGGAGAATGAATCGACCTACGTCCCGATCGGCACCGTGCACCGCATCGAGAATCCCGGCGACGACCTCCTGCAGATCATCGAGGTGCAGTCGGGCAGCTACCTGGGCGAGGACGACATCATCCGTATCGAGGACAGCTACGGCCGCAAGGGACGCACGGACTGAAAATGTCGAAACAGATCCGGATCACTGTTCCGCTGCTCGACCTCAAGCCGCAGTACCAGGCGCTGAAGGCCGAGCTGGACGAAGCGATGCTGAAGGTCGCCGCCTCGCAGATGTTTATCCTGGGCCCCGCAGTGCGGGAACTCGAGGAAAAGCTTGCCGCCTATTCGGGCGCCAAGCACGGCATCGGGCTTTCGTCCGGTACCGATGCCTTGCTGATCGCGTTGATGGCGCTCGACATCGGCGTCGGCGATGAGGTCGTCACCAGCGCTTACACGTTCTTCGCGACCGGCGGCACCATTGCACGGGTCGGCGCGCGGCCGATATTCCTCGACATCGAGCCCACGAGCTACAACATTGACGTGAATCTGGTTCGCCAGTTCCTGGAAGAGGGCTGCGAGCGGCGCGCCGGCGGCCTTTATAACCGCGAAACGGGTGGCCGCGTTCGGGCGTTGATGCCCGTGCACCTGTACGGCCAGTCGGCCAACATGGACCCGCTGATGGTTCTCGCGCGCAGGCACAATCTGCCGCTCATCGAGGACGCCGCCCAGTCGATCGGCGCCGAATACCCACCGGGGCGCCGATCCGGCGGCATCGGTGACATCGGCTGCCTGTCGTTCTTCCCGACCAAGAATCTCGGCGCCTTCGGCGATGCCGGCATGTGCGTGACCAACGACGATGCGCTTGCGGCGAAGCTCCGGATGCTGCGCGTGCACGGCATGGAGCCCAAGTACTACCACGCGCTGATCGGCGGCAACTTCCGCATTGATGAGTTGCAGGCGGCTGTTCTGCTGGTCAAGTTCCGGCATCTCGAGGACTGGCATGCCGCGCGGCGGCGCAATGCCGCGTATTACGACGCCGCTTTTCGCAAGGCAGGGATCGCGGATCGCGTGACCACGCCGGTCGTGCTGCCGGGATACCGGCACATCTATAACCAGTACGTCATCCGCGCGCCGAACCGGGACCGCCTGCGCGCGCATCTCGCCGAATGTGGCATCGGCACGGAAATTTACTACCCGGTGCCGCTGCACATGCAGCAGTGCTTTGCCTACCTGAGTTACCAGCCCGGGGATTGCCCGCAGTCGGCCCGCGCGGCGCAGGAAACGCTGGCACTGCCGATCTACCCGGAATTGACCGAGACGCAGCTTCAGTACGTCGTCGATTCGATCGCGGGATTCCTGAAATCGAGCTAATTCGACGCATTTGCCGCGAACCCTTGGGGGAAGGTCTCGGTAGCGTGGCAAGGTGCGTTTCACAGAATACTTCGCCGAGGTCCGCCAGCGCCCGGATCGCGCTATCATTCGCAATGAGTGGATTGAGGCGGCGATAAGTAGTCCGCTTCGTCAACAGATCCAACGTAACGGTCGGATTCGCAAGTGGATTCGAGTTCCGGGAAACGAAGAGCGCTATCTGCGCGTGGTCTTGCTGGAGGACGGCGTGACGGTCCACAACGCATTTCTTGATAGGCGATTCAAGCCATGAAAATCCGTTACTTCACTGATACAGACACGGTTTACATTGAATTCCGCGCAGCAGCGGTCGTCGAGACGCATGATCTTGGTGAAGATGCTGTCGTCGATCTCGACGCTGATGGCATGATTTGCGCGATCACACTTGAGCACGCGTCCGCACGGGCAGGGTTCCCGAACATCTCAATCGAACATGTAGCGGCCTGAACCCTGCATGGACCTGTCCGGCTGTTTCAAGGCCTACGACGTTCGCGGGCGCGTACCCGGCGAGCTGAATCCCGAGTCCGTCTATTGCATCGGTCGCGCTTATGCCGATTGGCTGCGGCCACACCGCGTCGCGGTCGGCCGCGACATCCGGCATTCGAGCCGGGAGCTTGCCGAGGCCCTGATCCGCGGCCTGAATGACTCAGGCGTCAATGTCGTGGATATCGGGCTCTGCGGCACCGAGTGCGTCTACTTCGCGACCTTTTCGCAGGGCCTCGACGGCGGGATCATGGTCACGGCCAGCCACAATCCGCCCGATTACAACGGCCTGAAGTTCGTGCGTGAGCAATCACGGCCGGTCAGCGGCGACACCGGTCTCCAGGACATCCGGCGCCTCGCCGAAGCAGGAAAATTCAACAACGCGGCGGTCCGGGGAAGGGTCGAGTCATTCGACATCGCGCCGAGCTGGCGCGCGCATCTGTTGAGCTATATCGACACCAGCAAGCTCAAGCCGCTGGCCATCGTCGCAAACTCCGGCAATGGCGGCGCTGGCATGGCAATCGACCTGGTCGAGTCGGGCCTGCCGTACCGTTTCACAAAGGTCTATCACGAGCCCGACGGCGATTTTCCGCACGGCGTGCCGAACCCGATGATCGAGGAGAACCGCGCGGTCACAAGCGAGGCCGTGCGCAAGCAGGGCGCGGATTTCGGCATCGCCTTTGACGGCGACTTCGATCGCTGTTTCTTTTTCGACGAGCAGGGGCGCTTTATCGAGGGCTATTACATCGTCGGCCTGCTCGCGACGTATTTCCTGTCGCGGCATCCCGGCGCAAGCATCGTGTACGATCCCCGCATGATCTGGAATACGCAGGACATCGTGCAGGCGCATGGCGGAAAGGCCGTGATATGCAAGTCAGGTCACGCCTTCATGAAGCAGGGCATGCGCGCGGCGGACGCCGTCTATGGCGGCGAGATGAGCGCGCACCATTACTTCCGCGAATTCTCCTACTGCGACAGCGGCACGATCCCGTGGCTCGTGATGGGGCAATTGCTGTCCGAGGCCGGCCGGCCGCTGTCGGAACTGGTGGACGAGCGCATCCGCAAATTTCCGTCGAGTGGCGAGATCAACCGCAAGATCGTCGATCAGCAGGCTGCGATCGAGGACGTCAAGCGCAGGTTCGTGCCGGGGGCCGTCTCGGTGGAATCGATCGATGGGTTGTCGGTCGCGCATGAGCGCTGGCGATTCAACCTGCGCACGTCAAATACGGAGCCGCTGGTACGCCTGAATGTGGAATCGCGCGGCGATGCCGCGCTGATGCGCGACAAGACCGCGGAGATCTTGGAAGTGCTCGGCCGCCACTCCTGAGGGGTGATAAAGGGGACGGGTGATAAAGGGGACGCAACCCCTTATGAACCCTCAGGCCGTCAGGATCAGCTTGGCAGAGGCAATCGCGAGTACGAGCGACATGGCCGCCAGCAGCCAACGCGTGGAAAGGCGCCGCAATCCCAACCAGGTGCCTGTCGCGGCTCCCGCCAACACTGCCAGGGCGAGCCAGGGCAGTTCCTCAGGCAACGAGGCCCAGGTCGCGGTACCCGCGATTAGCGCCATCGCCGAATTGGCGAGGATGAAGGGCGCCGTGATGCCCCCCGTGTGCCGCGGCCCGGCCCAGCCGGCCAGCAGCACGATCGGGGAGAGGAAGATCCCTCCGCCCGTGCCAGTCAGGCCAGACAGGAGCCCGATGGCGGCCCCACAGCCGATGGCAGGCAGGATCGGGATTCTTGCCTTGTCCGCAGCGTTCTCCGTCGGTGGCCGCTCATAGGCGCGCCACGCTAGCACCGCGAACGACAATGCGAGCGCGGCCCCGGCAAGTACGTAGTACGTGCCGCTCGTGAGGCGCAGGGAACCGCCCAAGGCTGCGAGCGGCACCGATCCCAGCAGGAAGGGCCATAGGGCGCGCCAGGAAAAATAGCCGGCGCCCGCAAAGCGATAGAAAGTGAACGCGGCGACCAGGATGTTGAGGGCGAGCGCCGTCGGCCGCATGGTCTCCGGCGCAATGGCGAGCAGCGCCATCACAGCCAGGTAACCAGATGCGCCGGCATGGCCCACGCTCGTGTAAAGGCCTGCGATCAGGAAGAACGCCGGGAGCAGGATCAGGAGTTGTTCGAGGGTCATCGCGAGTGGCGCCGTTCGGTGTCCTCGACGATGCGGCACGCCTGAGCAATATTGCCCTGAATACGCTCGATGCTCCCGACGTATCCGCGGAGCGCCTGCTCCGCCCGAGCACGTAGCGGAGCAGCCTGGATCAGTTTGCGCCGCGCGAGCGTGACAATGTCATCGCGGTCCTGCTCAGAGAATCGACTGAGCTTGCTCACAGCCAGATCAAGCGGCGAGAGCAGACGCACGTCGAGCTTACGATCATCGATCCCCGTGAGTGACAGCGGCACGGAGTCTTTGTGCGCGTCGTCATGCATGAGCGCCAAAGTGTCGCTGTGCTGGCGATCGAAGTAGAGCAGGCGCACGGCCCCGTCGGCGTCCCGATAACCCACCTCAAGGTTTTCGGGCAGTGCGATGCGCCGCGAAAACGTGGCGTCGATATCTTCGGAAACCCGCTCGCCCGTGTAGCAGTGCAGGGCGGCGCCGCCTGCGACATACATGTTGATCGGTAGTGCGGCGGCTGGAACCCCAGCGATTGCAGCAGCGATCCGCGCGGCGATCTTGCCAAACGCCTCGATGTACTCTGGGCGGGCGTTTGGGTCAGGACGCACGCTGCACCCGGCTCGCAAGCAACGGCATGAAGCGCGACGGACGCACCGGGCTGCGGTCCAGCCACAACGAAAACACTTCCGGCTGGGAGCTGCCTGGGTGGAGTTGTTCAGCCAGAGCGCAGAGTTCGCCTCGATTGAAACCTTTCACGCTGGCGACCATCACCGCAAGTCCGGCCATGAAAAACGCGGGTCCCAGATTCTCCCAGCGCTCGCGATCGAAATCGCGCGAAGTACAGAGATCCAGGAGCTGCTCCTCCAGGCGGCGATTCATCCTGGCCGGGAAGTGACCGTCGGCCGTCGATCCGGGCGCGTTCGCATCCAGCACACCGATTCGGGCGCCAACCACCTGGGCGAGCGCCTGCAGTGTTGCGAAATCGCAGCTCCGTCGCTGGCGCAGGCGCGACAGGGTTTCCTTGCGCACGGCGGCGCGGCTGGCCCATTCCGTGTCTGTGAGCCCGAGCGCCCGGGCCTGGCGGGTCAGGGAAAGCAGGGCAGATTGCAGAATGCCTGTTGATCTATTCATCAACAACAGTATGATATTTATTGATCTTATGGTCAACGATCGCCCTGGCACGGAACCCGAAGTCCGGAGCTTGCCTGTTGTGGTTAGTATTGGCTAAAATAGCCAAATGTCAAAACAAGTGTCAGCCAGCGACGCCAAGAACAACTTCGGCGGACTCCTCGAGGACGTTGCCGCCCTGGGGCGCATTGAGATCATGAAGCACGGCCGGCTCGTCGCCGTGGTGCTGTCACCCCGTGCCCTCAGCGCGGCTTTGGCGGAGGGCTCTGCCGGGGCGCAGGATGCCCAGTGGGGCGAAAAGCACATGATTCCGCCGGATCGCGCGCGCGCCGCGCGGATGTTGAAGGCCCCTAGCAAATTCGATGAAGAGTAAGCCCGACACCGAGGCGCCGCTTACTCCCGAGGACGTGCAGAAGATTCTGAGCATCTGCTCGCCGCGCGGTCTGCTCGTGGGCGGCCAGGCTTTGGCGTTCTGGGCCGATCACCTGCAGGTCAAACGTCCTACGAATCTCGTTTCCGGAGTCACGGCGGATGCCGACTTCATCGGCGATGCTGTTCTCGCAAGAAGCCTGGGAAAGCGCCTCGGCTGGGAAACATGGATACCCGCGCTCGATGACGCGACTCCGCAGACCGGAAAGGTGAGTCACCGCCTGAAGAACGGCGGTGTAAAGCAAGTGGACTTCCTTTCCGGGGTGGCCGGCCTCACGACCAAGGATCTCGTGCGCCGCGCGGTCGAGATGGCGGTGCCGGGTATTGGTCACCTGCGGGTGATTCATCCCGTTGATGTACTGGATAGCCGCATCCAGAATCTGCACTTGTTGTCCGAGAAACGCACCCGTGCGGGAATCGCGCAGGCAAGGCTCGCCGTGGATGTCGCGCGCGCATTCATTCGGCAGCAGGTTGCGGCGCGAAATGAGAGGGTGGGGCTGAAGCTACTCGAGCGCGTGGTAGAGATCGCCAGCGATATCGCCGCCGTGCGGGTCTTTCTGCTCTATGGCATCGATCCTCTGGCAGCCGTTCCCCTCGAGGATTTCCGAACGACATCGACGCTCCACAAAGTGCGTTGGCCGCAGATCGTCGCGAAAGTCGGCGAGAAGCGGGAGACGCTCAGGAAATTGGCGTCCAAGGCGAATAACCCTGCGGCCCGGAGGCCGTAATTCCCGCGGTGTTGAAAAGCCTGGAAAATCTGGTGGGCGGTACTGGGATCGAACCAGTGACCCCTGCCGTGTGAAAGCAGTGCTCTACCGCTGAGCTAACCGCCCGCTGCGGCCCGCGATTCTACGGGCCGGTGCCTGTGAGCGTCAACGCGATACAATCCCGCGCTCCATGACCGTACGCACGCGTTTCGCTCCCAGTCCGACCGGCCTGTTGCACATCGGTGGCGTGCGCACGGCGCTTTTCTGCTGGCTCTATGCGCGCCGCCACGGCGGTGTGTTCATCCTGCGCATCGAAGACACGGACCGCGAACGATCGACACCCGAAGCCGTGCAGGTGATCCTGGACGGCATGGAATGGCTCGGCCTGCATGCCGACGAAGGACCGTTCTACCAGAGCCAGCGCTATCCGCGGTATCGCGAAGTGATCCGTCAGTGGCTGGCCGAGGGCAAGGCCTACCACTGCTACTGCACAAAGGCCGAACTCGAACAGATGCGCAGCGACCAGCTGGCGCGCAAGGAAAAGCCGCGCTACGACGGGCGCTGCCGCGACCGCAAGGAACCGCGCGAGGGCGTCACGCCGGTGGTGCGCTTCAGGAATCCCACCGATGGCGCCGTGGTGGTGGCAGACGCCGTGCACGGCAATGTGGTGTTCCAGAACACGGAGCTCGACGACCTGATCATCGAGCGCTCCGACGGCAACCCGACCTACAACTTCTGCGTCGTGGTCGACGACTACGACATGAAGATCACGCATGTGATCCGCGGCGACGATCACCTGAACAACACGCCGCGCCAGATGAACATGCTGCGCGCCATGGGTGTCGAGCCGCCGATCTATGCACACCTGCCGATGATCCTCGGACCGGATGGCACGAAGTTGTCCAAGCGCCATGGCGCTGTGTCGGTGCTGTACTACCGCGAAGAAGGCTACATGCCCGAGGCACTGCTGAATTACCTCGCGCGGCTCGGCTGGTCGCACGGTGATCAGGAAATCTTCACACTCAAGGAAATGCGCGCGCTGTTTGATATCGCCGATGTCAACAAGTCGGCATCAGCGATCAACCCGGACAAGCTCGCGTGGATCAGCCAGCAGCACATGATGCGGCTGCCGCCTTCGCGCATCGCGGTGGAATTGCGCTGGCAGCTCGAGCGGCTGGGTGTGAATGTCTCGGCGGGTCCACCGCTCGAAGCGGTCGTCGAAGCACAGCGCGAGCGCGCCAAGACGCTGAAAGACATGGCTCTGGCGAGCCGGTTTTTCTTCGAGGCGCCTACCAGCTACGAGGACAAGGCCGCCAGGAAGCACCTGACGGCGGAGTCAAAGCCGCTACTGGAGCACGCACGCGCGGTACTCGCGGCCCTCATGGACTGGACCGCACCGGCCATCCATGAAGCGATACAGGCGCTTGCGGAGGGTGGAGGAATGGGGCTTGGCAAGGTCGCGCAGCCGCTGCGCGTGGCCGTGTCGGGCGGCGGGGTGTCGCCGCCAATCGACCAGACGCTTGCCATCCTGGGCCGCGAGCAGACGCTTGCTCGGATCGACCGGGCCATTGGCTACGCAAGCCGTTGACACTGCGGGCTCCCAACCGGAGAATGCGCCCCCTCTGAGTGGGGCCATAGCTCAGCTGGGAGAGCGCTTGC
>CAYYQQ010000020.1:36711-38337 GCA_964473595.1 uncultured Steroidobacteraceae bacterium | reverse complement strand
CCAATGACGCCGCGGTGATCACCGGTTCGGCAACGGATTCTGTGACCGAGGCCAGCGGCGTGCTCAACGGCACCGCCGGCGATGCCAGTGCCAGCGGCGACCTGGACGCGACCGATGTGGACAGCTCGGCGGACTTCGTGGTGCAAAGCGCGGTGGCCAAGAGCTACGGCACGTTCAGCATCGATGCCTCGGGTGCCTGGAGCTACACGCTCGATGACGACAACGCCGACGTGCAGGCGCTCAACACCGGCGGCGTGCTGCACGAGCTGGTGACGGTGGCGACCGCCGACGGCACCACCAAGCAGATCGACGTGACCATCAACGGCGCCAACGACGCCGCGGTCCTGTCCTCCGACACCAGGAATCTGGTCGAGACCAACTCGGTACTCAGCACCAGTGGCACGCTGACCATCAGCGACGTGGACAGCTCCGAGACATTTGTGGCGCAGGCCGGTACGGTCAGCACTTATGGCAACTTCGCGATCGACACCACGGGCGCCTGGACCTACACGGCGAGTTCCGCGCACAACGAATTCGTGCCCGGGACGACCTATACGGACACCTTCTCGGTGGCCAGCGCTGACGGCACGCTGACCAGCGTCACGGTCAATATCGGTGGCACCAATGAGCCGGTCGTCGCCATCACGGCGATCGCCAATGACTCCGGGACCTCGGCTACCGATTTCCTCACCAACGACAAGTTCCTGACGGTATCGGGCACGAACGGCACGCTGAACGCTGACGAGAAAATTCAGGTGAGCAGCGACGGCGGCGACACCTGGACCAACGCCACGTCATCGACGGCGACGACCTGGTCGTTCACCGATCCAACCGAGCACAAGACAAGTTTCACCTATCAGGCCCGCGTGGTCGATGCGACAGATGGTGTTGGCAATACGACCAGCCACGCGGTCACGATCGACATCGCGCCGCCGGCAGCGCCAGTGATTGTTAGCTTTGCAGATGACACCGGCTCGAGCGGCACCGACGGCATTACCAATGATAAGAACCTGGTGCTCAACGGCACGGCAGAAGCTGGTAGCACGGTCTCGGTGTACGACGGGGCGACCTTGTTGGGAACGACCAACGCCGGCGTTAGCGGAAGCTGGAGCTACACAACCGGTGCGTTGCCAGATGCCCCGCATGACTTTACCGCGAAGGCGACCGATGCGGCTGGCAACACCGGCGTCGAGTCTAACACCTTGAGCGTGACGATCGACTCCACGAGGCCAGACAGGTCAACCATCACATCAGTCACTGACGACGTGTCGCCGGTGACCGCGACCTACACCACGAGCGGGGTAATCACGAACGATACCAACCTTACAGTGAAGGTGGCGTTACCCACGACGGGTTCGCTGGCAGTCGTCGGCGACAGCATCCAGCTTTATGACGGCAACAGCACGGCCAGCCCCGTGGGTACGGCCTACATCCTCACGAGCACGGACATCGCCAACAACTATGCCGATGTGCAGACCGGTACGCTGACGGACGCTAGTTCCTACAACCTCACGGCCCGCATCACTGACGCGGCTGGCAACCAGAGCTTGATGTCGACCAACACCTTCACGGTGACCATCGACACTGCGGCCACCGCGCCGAGCGCGCCGGACCTGATCGTGGCGT
>CAYYQQ010000020.1:0-36611 GCA_964473595.1 uncultured Steroidobacteraceae bacterium | reverse complement strand
ATATCGCGGGCAACACCAGTGCCGCGTCGGGGTCGCTCGTCGTGACCATCGACACTGCGGCCACCGCGCCGAGCGCGCCGGACCTGATCGTGGCGTCCGACAGCGGCACCTCGAGCAGCGACAACACCACCAACGTCACCACGCCGACCTTCACCGGCAGCGGTGCGGAGTCGGGTGCGACAGTCACCCTGTACGACACCAATGGCACGACCGTGCTGGGCACCGGTGTGGCCAACGGCTCGGGCAACTGGAGCATCACCAGCTCGGCACTCGGAGCGGGCGCGCACACGCTCACAGCCAAGCAGACCGATATCGCGGGCAACACCAGTGCCGCGTCGGGGTCGCTCGTCGTGACCATCGACACCGCCGCGCCGACGGCGACGGTCAACATTGCGGCGATCAACTCCGACAGCGGCACGTCCTTGACGGACTTCATCACCAACGACACGTCGCTGACGGCATCGGGTACCAACACCGCGCTCGGCAGTGGCGAGAAGGTGCAGATCAGCACCGACGGCACCACATGGTTCGACGTCACGCAAAACACCGGCACGACCTGGAGCTACATCGACCTGACCGCACGCCCGGCGAGCTTCACCTACCAGGCGCGGGTGGTGGACACGGCGGGTAACGCTGGTGCGGTCGACAGCCAGGCGGTCACCATCGACACCGCCGCGCCGACGGCGACGGTCAACATTGCGGCGATCAACTCCGACAGCGGCACGTCCTTGACGGACTTCATCACCAACGACACGTCGCTGACGGCATCGGGTACCAACACCGCGCTCGGCAGTGGCGAGAAGGTGCAGATCAGCACCGACGGCACCACATGGTTCGACGTCACGCAAAACACCGGCACGACCTGGAGCTACATCGACCTGACCGCACGCCCGGCGAGCTTCACCTACCAGGCGCGGGTGGTGGACACGGCGGGTAACGCTGGTGCGGTCGACAGCCAGGCGGTCACCATCGACACCGCCGCGCCTGCGGCGCCCACCGGCTTAAGTTACAACAATAGCGGAAGCAACCATAAACTCTCGGGAAGCGCTGAAGCCAATTCTACGATCAATGTTTATGTAGACTTAGATAATAGCAATACGTTTAACGCAGGCGATACGCTGATAGGAACAGGAACAGCAGCTGCTAATGGTAATTTTACTATCACCGTGTCTAGTTTCTCGGGCAGTCATAAGTTGCTCGCTACAGCAACCGATTCAGCGGGAAATGTGAGCGGTGCGGGATTATCTGCTGCCGTGACTTACCCCGCGGGTGTTGCCGGAGAGCCGATCAACCTCGCCTTGACCGACCCAGCAGCCGATTACGTTGGCCTCATCACACTGAACATTACCGGCATGCCGGCAGACTGGACGCTGAATGCCGGCATCCGGAATGCCGACGGCAGCTGGACGGTGGAAACCAACGACCTGCGCAGCCTGACAGTAACTTCGGCCGCCACTTTTACCGGTGCCGTGGTGCTGAACGTGAGCGAGAGTTGGACCAACGCAGACGGCACGACGGGCAGCACGGTAGTGCTCGACAACGTCGAAGCCTACGCCCCTGGCAATCCCATCTTTGCAATCTCAGCCGACGACCACCTCACGGCCTCCAGCGCCGCCGACCTGCTGGTCTTCGCACAGCCGATTGCTCACGACACGATCCACAGCTTCGACGCTGCGGCCGACAAGATTGACCTGATCGGTTTCACCGGTGTCAGCGGGTTCGACGACCTGTCGATCGCCGATGACGCCAACGGCAATGCGGTGATTACGCTGGCTAACGGCTCGACGATCACGGTACTCGGGGTTCACGCCTCGGACCTGGGTGCGGCCAACTTCGAGTTCAATGTTGAACCGGTGACGGTCAATACCGGCACGATGACGATCGCTGACGGCGCGATCCTGCCGCTCGGTGGCACGATCGAAAACAGCGGCACGATCGTACTCGGCTCAACCGGCAGCGAGACGGACCTGCAGATCCTGGTCGAGAGCGCCACGCTGCAGGGCGGCGGCCAGGTGCTGCTGTCCGACAATGGCAACAACGTCATCTTCGGCGGTGCTGCAAACGCGACGCTGATTAATATCGACAACACGATCTCGGGCGCGGGCCAGATCGGTGCCGGGCAGATGACGCTGGTTAACGCCGGCACGATCATTGCTGACGGCACGCAGGCGCTGGTCATCGACACGGGCAGCAATGTGGTCAATAACTCAGGCACGCTAGGGGCTTTGGGCAGTGGTGGACTGGTCGTGATGGGCGCGCTCGACAACAGCGGCGAATTGTCAGCCGCGGGCGGCAGCGTCTCCATCCACGGCGAGGTCAGCGGCCACGGTAGCGCGACGATCGGCGATGGCGGCCTGATCGACTTCGACGCCGCATCGGATGCCAATGTCGGCTTTGCCGACAATGCGGCGGGCAGCTTGCGGCTCGACGACTCGGCGGATTTCAGCGGCACGATTGCCGGCCTGACATCCGACGACGCACTGATCTTCGGCGACATGGCCTCCGGCGCCTCGGTGACCTACAGCGCCAGCGCCAGCGGCAACTCGGGCACGCTGACAGTCAGCGACGGCACGAACAGCTCGCAGGTGACGGTGCTCGGCCAGTACGACGCGGCGGACTTCCACACCTCGACCGACTCGAACGGCGCCACCCAGGTGACCTACGACGCGGTGCAGGCGAACCCGACGCTGCTCGGTACGGTGAACGACGACGTGCTGGCCGGCGGCCTCGGCGACAACCTCATCATCGGCGGCGCAGGCAGCGACACGCTGACGGGCGGCGATGGCAGCGACACCTTCATGTATCGTGCGAGCGACGGCGGTGCGGTGGACACAATCACCGACTTCAACGCCGGCGCTGGGGGCGACGTGCTCGCACTCGGTGCTCTGCTCGACGGCTACACCGACGCCAGCTCGGCCGAGTACATTGCGATGCGCGAGAGCGATGGCAACACCATCGTGAGCGTGGACCGCGACGGTGGCGGCACCGCCTACGGCATGGAAGACCTGGCAGTGCTGCAAGGCGTGCTGGGCCTGGACGACGAAACGCTGATGGCGCACATCGACCCGGATCCGCTTTCATGATCGCGTGGGGTTCGGGCCAGCACTTGCCATAGGCTGAATGGCGCCCGAGCTCGAGGCCGACGCACCGGTCAGCACCCTCGGGTTCGCGTTTGATCAGTCCCCAGCCTGGGACCCCTCCACGCCACCGCCAGCACGCACTCAGGGCGCGCGGGCTCGCGCCTGCTCTATTCCTGACCATCCTCGCCGACGATTCGCATGCCAACGATGCTGCGGCGCAGAATAACGAAAAGGGGCGCGCGATGAACACGACATTGGAAGCACCAAACCTGAAGCGTGCCATGGGCGTGCGCGACGTCACGCTGTTCATGGTGACTGCCGGCTGCTCGCCGCAGTGGGCCGCCGCGGCGGCGTCGGGGCCGAGCTCGCTGGTCATCTGGGTGCTCGGTGGCCTCGGGATGTTCCTGCCGCTCGCGGTGTGCGTCGTGTTCCTGTCCTCGCGCCACCCGGACGAGGGCGGCCTCTATGTCTGGAGCAAGCGCGCCTTCGGTCCGCTTGCCGGCTTCATCACCGGGTGGATGTACTGGATCGCGGGGATGCCGTTCCTCACGGGGCTGCTGTATTTCGCTGCGGGTAGCGCGCTGTACTTCGCGGGCCGGCCCGACGCCGTGGCCAGCACCTCGCCGGCGTACTTCATCGGCTTCTCGTTTCTGGTGCTGGGGTTGACGGTCTGGCTAAACCTGCGCGGTCTCGCGGTCGCCAAGTGGCTCTACAACGCCGGTGCGATCGCGCGCTGGTTCGAGATGCTGCTGCTGGTCGCGCTCGGACTCATGATCTGGGGGCGCTTCGGGTCGGCGGTCCCGCTGAATACGCAGACGATGGTGCCGGGCTTCCACCTGCAGGACTGGATCTTCTGGGGGACGATTGCCTTCGCCTGGACCGGTACCGAGGCGGTCTCGTTCATGGGCGGGGAGATTCGCGATCCGCAGCGTACGGTGCCGCGGTCACTCCTGATCGCAGCGCCAATGATCGCGGCGGTCTACCTGCTGAGCACGGGCGCCGTGCTGGTGTCAGTGGCGCCGGAAAAGCTGAGCGCACTTTATGGCGTCATGGAGGCGATCCGCGTCAGCGCCGAGCGCCTCGGCATCGCGTGGCTGATTCCGCTGGGCGCGCTGCTCGTCATCCTCGACCGCATCGGCGGACTCGGGCTCTGGCTCGGCGCCAACGCGCGGCTCTCGTTCGCCGCTGGCATCGATCACTACCTGCCCGCGGGCTTCGCGCGGGTCCATCCCCAAACCGGCGCACCCACGGTCGCGCTGTGGACGCAGGCCGCCGTCATCGCCGCGTTCATCCTGCTGGGCCAGGCCGGCACCTCCGTCAGGGGCGCCTACAACGTGCTCGTCAACCTGATGGTCGTCGCTACGATGTTGCCGTTCCTGGCGCTGTTCGCATCGGCAATCAAGCTGTCGGGAAGTGTTCCGGTGCCCGGTGAGGCGCGCATCCCCGGTGGAAGGGCCACAGTCGTCGCGATGGCGCTGGTCGGGCTCGCGACGACGCTCGCCGCGATCGCGTTCGCGCTGGTGCCCGCAACCGGCGAGGAACACCCGCTGCTGGCTTTGTTCAAGGTCGCCGGGATCACCTCCGTGCTGCTCGGCCTCGGTGCTGCGCTTTACTTCGCGGGAAGCGCCCGCGCGCGGCATGCCTGACCCTGGTTTGCGTTTACCCTGGTTTGCGTTTCCGCGCGAAAAGATACGGCAAACAGGCCATTTATAATCCAACCGATGCAACGGGATCGACCGCCCAGACTCCACGGAGCTTCCTGAGACCCAGGCAAGGGCGGGTGAATTGGCGCTCCCAGAGGGATTCGAACCCCCTCCACGCCACCGCCAGCACGCGCTCAGCGCGCGCGGGCTCGCGCCTGCCCCGCAACGGAAAAAGCACTTTGAATCTTATTCCTCAGTCACCACCCGCTCCACTTCGCGTTCGACGATTTCGGCGATATTCCGGCTTTCATCCACGAGGCACGCAATCTCGGCGCCGGTGCGCTTGACGTAATCGGCATCCTTGATCGACTTCAGGTTGATTCGCGCGTTGTAGGCCGCACCCTTCACCCCCGCCAGGGAAACCAGCGCGCCGACGCCGGCGTCGGTGATCATGACGTCGTTCCCGCAGCGTGCGGCCGTCAGGCACAGTTCCAGCGCCGCGCGGCAATGCCGGGCGGTCTGCATCGGAACCTCGGTGGCGCGCTGGTAGCCGGACTGAATGGCTTCGCTGCGCGCGGCCTTCTGGATCGGCGTGTCTTTCGGCATGCGCAGCGCGTCCATGACGCCGTTGAAGGCTTGCGTGTCCTCGTCCACCGCGGCGAGCAGGAGGTCCTTGATGCCTTGCGCCTTCGCGGCGAGCGCATCCAGTTCCTCGTAACGGCCGTCAAACCCCGTTTTGCCGATCGTCAGGTTCGCGACCATCGCGGCGAGGGCCGCTCCGATCGAGCCCGCGAGCGCGGCAATCGAGCCGCCGCCCGGGGCGGGCGTGTCGCGCGAGACCTCATCGACGAATTCGCCGATCGATTTGCGAACCAGATCTCCGGCTTGGCGTGGCAGACCCATGACTTTCTTCTCCGTTTCAAATGGTGCGACATCGCGCAGGCCCATGGCCTGCACCGCGGTTTCGATCACGTCGCCGACAGGCAACCCGGTGGATTTGCGCATGCGGTGCAGGTAGTAGCGGCCGGATTCCAGCATCGCATCGAACGGGACCACGCCGACGATTTCGGAACCGGTGACGGCAATCCCGCGCTGCGCGGCTTCTTCGCGCGCGGCCTCCAGGACCGCGTGGGCCGGAGCCACCTTGAAGTCGGTCAGGTTGATGGAAATCTGCGCGCGGCGGTATTTGTCGACCACCCAGCCGACCGCCTTGACGTGCGGGAAGCGGCCATCCGCGTAAACCGGTCTTCCTTCAACCTCCCCCGCCGGGTAGCCGAGCGCGGCGTAGCGCGCTGCCAGGTCCTTGCCGTGGGCGTCGCGGTAATGCGCCGCGAGTGCGTCCCACGACTTTGCGACCAGATCGCAGGCCCCGCAGGGGAAATGGTCCCTGGCAAACACGACCGCGTCGCCCTTGTAATAGAACGGCGCGACATTGCCGCTGCGCTTGTGGCGGCCGCGCTCGCGCAGGCTATAGGCAATATCGTCCGCGTAACGCTTGTCGGTGGTAGCGAGATTGACGTTGTAGGCGATCAGAAACTCGCGCGCCCCGATGATGTAGGCGCCGGTGCGCGGGTTGTGCTTCGCCGGACCGAAATCGGGCTTCCAGGCCGGATCCGCCAGTTTCCTCTCCAGCCCCTCGTATTCGCCGGCCCGCACTGCCGCGAGATTCCTGCGCGCGGGGCTCGAAGCGGCGTGCTCATAGAGATACACCGGGATGCCGAGCTCACCGATGCGGCGGCCGCATTCCCTTGCCAGCGCAACGCAGTCGGCCATGGTGACGCCGGCGACCGGCACGAACGGGCAGACGTCCATCGCGCCGATGCGCGCGTGACTGCCGTGATGCTTCGCCATGTCGATGGTTTCGGCCGCGCGTTTCCCGGCGCGGAAGGCGGCCTCCGCCACCGCTTCCGGCGCGCCGACGAAGGTGACCACCGTGCGGTTGGTGCTTTCACCCGGATCGACGTCGAGAAGCGTAACGCCGCGCACTGCCTCGATTTCCGCCGTGATGCCGCGAATTACAGCGGCATCGCGCCCTTCGGAAAAATTGGGAACGCATTCCACCAGCTTGTTCATGTCCGGCTCAGCATCGCTAGTTTCGCAGTCACGGGTCGATCACGCCTCGTCGAAGAGGAGATATTCGCGGAACTCGCCACGCATGCAGTGGTTTGAACTCGATGAGGAGCCGTAGCCGCCCGCATTCAGCAAGGCGAGCAGATCGCCCTCGGTCAGCGCCGGCAACTGCACGTCCTCTGCCAGCAGGTCGATCGCCTCGTTGATGTTGCCCGCGATGGTTACGCGCTCCAGTGGAGCCCTCGCGACCCGGCTGAGCGGAGCGACGATGAACGGCGTGTGGTAGTAGGCGGCAAGGTTCTGGATGTTGAAGCCCGCGTCGATACCGACGAAGCGCGTGCCCGCCTTGTCCTCCACGGTGTTGACGCGCACCAGCAGCACGCCCGCATCCTTGATGAGATAGTCGCCGGGCTCCACCTGGACGCGCACGCCGCGGTGAACCAGGTGACGCGCGACGATCGCCGCCCAGCGCTCGAGGTCGATGGAAATTTCCGTCTCGGTGAGCCGAACGCCGAGGCCTCCGCCGATGTTGAGCGTGCGGATCTCCGGATGGGCGTCGAGCAGCGCACCGACGCGCTCCAGCACCCGGTCGAGCACTTCGAGTGCATTGCCGAGATAACCGCTGCCGAAGTGGAAATGCAGCGCTTCGACGCGCATTCCCGCAGCGTGCGCCGTGGCGATCGCTTCCTCGAAGCGATCGCGATAGATGCCGAACTTGGTCGCCTTCTCGCCGGCGTAGCGCATCATGTCATTGTAGCCCGCACCCAGCTCAGGATTGAAGCGGATGCCGATGCGCCGTCCGGGACAACGCTTGCCAAGCCGCCGGATCGTGGAGAGCGAGTCGCAGTTGATGTGCACGCCGGGGTGGCGTTGCAGGCAGTCGAGATCGCTCTCCGACACGGATGTGCTTGTGTAAGAGATTTCCGCCTCCTCGAAACCGACCTGGCGTGCGTAGCAGAGCTCGGCGGGCGAGCATGCATCAATGCCGCAGCATCCGAGCAGCTTGAGATAAGTGACGAGCGGCGCATAGCGATTCGCCTTGATCGCGTAGAAGGCATCGTGCTCAACGCCGTGCGACGTGAGCGCCGTGCGCAACCGCAGCAGGTTGTCGCGCACGCGCGCCGCGCTATAGACGAATGTCGGCGTGCCCGCCTCCGTGACAAAGGACTCCAGCGCGCGTCCGCCGAAATGCAGGCGGCCCCCCCGATAGCACAGATCCTCGCGCTCCCACCACAGCCTGTCGTTCGCCATTCCGATCCTTTCGCTCGCGGTTACACCACCGCACTGGGCCCGGATGCTAGGTACTCCGGCGCCGCGCCGCAACTGTTCCCCACCGGCAACGCGAGCGCGCTTCAGAAGTTCGGCGCCCCCTGGCTTGCCCGGATTGCGCCATTTGCGTCGCCCCGCATATCCTCATTGCCAGGTCATCGCCAAATCCCAGTTTAAGGCGCAAACTCGCGCAATGCCGGTGGTGACCGAAATCGTGCGAACGACGTGTCCTCGCGACTGTTACGACAGTTGCGGCATGGTGGTCGTCAAACGCGACGGTCGCGTCGCCCAGGTACGCGGTGACCCGAAGCACGCGATCAGTCGCGGCACGCTGTGCGCAAAATGCTCGACCGGTTACAACCGCGAATGGCGCGATCCCAAGGCTCGCCTGACCCAACCGTTGCGCCGCGTGGGGCCCAAGGGCGAGGGCCGATTCGAGCCGGTGTCGTGGGAGGTCGCGCTCGCGACGATTGCCGGGCGATTTCAATCGATCTCCGCGACCAGCGGACCCCAGGCGATCATCAACACGCATTACACCGGGACGATTTCGCTGATCGCGTCGCTGTTTCCGCAGCGATTCTTCCACCGACTGGGCGCAACCGAGGTGACACCCGACACGATCTGCAACCTGGCGGGCCAGGTCGGCCTGGGTTACGTCTACGGCACCGGCTTGAGTGGTTTCGATCCGCGCACGGTCCGCGACGCGGCCACGATCATCGTGTGGGGCGCGAACCCGTCCGCGTCAGCGCCGCACACACACGATCACTGGCTTGCCGAAGCGCCGGGTCGCGTGATCGTCATTGATCCGGTACGCACAGCAACGGCGGAGGCCGCCGATCTGCACCTGCAGCCCCGTCCGGGAAGTGACGCCGCGCTGGCCTTCGCACTGCTACATGTGCTGCGCCGCGATGGATTTCTCGATCGAAAATTCATCGCCGCCCACACCATCGGGTGGGAGGAACTTGAACCTTCCCTGCAGGAGTGCACTCCGGCGTGGGGCGAAGCCGTGACCGGCGTGCCAACCCGCCTCATCGAAGAGGCGGCCCGTACGTATGGCGAAGGCCCGTCACTGCTGTGGCTCGGACAGGCGCTGCAACGGCAAGCGACCGGCGGCAATGTCATCCGGGCCTGCGCGATGCTTCCCGCGGTGACGGGAAATATCGGCAAGCCCGGAGCGGGTTTCCTGTTTCTCAACTCGGACTTGAATCTTCCTGAACGTTTGCTCGACGACGCATACCTCGCCGCGCCTCACCTCGCCGCAAAGCCGGTGCCCCACATCAGCCACATGGATCTGGCCGCTTGCCTGGAAGATCCGACGCGGGCGCAGAGCCTGGTGTGCTGGAACATGAACATCGCCGCCTCAAGTCCCGAGCAGGCCAGGCTCCGTCGCGCGCTGTCGCGCGAGGACTTGTTCTCTGTGGTTCTGGATCTGTTTGCGACGGATACGACCGATTTCGCCGATTTCGTGCTACCCGCCGCGAGCTTCCTCGAATTCGACGACCTCGTTGCCGGCTATTTTCAGTTGACGGTCTCGGCACAGGTCAAGGTCATGGAGCCGCTCGGCGAGTCGCTGCCGAATCAGGAGATCTTTCGTCGTCTTGCCCGCGCGATGGGGTACACGGAACCCGAACTCTACGAGTCCGACGACGGCATCATCGCCACGACACTGCAGAGGACCGGGCTGGGGCTCGACTTCGCCACGCTGGCTGGCCATGGCACAGTGCCGGTTTCGGCCGAGCCGCTCATCACCTTCGCCGATCTCAAGTTCCCGACTCCGAGCGGCCGCATCGAGATCGCATCCGCCCGGGCGGAAGCCGACGGGCATCCCCGCGTGCCACTGCCACTCGCGGATGCGCGTCCGACGGGCGCGCGGCTCCGACTCCTGTCGCCTGCTTCATCGTGGCGCTGTAACAGCAGCTTCGGCAACGTCGCGAAGATGACGGCGCGCGAGCCGACCGCCACGATTGCCCTGCATCCCGCGGACGCTGCCGATCGGCGCCTCGGCGATGGAGATCCTGTGATTGTGGCCAACGAAACCGGCCGCTTGAATTTGCGCGTGGTTCTGTCCGACGCGGTCCCGCGAGGCGTGGCGCTCGCTTACAAAGGCAAGTGGCCAAAACAGCAGCAGGACGGGGCCAACGTCAACGTGCTCAATCCCGGTCAGCGGACAGACATGGGAGACAGTACCGCGGTCCACGGCGTTGAGGTCACCGTTGTTCGGGCGTGAGTCGCCTGATCATGCGGCATCCAGACCCAGGTCCAGCACCCGCACCGAATGCGTGAGCGAGCCGAGCGAAATCGCATCCACGCCACTCGCCGCAACCTCCCGGACATTGGTGAGCGTAATGCTGCCCGAGGCTTCGGTGTAACAGCGGCCGTTGACGAGCACGACCGCCTGGCGCAGTTCGTCCGGCGACATGTTGTCCAGCAACACCGCGGACACCTTGCAGCGCAGCGCTTCCTCGAGTTCATCCATGGTTTCGACCTCGACCTGCACGGGAATCGCGGCACCCAACTTTGCCCGTACGCGCTCGACCGCCGCCGTGATCGAACCAGCGATATCGATGTGGTTGTCCTTGATCAGCACCGCGTCATAGAGACCGGAGCGGTGATTGACGCCGCCGCCGACTGCGACCGCATAGCGCTCGAGCGCCCGCAACCCGGGCGTCGTCTTGCGCGTGTCCTTGATGATGGCCCGTGTACCTGCGATGCGCTGTACCACCATGGCCGTTGCCGTCGCGATGCCGGATAGCCGGCCGAGGACGTTCAGGATCGTCCGCTCTGCGCTCAGGACGGTCCGGGCCGAACCGGAAATCCGCGCGATGGTGTCGCCAGGTCCGACGACGCTGCCATCGGTGGCGACAATCGTGGCAGTTGCCGATTCCGGAAACCTGACAAACGTAATTGCCACGACGTCCGTGCCAGCGACGCGCCCGGCCTCACGGCTGCGGATTTCAGCCGCAAACGGCGTTCCCGGCGGAATGACCGACTCGGTCGTGATGTCGCCCGCGGCGCCCAGGTCCTCCGCGAGCGCCACATCCACGACTTGCCTCAGTGCGTCGAGCGGTGGTGCCAACGTCACGCGACGTGGCTCCGCAGGAGCTCCAGGGTCACGACGGGTGCCGGCTCGGGACGCAGGAAACTGTGGGCCGGCGCGCCGGCCGCGGCCTGCGGATAATCGCTACGCTGATGCGCACCGCGCGACTCGCGGCGCCTGAGCGCTGCATGCAAGAGCTTGCCCGCGATCAGGACCAGATCGTCCTCGGCGCGTGAGGCCGAATCCCAGGCATTGAGCCGGTGCATCGCGGAGATCATCGACGCGCTTGATCGCAACGGGCCAAGACTGCGGCCGACGAGATGCCTGAGCAACGAAAAGCGCTGCATATCGGTGCCCGGCGCCCGCAGCCGGCGCGGCACCTCGAGCGAACCCCTTGGCGGCGGCAGATTCGCCACGCGGATCGCCCGGGCGATGCGCTCGCCGAACACCAGTCCTTCGAGCAGCGAATTGCTCGCCAGGCGGTTGCCGCCGTGCAGCCCGGTTGCGGCAAGCTCGCCGCAGGCCCACAGACCAGCGAGCGAGGTAGCGCCGCGCGGGTCGGTGGCGATGCCACCCATGTGAAAGTGCGCGGCGGTCGCAACCGGCAACGCCTGTCGCGTGGGATCCAGCCCCGCGACCCCGGCCAGGGCAAAGGCACCTGGGAAGCGCGTGGGGAGATCGGCGATGCCGGTCGCGTCAAGCAGTACCTGCCGGCCTTGCTCGTTCATCGCAAATACGCTGCGCGCAACGACGTCGCGCGGCGCGAGTTCTGCATCGGGATGAATGCCGGTCATGAATCGGACGCCCGACTCGTCGAGCAGCACGGCACCGGCGCCGCGCAGCGCTTCGGTCAGCAGGGGCAGTGGATCGGCGTCAACCGCGAGCGCGGTCGGATGGAATTGCACGAACTCGAGATCGGCGAGCCGTACGCCACGGCGGGCGGCGGCTGCAAGGCCTGCGCCGCGCGAAGTCGGCGGATTTGTGGTGCGATCAAAGCAGCCGCCGATGCCGCCGGTCGCGAGCACGACATGCGATGCAAGCACGGCGAGGCGCAGGCCGCCCGGGCCCTCGAGCAACACGCCGGCGGCACGATCGCCGGAGGTCACCAGGTCGATCAGTTCGAAGTCCTCCAGCAGCTGGAGGTCCGGGCGTTGCAGGACCGCATTGCGCATTGCGCGCATGACCTCCGCGCCGGTGCGGTCACCGCCCGCGTGCACGATGCGGTGCCGGCCATGCCCCGCTTCGCGGCCGAGCTGAAGCGCGCCGGATGGCGCGAGATCAAATGCGACGCCGAGCGCCCGCAGCCACTCGATCCGGCCGGCCGCCGCCTGCGTCACCAGCGCGACGATGTCCGGGTCGGCAAGCTGCGCGGCGACACGCAGCGTGTCCGCCGCATGCAGGGCCGGGGAATCGGCGCGATCGAGTGCGGCGGCGATGCCACCCTGCGCCAGCCTGGAGCTTCCGCCGCCGATCGGCTCGTTGGCGACGACGACGCAGCCCTCGAGCCCAAGCGCCGTCGAAAGCCCGGCGATGCCGCCGCCAACGACCACGGCGGGTGCCGTAATGAAGTCATCCACGATCATGCGTTCACCGCCAGCATCCGCGTGACGGCGCGGCGCGCGCGCTCGGCGACCGCCGGCGGGATCGTCACTTCGTAGCGCAGGTAACGCAGCGAGTCGGCAATGCCTCTCAGAGTGATCCGCTTCATGTGCGGACAGAGATTGCAGGGCCGCACAAACTCGACGTCGCGAATCTCGGCCGCGACGTTGTCGGACATCGAGCACTCGGTGACCATGACGACACGGCGCGGGCGGTTGCGCTCGACCCAGGAGATCATGCCGGATGTCGAGCCGACGTAATCGGCCTCCGCCAGGACGTCCGGCGGGCATTCCGGGTGCGCAATGATCTGGATGCCGGGGTGGCTCGTGCGATAGGCGCGCAGTTCCTCGCCGGTGAAGCGCTCGTGCACCATGCAACTGCCTTCCCAGAGGATCACGTCGACACCGGTCTGCGAAGCGACCCAGCGGCCCAGGTACTGGTCCGGCAGGAAGATCACGCGATCGGTCCCGAGCGACTCGACGACGGCCACCGCATTGGACGAGGTGCAGCAGATATCGGACTCGGCCTTGACCTCGGCCGAGGTGTTTACGTAGGTAACGACCGGTACTCCGGGATAGCGATCTCGCAGCAGGCGCACGTCAGCGCCGGTGATGGACTCCGCAAGCGAGCAGCCGGCGCGCAGGTCGGGGATCAGCACGGTCCTGGCGGGGTTCAGCAGCTTGGCGGTTTCCGCCATGAAATGGACGCCGGCCATGACGATGACATCGGCGTCTACCTTTTCGGCCATGCGCGCGAGCGCGAGCGAATCGCCGCGCAGGTCCGCGACGCCGTGGTAGATGTCCGGGGTCATGTAGTTGTGGGCCAGGATCACCGCGCGACGCGAGGCCTTCAGCGCCTCGATCTCGGCGATCAGCGGCTCGATAACGGCGATTTCGACGTCCGGCAGGACGCCTGCAAGGCTGCCCACGGTGGCCCTCACTTCATTTATGCTCGAAGTGAGTATTATAGATCAGAAAAGGCGGGCGCGCACTACTTCGCGGCGGAAGCGGAACAACTCCGCCGGTCGGCCCCGGGTGGGCCGGTCCAGGGTCCCGGTCGCCTCGACCAGCCGGCCGTGCTCGATGAGCCTCCGGAAGTTCTGCTTGTGCAGGTGCGTGCCGGTCAGCGCCTCGACGGTGCGCTGCAGCTGAAACAGGCTGAATTTCTCGGGCAACAGCTCGAATACGACCGGCCGGTACCTGAGCTTGCCGCGCAGCCGGCCGAGGGCAGTTGCTGCGATGCGCCGGTGGTCGTAGGCAAGTTCCGTGCCGGCCGCAACCGGCTTCGGCTTGTCGCCGCGGTCGCGCTGGTATTCCGGCACCAGGCGCGCCTCATACAGGAGTTCGTAGCGTTCCAGAACGCGGATCGGATCCCAGGGTCGCCGGCCGCCGAAGTCGGATTCCACCCGCTGGCGCCGCGCGGGATTCTTGCCGGCCCAGCGGGCGAGCGCTGGCAACAGCGTGTCCGTGACGATGGCGGGAACGCCGTGCCTGCGTTCCTCCCAGGGCAGGATGTCATAGCAATCGAGCCAGGCGGCGCCCGGCGCGGGCCGCTCTTCGCGGACCAGGGCAAGGTAGGCCACCGACAGATGACGGGTGCTGCCGGCACCGCGTTGCCGTTCGCGGTCGCCAAAGGTGTAGAGCTGCTCGACATAGCCAAGGTCGTGGCCAGTCTGGGTCACGACCCAGTGCCGCAGGCCGAGCTCGAGCGTAGCGTCCCGATCGGTGTTCAGCGGCCCAAAGGGCAGTGCGGGGATGGCGGCCTGATCCGACCGCGTCGTGGTCAAAATGCGCGGCTGCTCCGCGGTGACCGCGACGATCACGGCATCCAGGCTCAACGTCAGGCGGCGTGTCATGGTGCCGATCTTGCCACAAGGCGCCCGGCAATCGGTTCAGAGGTGCCGCGCAGCGGTCGAGCCGATCAAGTAGGCTCTGCGGTTGAATTGACGGAGTGGAGCCACCCTGCTTGCGTTTGCTGCTTGCGCCGAAGGCCATATTCGAACAGACGATCGCACTGATCAACTCGGGTGATCTCGTTGCGGCCGAGACCCGATGCCGGTCGGCGCTCGACGACTACCCGCGCGACGTCAATATGCAGGCGCTGCTGGGCGCATTGCTGATCAAGCTGGACCGGGCGGCCGAGGCCGAATCGAAATTGCTGCAAGTGATCGCCGAAGCGCCGACCTTTGCGAAGCCGCAAGAGGATCTCGGCCATCTGCTGGTGAAGCAGAATCGCGCACTCGAAGCCCTGCCCCACCTGGAGCGCGCCACGCATCTCGACCCGAAGCTCGAGAACGCCTGGTTCACGCTCGGGCGAGCGCTTGCGATGCTGGGTCGCGGCGCCGAGGCGGACCAGGCATTCGAGCGTTGTTTCGCGCTGTCCCCCGAGCGACGCCTGATGGCGCTGGCCGCGGAGCATCAGAAGGAAGGCCGCCTCGACGAAGCCGAGCACCTGTACCGCCGCATCCTTCGTCACAACCCGCGTAATGTCGATGCGATGCGCCTGCTCGCGTTGATCGCCCTGAAGGCGGGGCGCGACGGCGAGGCAGAGGGCCTGCTGGAAAAGGCGATCTCCCTGGCGCCGGACTTCCTGCTGGCAATCCTCGACCTCGGGCGGCTGCGCAAGGAACAGGATCGCTATGGCGAGGCCCTGCAATGCTTCGATCAGGCCATTGCACTCGACCCGGCCAATCCGCAGGCGCATTACCTGCGCGGCTCGACGCTGGCACCTGGATCGTTCACGCACGAAGCGATCGAGGCATACGAGCAATGCCTGAAGCTCCGGCCTGCGCATGTCGGTGCCCTGATCGGTATCGGCCATGTCCTCAAGGCGGTCGGCCGCTACGACGAGGCCGTGGCTTCCTACAACGAGTGCATCCGACAGTTGCCTGATTTCGGCGAGACCTACTGGAGTCTCGCGAACCTGAAGACCTATCGGTTTGACGACGCTACCGTTGCCGAAATGGAGCGTCGCGTCAACGGCGCGGGACTCGCTGTGCAGTCCGAGGTCAATTTCCTGTTCGCACTCGGCAAGGCCTGCGAGGATCGTGGCGACTTCGATCGCGCCTGGAGCTTCTACAATACCGGTAACACGAAGCAACGCACGGAAGTCACCTACGATCCGGTGCAGACCGAGACCATGAACGATCGCCTGGTCCAGGTGTTTTCCGCCGATTTCCTGCAAACCCATCGCGCTGCCGGACTGGCCGATCCGGCACCGATCTTCATCGTGGGCCTGCCGCGCTCGGGCTCGACGCTGCTCGAGCAGATACTCGCGAGTCACAGCCAGGTCGAAGGGACGAGTGAGCTACCTTTTCTCGGCCGCGTCGCCACCTGGCTGAACCGCAATCGGGCCGATGGCATCAACTATCCCGAAGCCGTGCGAGAACTCCAGCCGCAGAACTTTCAGTCGCTGGGCCGGGACTATCTGGCCTACGCACAAATGCACCGCCGCTCGGGCGCACCACGATTCATCGACAAGAACCCGAATAACTTTCCCAACATCGGATTCCTGTCGCTGATCCTGCCGCAAGCCAGGATCATCGACGCCAGGCGCCACCCGCTTGACGCGTGCCTCAGTTGCTATCGACAGCTTTTTGCGAAGGGCCAGGCCTTCACCTATGACCTGACGGAGATCGGCGAATATTACCTGCAGTACCAGCGGATGATGGACCACTGGGCCGAAGTGCTGCAGGGGAAGGTGCTGACCGTGCAGTACGAAGAAGTCGTTGCGGACTTCGAGCCGCAGGTGCGGCGCCTGCTCGAATTCTGCGGATTGCCGTGGGAGGACGCTTGCCTGCGGTTTTACGAGAGCAACCGGCCGGTGCGCACGCCGAGTTCAGAACAGGTGCGTCAGCCGATCTATGACCGCTCAGTCGGCCACTGGCAGAACTACGCCGCTCACCTCGACGAACTCATCACCGTCATTGAGCCGATCCGCGAGCGATATCGCCGTTACGAACCGCCGGCGGCACGTAGTCGAATATGAAATTGATCCGGTCCACAGTGCCCTTGTTCATCACGCTGTGGACTTTCTGGTTGTTGATCTCGTAGGCCTGGCCGACCTCGAACTGGAATGGCCGGCCGTCGATCATGAAGCGGACCCGGGGGTTCGTGATGATCGGCACGTGAATGCGGTGACCGGCGCCGAACGACGGATGGGAGTCCCGGTGCGGCAGTATCCGGCCGCCCGCCAGCAGTTTCGCCGCCATTGCGCGGATGATCGTGCCGCCGGGCGGGTACCAGTTGCGGATGATCTGGTGCATCAGCGGGACGGCGGTCTCGGCGAGCCGGTCCCAGCCCGGCTGCTTGCTGACTTCAAGGGCAGGCCAGTCCGAAACCTCCGCGAACAACAGCACGATCGAGCGGGTTTGTTCGTGGACTTCATAGTCCTTCTGCCGCTGCACGTTCTCGTTCCAGGCCGCATCGTCCTGGGCCAGGATCGCCGCCGCCAGCGACTCCATGTCCACTTTTCCGAAACTGCGGATCGGCGCCCCGATGTCCATGCAGCAGAGCCTATAGGCAGCTAGCGGTCGCCTGCAACCTTCCAGCCAAACGGCCAGACTTCGAGGCCGTGAATGGCATTGCGGACATCGTGGGTCAGCGTCGCCATCCGCGCCTTGGCGCCCGGTCTCAGGTCGTGCAGCGTGACCGTCGAGGGGGAGGAGCCGGCGGCGATGGTCTCATCGTCGATCGCGCACAGGCCACGCGCAAACGCCTGGCGCGCGATCCGCGAATCGTCCTGGCTGACATGCGTGAGGCTCTCGGCCGGGAAACGCGGCACCTGGAACACACGCTCGCCATCGCGGGAGGCGTACCTGACGACATCCGCTTCGGTGTCATTGAAAAGCACGCCATCGAGAAACGGACGCGCATTGTGGGCACCGATGGGAATCGTCACCCAGCGGCGCAGCTCACGACCATTGAACAGCAGGATTCCGGCCGTCCGCAGACCGCTGATGTGCATGCCACCCGGCGCACAGTAGACATTGTTCAGATGCAGGGTGTTGGACGGCGCAGGACCGTCGTCAAACTCCGGGTCGAAGGGTGTGCCGACGAATCCGTCGCCCAGGGCGGCGACCTGCAGTCCCCAGGAAAATCCCTTCCTGTCCAGGTCGAAGCCGAGGATCGAATCGAAGCCGGTAGACGTCAGGAACAGCGTCCGTTCGTGACGGAAGATTTCGTGGCAGTGCCTCAGGTACCGGTTGCGCCACGATCCGACCAGGCGGAAGTCGGGTGAGTAGGCAAACAATTCGTCGCTGGCTGCGATGTAGATGTTGTCGCCATCGAACTCGATGCCGCGCAGGCCGCGATCCCAGCCGCGGCCCTGCCAGTCGATATCCATTGCGTTCCAGTCGAGCACCTGGGTCGCGCGGTCACGGTCGAAATCCACGAGGTACACGCCGCCGTGGCTCTCCCCCTGGCGGCTGCCGCGCACAACCGAGGTTGCGACGAGGATGGTCAGGACGCGGTCAGAATTCGTATCGGAACTGCACGCCGATGGTCCGCGGCTGGTTGACCGACAGCCGCTGCTTCGCCCAGCGGTTGCTGAAGTACAACTCGGCCCGCTCGTCCCAGACATTGTCGACGAAGATCGACCCGCTCCAGTTCTCGCCCTCCAGCCCGAACCGGAAGTCGCCGGTCTGATAGGCATCCTGTATATCCACCCCGGCTCCGATCCCGACGACAGCGTCGATGCCCTCGAGAGAGTTGACTGACTCGCCCTGGTATGCGTAATCGAATCGCGCAAACGGCTGCGCGTTCAACAGCCGGCCGGGCGAGCGGTACTCGATGCCGAGCGTGGCGGTCCAGTCTGGCGTCAGCGGCAGGCGTGCGCCTTTGGTGACGATGAATGGGTCCAGTTTCGGGGCAGGCGGTTCCGGGTCTTCAAAGAAAATCGCAGCCGCTTCGGCGACTTCCGCGTTGTTGTACGAGAAGGAGCCATCCAGCTGCCACCGTTCGCTGAAGTTGACGGCAAACTCAGCCTCGATGCCCTGGATATCGGCACTCGGCAGGTTCACGAAGCCGAGCTGGAAAAGGCCCGTCTGCGGATCTTCGATCTGCACGGCGAAATCGCTCCACTTCATGTAGTAGGCCGAGACATTGAGCCGCACGCGATTGTCTAACCACTGCGTCTTCGCGCCGATTTCGTAGTTCTGCAACTCGTCTGAATCGTATGTGCGGGGAAGAACCGAAGTCGACCTCAACGGATTGCTGCCGCCGACGCGGAATCCTTCGGAATAAGTCGCGTAGACCATGCGATCGTCGTCGATGCGATAAGTGAAGTTCAGCTTTGCGACGGTACCGTTTTCGCTCGAATCTTCATTGCTATTCTGCAATGATTCTCCGATGAAACCCGCCGGTGCCTCCTGGTGCAGGGCGAACTGGGTGTCGTAATCGAACCAGCGCCCGCCGGCCGTGATCGTGAAATTTTCCGACACGTCAAAGCTGACTTCACCGAACACGGCCTTTTGATCGAGTTCCGTGTCGTAACGGCCGAGGAACCAGGTCTCGGTCGGCGCGAGCACATCGCCCCCCAGGTAGGCTTGATTATAGACGAAGTACGCGAATGCCCCCGTCTCCTGGTAGCCGCGGACGTAGCTGTCGAAATCCGAGTGCGACTTTTCATGGCTGTAGAACACACCGGCCAGCCAGCCCCAGCGGCTCCCTGAATCACCCGGCGATTGCAGGCGCGCTTCCAGCGTCGTGATCTCGATCTGATCGTGGTCGGTCGCGAAACCCTGGGGGTCGCCGAGGAAGTCGTATACGTTGTAATAGCAAGGGTCCGCCTCACCCTTCACGCAAACAGTGAAAAAGTTCTGGTTGAAGCTGAACTCGTAATCCGTGGCATCCGCCTGGTAGCGGAAATCGCGGTCGAAATAAGACGCTGCAAACACCGCATCGCCGAATGGCAGCGACGCATTGATCGTCATTGCGAGCTGGTACCACTTGTCGTCGAGGTTTTCCTTCTCGAACCGGACCTGCGTCAGGTCGGCGCCACCGACACTGACGTCGCCATGCCCATCGGCGTGCAGGTCCTGGAATATGGCGCCGAAAGTTGCATTGACGTTTTCGGTGACGTCCCAGCGTAGTGCAGCCCGGCCGCCACTCGTTTGCGCTGAGTTGACGTCCTTGGCAACTACGTTGGCGTTCGTGAAACCAGGACATACATTCGGTGATGTGAAAGGTCGAGAGCAATTATCAGTTCCTGTGCCCGGACTGTTGGTGAGCACATTGTCGATGAAACCGGCATCCTCGGCCGTGAAACCGACCAGGCGCAGCGCGAACTTGTCCGACAGCGGTACATTGACCATGGCGCTGACGTCGTATCCCGTGCCGCCGCCGTCAACCTGCGAGACCTGTGTGTCGACCCAGGAAGCGAAGCCCGCCGGATCCGGCTTGTTGGTGATGATACGCAGCGTGCCGGACTGGGAACTCGCGCCATAAAGCGTGCCCTGCGGTCCGCGCAGGGCCTCGACCCGCTCGATGTCGATCAATCGCGGGTCGGGGTTAGCGCCGCTCTGGGTGATCGGCTGCTCGTCCAGGTACAGGGCGGACGACGACGCGGCACCGAATGCGATACCGGAACTCGCGACGCCGCGGAACACGATGGTCGTGGCTCCGGGTTCGCGCTGGCCGAGGGACAGGCCCGGCACCATCTTCGCGAGATCGTCCACCTGCTGCAGGCCGCGCATCGCAATCGCTTCCGAATCGAATGCGGTGATAGATTCCGGGACGTCCTGCAGGCGCTCCGCGCGCTTGGTGGCGGTGACGATGACTTCATCGAGCCCGGTCACCGTCTGCGCCGATGCCGTGCCGGCCATCGACAGCACTGCCGAGATTGCCGCCGCCAGGGCGGGTGAACGCCCCCGTGCGGGCCTGGGACTCTGGTTCGTCATGATTCCCCCACCCTCGCAATCGGTCGATACTAACCACTGGCTGCCGCCGAGGCAATCGAAGGCGCCCGGATCGTCAGCCCGCGCGTCGCTGTGCGCTGTCCGTCGGCCCACGCAAGGTCGCGACGTACCACTCCAGGAACCGGTGCGTGAATTCCTCCATCGGCATCAGGGGCCCGGGCTCGTAGAAGCGCGAATCGACACCCGCCTGGTTGCGCTCGATGATCTCCTTGTCCGCGATCGTTGTGACGTCCCACAGCCAGCTCAGCCCGGCGCGATCGTAGTCCTTGTCCTCGACGGCCGAACCGTTGACCAGCCAGCTGATCTCGCAGTCGGTGTTGTGCAGGCCGCGCGGCGTGAACCGGTACAGGACCACGTGATCGCAATACGCCAGGCCAAAGGTCGTCGGCCCGAGGTGCACGTCGGTCGCACCGCCGTCGTAGCCCGTGATCTTGCCCATCAGCGGCGCGACGGGCTTGCCGTCGCGGCTGCCGGTCAGGTGCCCGCGGAGCAGCGGGTAGCGGTCGAAGCCGCGGTCGGTGCCGAGCATTCCCGATGCGAGCCACGAATGACGGACTACAGCGCGCGAGAGCCCGACGGATTCGGCGCGCGTGAGCACCTGCTCCAGCATCACTTCGCAATCCTCCCGCGGCAGCGCGAGACTGTGCCCGACCGAGTATTCCGGGTGCGCCGTCATGCAGTGGTAGCACTCGCAGTAGTTCTCGACCGCCAGCTTCCAGTTGCTCGCAATCGGGTAGTTCTTCCGGTGCGCAATCTTCGCGTGCTCGAGGCTCCAGGGCGCGAGCACCGGACCGAGGTCATTTTCGATCGCGGCGAAGGGCACGGCATCCGGATCGAAATTGATGAATATCAGGCCCTGAAACACCTTGACTTGCAGGCGCTTCAAGCCCAGCCGGGTCTTGTCCATGCCTTCCGGTGCGAAGCCCACGGCCCGCAATGAGCCGTCCAGGCCATAGGTCCAGCCGTGGTACCTGCAGGTCAGCCGCGCCTCCCGCCCTTCGGGCGCATCGCAGATGCGGGAGCCGCGATGCCTGCAGACATTCAGCAGTGCATTGACGGCCCCCTCGCCGTCCCGTACCAGGATGACCGACTCGCCCGCGATCTCGAACAGGAAATAATCGCCGCGTTGCGGAATCTGGCTGGCATGCCCGACGTATTGCCAGGACTTCAGGAAGATGCGGCGGATCTCGCTCTCGTAGATCTCCGGATCCTGATAAACGGCGCGCGGCAGCGCGTGACCGCACTGCCAAGTGTCCAGTATCTTGTTGAGTTCCATGGCCGGGCTATATTACCCCTCGGAGGCCGTCCGCCGCACGTCCGCCGACTCACGCCGGCTGGATACGAAAGCCGCGGTTGCCACGGCAACCGCCACCAGCACGATGATGATCGTCGTAATCGCGTTGATGTCCGGCGTCACGCCGAGGCGCACTTTCGCAAAGATCAGCATCGGCAGTGTCGTCGCCCCAGGGCCCGACACGAAACTCGAGATCACCAGATCGTCGAGTGACAGCGTGAATGAAAGCAGCCAGCCCGAGACCAGGGCCGGCAGCAGCATCGGCACGGTGATGTCGAAAAAGACCGCCACCGGGCGCCCGCCGAGATCCATTGCGGCATCCTCCAGGGACTCGTCCATCGCGGCCAGCCGCGACCGGACGATGACCACCACGTAGGCCATCGAGAACGTGATGTGCGCGATCGTGATGGTCGTCGCGCCGCGCGATGCAGGCCAGCCGATCAGGTCGGCCATCGAAATGAACAGGAACAGCAGCGACAGGCCGGTGATGATCTCCGGCATCACCAGCGGCGCCGTCACCATGCCGTAGAGCAGCAGCCTGCCGCGCAGGCGGTTCACGCGATGCAGCGCGAGCGCCACGATGGCTCCCAGCGCCGTGGCAAAGGTCGCGCTGACGATTGCAATGCGCAGGCTCAGCAGGGCTGCGCCCAGCAGATCCTCATCCGAAAGCAGACTGACGTACCAGCGCAGCGAGAACCCTCCCCATAACGTCACCAGCCGTGAATCATTGAATGAGTAGACGATGACCGAGATGATCGGCACGTACAGCAATGCGTAGCCGAATGCCACGATCGTCATCAGCATCAGCGAGCGGTTCTTCATCTCCCCTGCTCCTGCTCGCGGCGCTGCAGGCGCTGGAACCAGAGGATCGGCACGACCAGCAACAGCAGCAGCACGACAGAGACCGCCGAGGCTACCGGCCAGTCCCGGTTGATGAAGAACTCGTCCCACAGCACGCGGCCGATCATCAGCGTGTCCGCGCCGCCGAGCAGCGCGGGGATCGTGAACTCGCCGACCGTGGGAATGAAGACCAGCAGGCAGCCGCCGATGATGCCTGGCACCGACAGCGGCAGCGTCACGTCGATGAATCCCTGCCAGCGCCGTGCGCCGAGGTCGGCAGCTGCGTCGAGCAGGTCGTGATCATGCCGCTCGAGATTTGCGTACAGCGGCAGGATCATGAATGGCAGGTACGAGTAAACGATGCCGAGGTACACGGCAAAGTCGTTGTAGAGCATCGTCAACGGGTGGTCGATCACACCCAGCCAGAGCAGAAACTCGTTGATCACGCCACGGTTGTTCAGCAAGCCGATCCAGGCGTAGACCCGCAGCAGAAACGAGATCCAGAATGGCAGGATGACCGCCAACAGCAGGATCTGGCGGCGGCGCGGTGGCTGGCGCGCGATGGAATACGCCATCGGGTAGCCGAGCAACAGGCACAGGACCGTGCCGATAGCCGCCATTTTCAGCGACGACAGGTAGATGATTCCGTAATAGCCGTCCTCGAACAGGTAGGCATAGTTCTCGAATGTGGCCTTCAGGCCCGCGAGGCCCTGCGCGCCCCATTCGAGAAGTGGCGTGAATGGCGGTTGCGCCACGATCGGTTCGGCAACGCTGATCTTCAGGATGATCAGGAAAGGCGCGAGGAAGAACAGCAGCAACCACAGGTACGGCAGCGCCACGGTCCTGCGCAGCCAGCGCTGGGTTCGCAGACCTTTTTCCGAGGTTTCGTCGGTCATGAGCGCAGCAGGATCGTGCTGGCGACTTCCCACGAGAGGAAGACTTCGTCGTCCCATTCGATGGTCAGTTTCTCCGAGCGCCGCATGTTTTGCGCGCTGACCTGCAACTCCGCGCCGCTCTTCAGTCGGACGCGGTAGAGCGACTGGTCGCCGAAGTAGGCCAGGTCCCAGACAGTCCCCTTGACGACATTGCGATCCCTCGCCTCGGGCGCCTGCCGACTGATCGTGATCTTCTCCGGGCGCACGGCTACGCAGACGGCACTGCCCGGCGCGATCGCGCCACCCGACATCACCGACAATTCGTCGGATCCCAGCGTTTCGCATTTCACCGACAGCTGGCCGTTCCCGGCGGCAGTCACGCGGCCGTCGAACAGGTTGATGTTGCCGACGAAGCTCGCGACATAGCGGTTCGCGGGAAACTCGTACACCTGGCCCGGCGTGCCCACCTGGGCGATGCGCCCCTCGGCCATCACGGCGATGCGGCTCGCGAGCGTCATCGCCTCGCTCTGGTCGTGGGTGACGACGACGAATGTCGTGCCGAGTTGATACTGCAGGCTGGCCAGCTCGAACTGCGTGTGTTGGCGCAGTTTCTTGTCGAGTGCGGCCATTGGCTCATCGAGCAGCAGCAGCTTTGGCCGCTTGACCAGCGCGCGCGCGAGCGCGACGCGCTGCTTCTCTCCGCCCGACAGCTTCTCCGGCTTGCGTCCGGCCAGCGCCTCAAGCTTGACCATCGCCAGCATCTCGGCGACGCGCTCCCGAATCTTGTCGGCGGGCACATGTTCCTTCTTCAGGCCGTAGGCGACGTTCTGCGCCACCGTCATGTGCGGAAACAGCGCGTAGGACTGGAACATCAGGTTCACGGGACGTTCGTAAGGCGGCACATCGGTCATGTCGGCGCCGTCAATGAGGATCCGTCCCGAGGTCGGTTCCTCAAAGCCGGCCAGCAGCCGGAGCAGCGTCGTCTTGCCGCAGCCCGAACTACCGAGGATCGCGAACAGCTCCCCGCGCAGGATGTCGAGCGAGACGCGGTCGACCGCCGTGACGCCGCCGAATTTCTTCGTGACCTCGCGGATTTGCACCAGCGGCGATGGAGGCGAATCGTTCACAGGCCGGTCTTCACGCGCGACCACAAGCGCGTCCGCTTGCGTTCGTCCAGCGGATCGTGGATGAGGCCGATGTACAGGTTCTGCTTCACCTCGTCGGGAGGGTAGACCGCCGGGTCGTTGCGCACTTCCGGCAGCAGGAGCGGCATGGCCTTCGGATTCGGCGCCGCGTATCGGACCTCGTTGCTGATCGCCGCAATGACTTCCGGCCGCAGCAGGTAGTTCAGGAACAGGTGTGCGTTGTCGGGATGCGGCGCATCCGCCGGAATGAACCACATGTCGAACCATGCCAACGTGCCCTCACGCTGCGTCGTGTACGCAAGCTTGATCGGCCTGCCCGCTTCTTCCGCCCGGTGCATCGCCGTAGCGTAGTCACCCGACCAGCTCATCGCAATGCAGACCTCTTCATTCGGCATGTCGATCAGCATCTTCGCCGAGCTGAAATAGCGGATGTACGGCCGCACGCCCTTCAGCAATTTCTCGACTTCCGCCAGATCGGCGGGATCGAGGCTGTTGGGGTCGTGGCCAAGGTAGAGCAGCGCCATTGGTATCACATCGGTCGGCTCGTCGAGGAATGTGATGCCGCAATCCGCGAAGCGGCGCGCGACTTCGGGCTTGAAGATCATGTCGCCGCTGCCGACTGGCGCATCCGGCATGCGCTCCCTGATCATCTTGACGTTGTACGCGAAACCGGTCGAGCCCCACAGATAAGGCACACCATAGCGGTTGCCCGGATCGTCCGACTCAACGGTCTTCAGCACCCACGGATCCAGGTTGCCCCAGTTGGTCAGCTTGTTCTTGTCCAACGGCCGGTAGACGCCGATCGGGATCAGGCGCGCAGAATAGCGTTCCGAGTGCAAGACAACGTCGTAACCGGTGCGTCCGGCCAGCAACCGCGCCTCCGCCATCTCGGTCGAATCGTAGAGGTCGTAGTTGACCTTGATGCCGTATTCCGCCTCGAAATTATCGATCGTGTCCGGGGCGATGTAGTCCGGCCAGGTGAAGACATTGAGGATTTTTTCTTCCGCGCCCGACGCCATCGCGGCCCAGGCCATTGCAATGCCCGCAAGCAGCAGCTCAAGTGTCCTCCTCACGCGTTACATTCCCTCGAGTCCGCGCTTCAGCAGGGCGCGCGCAATGATGAGGCGCTGGATCTCGCTCGTGCCTTCCCAGATCCGGTCCACGCGAAGCTCCCGGAAGAATCGTTCAGCGGCGTGCTCGCGCATGTAGCCGCGCCCCCCGAAGATCTGCAACGCCCGGTCGGCGATGCGGTTCGCCGCCTCGGAGGCATACAGCTTTGCGATCGAGCATTGCGCATGCAGCGAATTCAGCTTGTCGCCGCGATCATGCGCCCTGGCGGCCTCGTAGGTGATGAGTCGCGCGGCCCAAAGCTCGGTGACGCTGTCGGCGAGCATCGCCTGGATCATCTGCTTTTCGGCCAGCGCCTCGCCACCGATCATGCGCGTGCTGGCGAATGCGGTTGCTTCCTCGATCAGCCGGGCGGCCGCGCCACAACTGCGCGCAGCGATCATCAGCCGCTCGCGTCGAAACCAGCTGTGGGCGTAACCCATGCCGTTGCCCTCGCTGCCCAGGCGCTGGTTCTCAGGAACCACGACCTCGTTGAACCGGTAGATCGGATGATGATCGCTGAATGTATGGCTGAAGAGTGGCGTGCGCACCAACTCGATGCCCGGCTGGTCCTTGTCGATGAAGAACAGGGAATGCGACCCCGCGTGCGGACCGTCAGCGAGCCTCGCCTGCAGGATGAAGTAATCCGCGTGGTTCGCACTCGTCACGTACCATTTCTCCCCGGAGATCCGGTATCCCTCGGAGCAGCGGTTGGCGCTGGTCTCGATCGACTCGGGATCTGACCCGGGGCCGCTCTCGGTGATCGCGTAGCATTCCTTGCGTCGGCCAGCCATCAGCGGAAGGATGAATCGCTCGAGTTGCTCCTCGCTGCAGGCCTCGAACATCCAGCGTTGCGCCTCCGAAAAGCACCAGCAAAGCGCATTCGTGACCCGTCCGAGCTGCTCCCAGACCGCAACCTGGTCGATGACGCGGGCTTCGCGCCCACCACGCGCGGCCGGAACATCCATGGCGCTGAAGCCCAGTTCGATCGCCAGGCGCTTGTGCCTCGATTTCACGTCCGGCGGTAGCTTGCCTTCATGGAGTTCGGCCTCCACTTCGTGCGGTATCAATTCCTCACGCGCGAACTTCGCCGCGCGGTCGCGCCAGGCCAGTGCCTCTTCATCGAGCGTGATGCGCATGTCTGGCTAACTCCGATTGCCTGCGACAGATTGCCGGAAATGACGCGGAAACGCATCCGCCAGATACGACAGCGTGATCCGCCGCGCCAAATCACGGCTCATCGATTCCGGCCGTACCAGCAGGTCGAGCCACAGGCCATCCGTCAGTGCCGACAGGCCGTCGGCCACGAGTGCAGGCTCCACGTCGGGGTAGTTGCCCGGCTCGCAAAGCCCTGCGCACATCACCCGCACCATGTCGTCATAGGATTTGTCGCGCTCCGCGCAGATGCGCCGGTAGGTCGGGCGGAATTTGCGCTCTCCCCAGAATGCGAACCAGACGGCGAGCTTGTCGCGGGCACAGATGTTGCGTCGAAAGTCCAGCTCAACCATGGCCAGCAGGCCCGCCACGGGCGAGATTTCGGCGGCGGCGGCCGCTTCCCGGCAGGCATTGCGGTATTCGTCGGCCAGGTAGCGCAGGGTTTCGGTCAGCAGCCCTTCCTTGCTGCGAAAGTGCAGGTTGATGATCCCCTGGCTCAGGCCCGCCTCCTGCGCAACCGTCGCAATGGTCGTGTCCGCGAGACCGTGATTCGCGACGCAACGGATCGTGGCCCTGATCAACTGCTCGCGGCGCTCTGCCGGCGGAGCCGTGCGGCGCCTCATTGCCGCCTGGCGCGACCGTTTGATCTTCAGAAATAACTCCCTTTAAATCAGGGACTTAAGCGACTTCATGGCGAGGTCCGGGCACCATTCTTACTGGTTTTCTGCGACAATTCAATGAATGAATGATTATTCAATGGACATGGACGCAGGGGGTGGGTTTATGGGAGTCTGTGCACCCGCTCTTCGACCCCGAACGACAGGAGGCCCCCGGCCATGACACGCAGCCTAAGCAAGTCCAACGCGCACTTCAAGAAAGCGATCACCCGCCTGCCGCTCGGTGTTTCGTCCAACTTCCGCTACTGGGGCGAAGACAAGACCATCTATGTCGCATCCGCCAAGGGCGCGCGGATAACCGACATCGACGGCAACGAGTACATTGATTACCGTCTGGGCTATGGCCCCTGCATCCTCGGCTATGCGGATCCACGGGTCGATGCGGCGGCACGCGCAGGCATGGACGTGGGTGGAGTCTTCGCGCTATCGACCGAGCGCGAGTACGCCGTCGCCGAGCGCATCGCGCAAATGGTGCCGGCAGCGGAGCTGGTGCGATTCTCGAACTCCGGCACCGAGGCCGTAATGGCCGCATTGCGTGTCGCCCGCTCCCATACCGGCAAGGATTCATATGTCGTCGTCGAAGGCGCCTACCACGGCGTCTTCGACGCCGCGCTCTGGTACACACCGGTCGAGAACTGGCGCCTCGGTGCGGGCGATCCGCATCTGGTGCCTTTCAGCGGCGGCGTGCCCGGGATCCTCCGCGGCCTGCTGCATGCGGTGCCGATGAACGACGCCGACCGCCTGGAAAGCGTGTTCAAGGCCTATGGACATGGGATCGCGGCCTTCCTGATCGAGCCGATCATGGGCAACTGCTGTTCGATTTCGGCAACACGGGAGTTCCTGCGCGATGCCCGCGCCCTCTGTGACCGCTACGGGATCCTGATGATCATCGACGAGGTCAAGACCGGATTCCGCGTGGCGCGGGGCGGCGTGCAGGAGCTGTTCGGCGTCAAGAGCGACCTCTGCACGTTCGCCAAGGCGATGGGCAATGGTTACCCGATCTCGGCAGTGTGCGGCCGCGAGGACATCATGCGCAAGTTCGGCAAGGGCGTGGTGCATGGCGGCACGTACACCTGCCAGTCGGTCGCCCTCGCCGCAGCCGAGAAGACGCTGCAGATCCTCGACGAGACGCCGGCATTGCAGACCATCGCGGACTACGGCACGCGGATGCGCAGCGGCATCAGCCAGATCCTCTCGCAGCGCGGGATCAAGCACTCCTTCAGCGGCCACCCCTCCATGAGCGGGTTGTTCTTCAGCGAAAAGCCGCCGCGGGACTACCGCGACTGGGCCTCAAGCGATTACACTTTCTACGAGGCACTGGCCCCGCATCTTCACGACCTCGGCGTGCTCTGCGAGCCGGATTCGCGCGAGCCGTGGTTCGTCTGCGAAGCGCACGACGAGCGTTGCCTGGGGGAGACGCTGAACCGTTTTGAGACCGCCGTGGACCGGGTCGTACGAAGCGCACCCAGGCCGGCCAGCGCGCCATTCACGAAATATACGACCTGAGGAAAGAACCGACCTTGGCGAAATACGATGCGATCGTCGTCGGCGCGGGCCATAACGGCCTGACGAACGCGGCCTATCTCGCGCGCTCCGGGCTCAAGGTTCTGGTCGTCGAGCGCATGCCCTGGATCGGCGGAGCGGCAGTCAGCCGCGAGATCGAGAAGGGCTGGATCTACTCGAACTGCTCCTACGTGTGCAGCCTGCTCCGGCCGGAGATTTTCCGCGACCTCGAGCTCGCGCGCCACGGCCTCCAGGTCGTGCCCTACGGCGGCGGCGTCTCCATCACATCGAACGGTGACATCCTCGGCAACTACACCGACGAGGACGTGCAGCGCCGCGAATTCGCGCGCCATAACCCGCGCGACGCCGACGCGTATCACCGTTACTCGACCGACGTCATGCGCCAGTGCAAGTTCATCCGTCCGCTGCTGCTCCGCACGCCGCCCGATCCGACCTCATTCAAGCCGCGTGACCTGCGCGAGATGCTTTTCCTCGGCCGCGAGCTCAACAAGTACGGCGAGCAGTTCATCTACGACACGCTGCGCTTCTATTCGATGAGCATCGCCGACTTCCTCAACGAGTACTTCGAGTCGGACGCCATCAAGTGCCACCTTTCGGGCAGCGGCATCATCGGTTCGGCGATGGGCGTTTACTCGCCTGGCACGGCCTACGTGCTCCTGCATCACTACATGGGCGACGTAGACGGCTCGATTGGCGCCTGGGGCTTCGCACGCGGCGGCATGGGGGCAGTGTCGAAAGCGATTGCGAATTCGTTCAAGTCATTCGGCGGCGAGATCGTGACCGACGCGCCGGTCGCACGCGTGATCGTCAAAGGTGGCCGCGTCACCGGCGTCGCGACCGAGAACGGCAACGAATACCACGCCGACATCGTCGTCTCGAACCTCGACCCGCGGCGCACGTATACGAAAATCTTCGATCCCAAGGATCTGCCGCCCGCGATCGTCGAGAAAGCCCACAACTGGAAGATCCGCGGTTCGTCCGGCAAGCTCAATATCGCGCTCGACGGCCTGCCGGAGTTCCCGGCGCTCGGCAAAAACAATCCCCTCGCCTACGGCGACATGCATTTCCTCGACTCGCTCGAGAAGATGGAGCGCGCCTACGACGACTGGAAGAACGGCACCTGGTCGAAAGAGCCTTACCTCGACCTGCTGATTCCGTCGCTGACGGACCCGACGATGGCCCCGCCTGGCAAACACTTCATGTCGGTGTTCGTGCAGTACGTGCCGCCGTTCATCCACGGCCGCGAATGGACCGACGCCGACCGCGAGGGCTTCAAGAACACCGTGCTCGACCAGATCGGGCGCTACAGCCCGAACTTCAAGTCGCTCGTGCGTCATGTCGAGTGCCGCACGCCGAGGGAACTCGAGAACGAAGTCGGGCTCACCGAGGGCAACATTTTCCAGGGCGAGCTGACGATGGACCAGCTCCTGTTCAACCGGCCATTCCCGGGCTACGCGCAGTACCGCGGGCCGGTCAAGGGTTTCTACATGTGCGGCTCGGGAACGCATCCGGGTGGCGGTGTGATGGCCGCGCCCGGCGCGAATGCTGCCCGGGAAATCCTCATGGACCTGCGCCGCCCGAATATCGTGCCGGAGGGCTGGCGCGATGACTGACCGCAATCGCATTGTCGTCGTTGGCGGCGGCCACAACGGCCTCGTCTGCGCCGCATTTCTCGCCCGCGCCGGACGCGAGGTCGTCGTGCTCGAGGCCGCGGCCCAGGTCGGCGGCGCGGCCGTCACGCGCGAGTTCACGAAGGGCTTCCGCGCCTCGGGTTGCGCGCACCTCTCCTACCTGCTCGACGCCGGTATCGCACGCGACCTCAAGCTCGCCTCCCATGGACTGAAATGGGCGCGGACCGGCCTCAAGACGGTCGCGCTCGCTTCTGCCGGAGATCATCTCGTGCTCGACGGCGGCAAGCTCGAGTCCGGCACGCTGTCCGAAAGCGATCGCGCGGCGCTTGCCGCCTATCACGCGCAGATGCTCCGCTTCGCGCGCGTGCTCGCGAAGCAGCACAACCGGCAACCCCCGCGGCTCGGCGGCGGCGGACGCTCCGACTTCATGGGCGCGGCCAAGCTCGGACTCGACATCCGGCTGCTCGGGCGCGACTCGATGCGCGAGTTCCTGCGGATCGCCGGCATCAACATCTACGACGTGCTCGAAGAGAAGTTCGAGTCGCCGCTCCTGAAAGGCGCGCTCGCGCTCGACGCGGTGCTCGGCGCGAATCTCGGCCCGCGCTCGAACAACTCCATTCTCGCGCTGCTGCACCGACTGAGCGGGCAGTCAAACGGCAATAACGGATTTTCTCTGCCGGCAGGCGGCATGGGCGCGATCGGCGAGGCGATGGCTGCCGCGGCGCGCGCTGCCGGCGCTACGATCCGGACGGGCTGCCCCGTGGCGCGCATCACGCTCGAGGGCGATGTGGTTTCCGGCGTCGAGCTCGAGAACGGCGAGAAGATCGCCGCCAGGACGGTTGTCTCGAACGCCGATCCGGCGCGTACGCTTCTCTCACTGCTGGGAGCGCGTCACCTCGAAACCGGCTTCGTCCACCGCGTACGCCACATCCGCATGAAGGGCATGGCCGCAAAGCTGCACCTCGCACTCGACGCCCTGCCTGCCTTCGCAAGGCTGCCCGCGGAACTCGCCGGCGAGCGCCTCTTGATCTCGCCGGATCTCGTATACCTCGAACATGCCTTCGACCACGCGAAGTACGGCCAGTGTTCGCCGGAACCGGCTCTCGAGATCACGATTCCTTCGGTGCACGACAAGACGCTCGCGCCCGCGGGCAAGCACGTACTGTCGGCAATCGTGCAGTACGCCCCCCACGACCCGCGCGCGAGCGGCGACGGTCCGCGGCGGGAACTGCTCGAGCACACGCTCGGCGTGCTGGAGCGCCACGCGCCCGGCCTGCGCCGCCAGATCGTCGGCTCCGAACTCCTGCTGCCCGCGGACATCGAACGCGTGTTCCGCATCACGGGTGGTCACTGGCACCACGGCGAGCTCGCCCTCGACCAGATGATGATGATGCGTCCCGTGCCGGGCGCCGCGCAGTACGCAATGCCGGTCACCGGACTCTTCCTATGCGGCGCCGGTTGTCATCCCGGCGGCGGAGTCATGGGCGCAGCTGGCAGGAATGCCGCGAATGCGGTACTCGCAACGGAGCGGGCGGCATGAGCATCAAGGACGAGATGAATCGCAAGGAGCACTTCCGCAAGGCTGTGTGGGAGACGCCGTTCCACCCGCGCACGTCCGCGCTCAACACGGTGAACGAGTGGCACCGCTGGAAGGACTACACCACGGCCGACGTCTTTTTCGACACGGCGCTCGAGTACGCGGCGATCCGCAACGCCTGCGCCGTTTTCGACCTCACGCCGATGACCAAGCACCTGATCACGGGTCCCGATGCGCTCGCCTTCCTGAATCGCCTGGTCACCCGCGACGTCGCCAAGATCAAGCCCGGCAGGGTCGGCTACTGCGTCTGGTGCGACGACAACGGCCAGGTGATTGACGACGGCACCGTCTTCCACCTGCGCGAGGGCGTCTACCGCCTCTGCTCGCAGGAGCGCCAGCTGGACTGGCTGACCCGCTCCGCACATGGGTTCGACGTAAAGATCGTCGAGGACACCCACGATGTCGCTGCGCTCGCGCTCCAGGGGCCGACGAGCTGCGCTGTGCTGAAGGCGATCGGATGCACAGGTGCCGAGAAACTGAGGCCGTTCGATATTGCGTACTTCCCGTTCGCCGGCGGCGAACTGATGGTCTCGCGCACGGGCTTCACGGGCGATCTAGGCTACGAGCTCTGGATTGACCCGCCGCGCGCGCTCGAACTCTGGGACGCACTCTTCGACAAGGGCGCGAACCACGGCATCCGGCCGATGGGCACGCACGCGCTCGAAGTGGCGCGCATCGAGGCAGGCTTCATTGCGGCACAGGTCGACTTCCACTGCGCCAACCAGGCGATCATGCTCGATCGCTCGCGCTCGCCGTTCGAGCTCGACCTCGGCCGCCTCGTCGACTTCAGCAAACCGAACTTCAATGGCCGCCGCGCCCTGCTCGAGGAGAAGAAGAAAGGCTCGCGGTTCCGTTTCGTCAGGCTCGACGTTGAGGGCAACAAGCCGGCGCGTTCGGCCTACATTTACGACAAGGAAAAGAACGTCGTCGGGACCGTGACTTCGGCGGAATGGTCGCCGTCCGCAAAGGCCAACATTGCCTACGCCTCGATGCACATGCCCTGGGGCCGGCCGGACGACGAGTTGTGGGCGGACATCTATTACCAGCGCGAACTCAAGTGGTCGCGCGTGATGGCGCGCTGCCGCGTGGTCGAGGGCGTGTTCTGGGATCCGCCGCGCCGCCGCGCGACACCCGCCGCGGATTTCTGATCCGCGCAGTGCGCGGAGCCTGCATGCCGCATCGGCTGGATTCATTGCTTCGTCCCCGCTCGATCGCCGTGCTCGGTGCGACCGAGCGCAGCAACACGGTCGGCCGCACGACGGTCGAGAACCTCCTCAAGGGCCGCTACGAAGGCCGGCTTTATGCGGTCAATCCGGGTTATGACTCGGTCTGCGGCGTGCCGTGCTTTGCGACGCTGGCGGCCCTGCCAGAACCGGTCGAGCACGTCATCTTTGCGGTCGGCGATGCGCGCGTCGAGGCCGCGCTCGACGACGTCATCGCCCACGGCGCGCGCGCCGCAACATTGATGTCGTCGCTTGTGCTCGCGAATGATCGCGAGCCGCCGTTGCGCGATCGGGTACTGGCAAAGATCAACGCAGCCGGCCTGCTGGTCTGCGGCGCCAATGGCATGGGCTTCTACAATTTCGCCGAAGGCATCTGGGGCTGCGGCTTCAAGACGCGGATGCACGTGCGCGGCGGCAATGTCGCCTACATCAGCCATTCCGGCTCCGGCATGTGCGGCATCGTCGACAGCGAGGAGCGCATCAACTTCAACGTGGTCGTATCGACCGGCCAGGAACTGGTTGTGTCGATGGACGAGTACCTCGACTTCGCGCTCGACCAACCGAGCACGAAGATCGTCGGCCTGTTCATGGAAACGGCGCGCAATCCAGCGGGTCTCGTGCGTGCGTTCCAGAAGGCGCAGCAACGCGGTATCCCCATCGTCGCGTTGAAGGTCGGCCGCACTGAGCTTGCCGCCCGGTTGACGGTCTCGCACTCCGGCGCGATCGCCGGCGAAGACGGCGTTTACCAGGCGTTGTTCGATCGATACGGCGTGCATCGTGTCAACGACATGGACGAACTTGCCACGGCGCTGATCCTGTTCGCGCAACCGCATCCGGTCGCTGCCGGTGGCCTGGTCTCGATACACGACTCGGGTGGCGAGCGGCAGTTACTGATCGATCTCGCCGATGCTGCGCGTGTTCCGCTGACGCAATTGTCCGCCGCCACGACCACGAAACTTGCTTCGCTCCTGGACCCTGGCCTGGCTGCGATCAACCCGCTCGATGCATGGAGTACCGGCGGGCCGGATTATCATGTCGGCATGCAGCAATGCTTCGCCACACTGATGGGCGACCCGGAAGCGGCCTTTGGCGCAGTGGTCCACGACCGCGCCCCCGGCGGCGGTATCTACGGCGATTACCTGGAATACCTGCGCGCGGGCCATCGCGCATCCGGCAAGCCTGCATTCCTGGTCAGCAATCGCCAGGGGACAGGCGCAGATTCCCAGGTGATCGCGGCGACTCGCGAGGGATTTCCAGTCATCGATGGTGTCATGCCATTCCTGCGCGGCGCGAAACACCTGCTCGATCACCGCGATTTCCTGGTGCGCGATCGCGAGGCGCCGGTCCCGCTGCCTGCTGCCGCGCTGACCGCCTGGCGTGCACGTCTCGCAGACGGCAGAAGCCTCGATGAAAACGACTCGATGAATCTGTTGCGGGATTTCGGGCTTCCGGCGAATCCGGGCCGGGTCGTCGCCAGCGAAACCGAGGCGCGTGCCGCCGCGCAGGAGTTCGGCTATCCGGTCGTCCTGAAGACCGCGATGCGCGGCATCGACCACAAGTCCGATCGCGGCGGCGTGCATCTCGGCATTGGCGACGAAGCGGCGCTGATCACCAGCTATCGTGACCTCGCGACACGGATCGACCCGCGCGTGATCGTGGCGCCGATGATCGTGGCACAAGGCATCGAGATGCTGCTCGGCATGATCCACGACGACCAGTTCGGGCCCGTCGTGCTGCTCGGATTCGGCGGGCTGCACGTCGAGGCGCTGGCGGTCGTGGTCCATGCCCTGCCGCCATTCGATGCCGCGGAAGCCAGGAGACTGATAGATCGCCTCGCCCTGGCACCCCTGCTGAAGAGCCGCCGCCACCGACGCGCGCTCGCAGTGGATGAGTTCTGCAGGATCGCCGCGCGATTCTCGGCGCTGGCAGCCGGTCTTGGCGATCTGCTCGACGAAGTGGACCTGAATCCTGTGATCGTTCATGCGGACGGCTGCGTCATCGTCGACGCACTCGTCGTCACCAAAGCGAGGAATACCTTATGAGTCTCCAGACATTGAGCGGACATGATCGGGGCCAATGGAAGGCTGCGGCGGCGACTGCGCGCAAGCGGATCGAGACCCGCCTCTTCATCGACGGCCGGTTCGTCGATGCCGCCAAAGGCGGACGATTCACGACCATCAATCCGGCGAATGGCGAGCCGCTCGCCGAAATGTCCGCCGGGACCGCCGAGGACATCGACCGGGCGGTAACGGCCGCTCGACGAGCGTTCAAAGCCGGCTGTTGGTCGCGCATTGCGCCGCGGCAGCGCATGGAGATCTTGTATCGATTCGCGGCGCTCGTGGACCAGCATGCCGAATCCCTCGCGGTGCTGGAAACACTCGACATGGGCAAGCCGATCGCTGACGTCATCGCGGCCGACCTGCCGGGCGTGGTGGACACGATCCGGTTCATGTCCGAATGCATCGACAAGATCGAGGGCGCCGTCACCAACACGGAAGCCGGCGTCATGCACATGGTCCTGCGCGAGCCGTACGGCGTCGTCGGCGCGATCTCGCCCTGGAACTACCCGCTCCTGATGGCGACCTGGAAGATTGCGCCCGCGCTCGCGGCCGGCAATACGGTCGTGCTGAAGCCCGCCGAGCAGGCGCCGATGAGCTGCCTGCGACTCGCGGAACTCTTCGTCGAGGCCGGCGGACCGCCCGGCGTTTTCAATGTGGTGAACGGACTCGGCGAAGAGGCCGGTCGCGGGCAACGACGGCGTTTCCGGCTCGTCGAAGAGAGAGCCCTGAGCTGGGTGCGTCACGGTTGCTTCTCCCTCGGGGGTGAGGTTCCCCCGAGTAGCAGGTACCGGATCATGCTACCCGGCTCAGGGCCGAAATGCGATGTCCGTTGTCAGGCGGCTCTACGAGCCGCCGCTAAACGAAGGGCGG
>CAYYQQ010000019.1:0-38411 GCA_964473595.1 uncultured Steroidobacteraceae bacterium | reverse complement strand
AGAAATTGCAGGCCGGGAAGCACTATCCGGAAGTTTTCCTTGAAACTTCCACGGCCGACGACCGCGTTCATCCGGCACATGCTCGGAAGGCCGCCGCGCGCCTGGCGGAACTCGGCTATCCGTATCTCTATTACGAGAACATGGAAGGCGGCCACTCGGCGGGAGCCAACCTCAATCAGGTGGCGCTGACTGAAGCGCTGGAATACACGTATCTCAGCCGGCGGCTGATGGGCTGCGGCTGCGGGCCGGACGAGTAGGTCTTATTGCCGCTCCGCGATGACCTTGATCACCATCCACGTGGTCATCCACACGCGATGCTGCAGGCCGAGGCAGGCAATCTCCTCGTCGAGGGTTCCGAGCACGTAGTCTTTTTCGGTCATACGGGCGCGATGATGGATTCAAGCCATGGCACCAGGTGTGCCATGTCGAACTGCTGCTGCTCTATGAGTGTCACCATGGTGGTGGAGATCGATTGTGAATCGGCCCTGACTGTTTGTCCGTTAATCCTGAGGAAAACGTCCACGACCGCAAACGCCGTCCGCTTGTTGCCGTCCACGAAAGGATGACTCTGCACGAGACTTTCGAGCAACGCGGCCGCCTCCTGCACGATGGTCTCGTAATAACCGGTCTGAGGACGGTGGAGGGCAGACTCGAGCGCACCAAGGTCGCGTATGCCGTGGGACCCGCCGTAGCGCTCGATCAACTCCTCGTGAAAAAAAAGCGCATCCGCCGTCGTGACGTATTCGGTCACTTGGCTAACAGCCGGTAGAGCTCCTCGCGCTCCCGCACGCTGTGCTCAAATGCTTCGAGCACGTTTCGGCGCGGGCTTTGCTGACGCTTGCGTGCGACGTAGTCATTCATCGCTTCGCCCAGGATCGCCTGGAAATGCCGTCCTTCACGACTGGCGATTTCCTGGAGGGCATCCAGAACCTTGGGCTCCGCCTGCGAGGAAAACTTGCGCAATGTGCTCACAGAACACCTCATCTTGATGTATCTTGAAAAATCATGATACTTCAAGCCAGGGCACTGTCAAGCACGATCGCGCGGGATTGCGGCTAGCCGACCGCTCCGATCCTTCCGGCGGCGCGATTGAGTGCCGCCGCGAGATCCGAGATCAGGTCCTCGACGGCTTCGATGCCGACCGAGAGCCGCAAGAGCCCCGGCGTGATGCCCGCGGCGAGCCGCGCGACGGGGTCCATGCCGGCGTGGGTCATGGTGTCGGGGTGCGCGACCAGGCTCTCGACTCCACCCAGCGATTCCGCGAGTGAGAAGCAGCTGAGTCCATCCAGGAATCGGCGCACGGCAGGTTTGCCGCCGGCCAGTTCGACGCTGATCATCGCGCCGAACGTGCGTTGCTGGCGCGCGGCGAGCGCATGACCCGGGTGATCCGGCAGACCCGGGTAGTACAAACGCGAGATGGCGGGGTGTCCGACCAATGAATCCGCGATCGCCACGGCATTCTCGGCGTGCTGGCGCATGCGCACGTGCAGGCTGCGCAGGCCGCGCAGCGTCAGGTAGGAATCGAAAGCGCAGCCGGTTACGCCAAGACAATTCGCCCACCAGCGCAGCTCCTCGTGTAACGCCATGTCGCGCGCGATGATGGCGCCACCGACCACGTCGCTGTGGCCATTGATGTACTTGGTCGTCGAATGCACGACGAGATCGGCGCCGAATTCGATCGGCCGCTGCCAGACCGGCGACAGGAAGGTGTTGTCCACGGCGACCAGCGCGCCGGCAGCCTGGGCAAGCTTGGTGACGGCCGCGATGTCGGTGATGCGCAGGAGCGGATTGCTCGGTGTCTCGATCCAGACCAGGCGCGGTGCGGGCGTCAATGCGCGGGCGACGGCGGCAAGGTCGGTGAAATCGACGAACCCGACTTCGGCACGACCGGTCCGCTGCAGCGCCGCCAGCAGGCGGTGTGTTCCGCCGTAACAATCGTGCGGTGCGATGACGCGTTCGCCCGGCTTGACCAGTGTGAGTGCGAGCGTCACCGCGGCCATGCCGGTCGCCGAGACGATGGCGCCTGCGCCGCCCTCGAGCTCGGCCAGCGCGCCGCCCAGCAGATCGCGCGTCGGATTACCCGAGCGCGAGTAATCGTATGCACGCGGCTGATCGAGACCGGCGAATGCGTAAGTCGCTGACAGGTGAATCGGTGGCACGACCGCGCCGTGCTGTGTGTCGCTCTCGAGGCCGGCACGGACGAGGCGGGTCTGGGGCTTGCGTTTCTGGGTCATGGTCAGGCTCCGTCCAGTGCGGCGGTGAATGCGGGCGCGAGTAATTCGCGTTCCTTCAGGAAGGTGTCGTGTCCGTATTGCGAATGCAGTTCGATCAGCTCGCAGGGCCCCGCAAGCGCACAGGCCAGTGCGCGAATCTCGTCGAGTGGGACGAGCTGGTCTTCGGTGACGCCAACCAGCGTGACCGGCACGCGGATTCGTGCGGGATCGACGCGATGCAGGTCGATGGATTCGGACAGGCACAGGAAGGACTCGGGCGTGTGCCGCCGGGCGTAATCGTCGCCACGGGCGAACAGATAGTCCTCGACCGGGAATACCGGCCGGCCATCGCCGTACGCTTCCACCGGGAAACGCTTCTTGAACTCGCCGCGAGTCCGGTAAGTCGCCATCGCCAGCGCCCGTGCGATGCGCAGGCCGCCCGCCCCGTCGCCGAGGCTGAGCGAATGGCGCACGATGGCGCGCTGCACCGAGCGCCAGGCAGTAGCGAGCGGATCGGTGCGGTGCGCGGCGCTGATCGCAAGTACGTGCCTCACGCGCTCCGCTGCGAGCTCGGCCAAAGCGAGGCCAACCATGCCGCCGTAGGAAGCGCCCGCGACGGCGTGCAGGCGCGCAATGCCGAGCGCGTCGCAAACTGCGAGCAGGGCCGCCGCCTGGTCGCGCGAATCAAGCGAGGGGAAGTCGGCCTGGCCTGGACGAGGACCGGTACTGCTGGCGCTGCCGCCCAGCCAGTCGATGCCAAGCACGCGGAATCGCATCGTATCGAGCGGCAGGCCCGGCCCGACCAATCCCTGCCACCAGCCGGTTCGCGGCTCATTGACATCGAATACGCACCGGTGCGCGGATATTCCACCGAGCGCAGCGACGACTGGCGCGCCGGGTGCGCCCGCGAGACGCCAGGCAATGGTCACCGGCGTGAGCCGGTCCGCGTGGTGCAGGCGGAGGGACGCGAGTTCGACCTGGCCTTCCTCGACCCATACGGTCGCGGGCTGCAGAGCGTGTGAGACGTGATAGCTCATCGGTCAGCGAGCCGCAGCGATTCCGTCGCTGCATTCAAAATGTGAATGAGGACGATGATTTCGCGCGACATCCGGCCCCTCCTGGAACCAAGGCGGGGGCGGGGCGCTTCGGGGATTCTGGTGGGCAGAAAAAAACCTGCCCAGCCAAAAAGCCGAAGCAGGTCACCTGCATCCGCTTTAGCCGTATTTCTATCGCGCCCGCAAGCTGAAGATCAAATCGGCGCGTAAGTGCATTACACTGAGTTGCGCGACCGGTGTCAATAGGCGGGGTGCTGCGGATGCTGCTACGAGCCTGTTTTTGCCTGCTCGCTCTCGTCGCGGCTCCATCCCTCGCCGCAGACGCGCTGCTGCTGACCAACGCCACTATCTACACCGGCAATTCCGCGCAACCCCGGGCCGAAGCAGTCCTCGCCATCGATGGCCGCATTGCCTATGTCGGCACGAGAGCTGAAACGCTGAGGCGCGCACCGGCGGACGCTCGCCGGATCGACCTGCAGGGCCAGACTCTGTTGCCCGGCCTCACCGACTCACACGCCCATCTCTCTGGCATCGGCTGGCGCGAGCTGTATTTCGACCTGACCGGCGTCGAGAGTCTCGCTGCCGTGCAACAGCGCCTGCGCGAGCGCGCCGCGAAGGATCAGAGCGCATGGATCGTCGGACGCGGCTGGATTGAATCCCGTTGGACACCTGCAGCATTTCCGACCCGGCTGGATCTCGACGAAGCCGTCGCGGACCGCCCCGTGATACTCGAGCGCATCGATGGCCATGCGATCGTCGTCAACAGCCTCGCGCTGAAAATCGCCGGCATCGTGCGCGATACGGCGAGCCCGCGTGATGGCGAGATCCTGAAGGACCCCGTGACGGGAGAGCCGACCGGCATGTTGATCGACGGCGCCAGGGCGCTCGTCGAAGATCTCGTGCCGCCGCCGACCGACCAGGAATTGAAGCTGGCCCTCGAGACCGGCGCGAATCGCAGCCTGCGGGTCGGCTGGACGCAGCTGCAATATGCGGGGACCACGGATGCGGAGATCCGGCTGCTGTGCGAGCTTTACGCGGAGCGCAAGATCACGCTCCGTCTCTACGCCGCCATCGAAGGGCCCGGGCCGGATGCCGAGCGCCTGTTGGCCAGGGGCCGCGGCGACAAGAGCTGCAACGAGCGTCTCGTCGTGCGCGGCATCAAGCTCTACATGGATGGCGCGCTCGGCTCGCGCGGCGCGGCGCTTCTTGCTCCCTACAGCGATTCACCAAAGAGCGTCGGTCTGCTGCGCAATGAACCGGGTGAAATCCTGCGAATCGCAACGGCGGCGCTGAAGAGCGGTATCCAGGTCGAGACTCACGCGATCGGCGATCGCGCCAACCGCCTGGTGCTCGACCTCTATGAAAGGGCGTTCGCGAGCGTGCCGCCTTCGGAACGCGCCGTCGTCGAGCCACGGTTTCGCATCGAGCACGCGCAGGTGCTGGCACCGGCCGACATCCCGCGCTTTGCGAAGCTCGGCGTGATCGCCTCGATGCAGACCTCGCACGCCATCAGCGACATGTACTTTGCGCCGAGCCGACTCGGGCCCGACCGCATCAAAGGCGCTTATGCGTGGCGCTCGCTGCTTGATGCCGGTGCGATCATCACGGGTGGCAGCGATGCTCCGGTGGAGCAGGGTGACCCGATCATCGAGTTTTACGCGGCAGTGACGCGTCGCACGCTGGATGGCTATGCAGGCCCGGACTGGGGCCTCGAGCAGCGCCTCACGCGCGAAGAAGCACTGCGGATGCTGACCTACTGGCCCGCCTTCGCAGCATTCCAGGAAAATGAGCGCGGCACGATCGAGGTCGGAAAGCTCGCGGACTTTACGGTGTTGTCCGCCGACATTTTGCAGGCGCCAGATGCACAGATCCTGAAGGCGCGCGTCGCGATGACAATTATCGGCGGGGAGGTCGTGTACCAGGAAGCAGCCACTCAGGCGCAATAGGCCGATCGCCGTGCCGCGCACGTGCGACCGTGCTCCAGCTCACGATTGCATCCATCACCCCGTGTGCCGTCGCGAGGCGGCGACGGGTCTCAATGACCTGGAATGCGTTGAATGCCATCTGCCCGCCGGTCTTGGTTTTGGCGGGGCGTCGAACAACTCGGCCAGGCGTCAGCTCGAAGGCATCCGCAGGATATTTTGAGCGGTCGGCGGGGAGATCGCATCCAGGAATGCGACAGCGACTGACGGTCAGGCGACCGAGCGCCTGGGCGCGAGTTCCGCGACACGATAGCGCCCGGTCGCGGTCAAGCGATCATAGGCCGAATGCCAGCGACGCAGCTCCGCCCGGCGCTCGGTGAATGATGTAGCGGCGAGAATTTCCAGCGAGCTGGACTTCGCGAACAGGAATCCCTGCCCGGCGACGCAGCCGAGCTCCAGCAGTTCCTCCACCTGATCTTCCTGCTCAATGCCCTCGGCAATGGTCTCGAGACCCAGCGTTTTGCCCAGCATCACGACGGCGCGCGCGAGCTCGGGGCCATCGCCGGTTTCGGTCAGGCGGCTCACGAATGAGCGGTCAATCTTGAGGATGTCGATCGGGAATCGATGCAGGTACGAGAGCGACGAGTAACCCGTGCCGAAGTCGTCGATCGCGAGGCGAACGCCCAGCGACTTGAGCTGCCGGAAGCGCTCGAGATTAGCCTCGGTGTTATGCATGATCGTGTTTTCGGTCAGCTCGATCACCAGATTCTCCGGCTCCAGGCCCGATACCTCCAGGGCGTTCCGCACGTCTGCTACGAGGTCGGCATGTTGCAGGTGGCGGCCGGAGATATTGACGCCGATACGCAGCCCGTTGCCCGATGCGATCGAGTCCCGCCAGCTGCGAACGCTCTTGCAGGCCTCGACCAGCACCCAGCGACCGAGCTCGATGATCTGGCCGGATTCCTCGGCGGCCGGAATGAATTGTCCTGGCATGACGAGGCCCTGGACCGGGTGGTTCCAGCGCACCAGCGCTTCGACACCCAGCAGCTCACGGGTTTTCAGGTCGATGACCGGCTGGAACTCGAGGAAGAATTCGTTCCTCTCGAGTGCCCGAGTGATGTCCTCTGCAAGACGCAGGCGCTCGCGCAGCTGCTCCTGCATGCGCGGCTGGAAGACGACAAATCGGCCCTTGCCAGCCGCCTTGGCGCTGTACATTGCGATGTCGGCGTTGCGCAGCAGTTGCTCAGTATCATCATCGTCCTGCGAGAGCGCCACGCCCACGCTGGCGGTGACAGAGAGGTCGTTGCCATCCAGTGCGAGGGGCTTCATGAAGGAATCGATGATGGTTCCTGCGATGCGCTCGACGTCCGCGGGGTCGGCGATCCCTTCCAGCAGTATCGCGAACTCGTCGCCGCCCAGGCGCGCGACAGTATCCGCCGAGCGCGTGCACATGACGAGGCGCTGCGCCGCGGTCTGCAGCAGCCGGTCGCCGGCATCATGGCCAAGGGAGTCATTGACGTTCTTGAAGTTGTCGAGGTCAAGGAATACGACGGCCACCTGCTGCCGGGCGCGTTGGGCCAGCGCAAGCGAGTGCTGCACCCGATTGCGAAACAGGCTGCGGTTGGCCAGCAGTGTCAAGGGATCGTGGAATGCGAGCTGCCGCAGCTGCTCCTCCAGCGCCTTGCGCTCGCTGATGTCGCGGAAATTGATGGCCAGGCCGTTGACCGCCGCGTCGTCCAGCAGGTTGCTGCCGACGCACTCGAGCGTGTAGCGCCTGGACCCGCTGCCGACCGTGACCTCGACGGGGCCGACCGGTTTGCCGTAAGTGACGGCTACCTCGCCCAGGAATGCGGCTAGCCGGTCCCGATCAGCCTCGGAGCACAGCTTGAACAGGTTGATACCGACCAGGACGTCCGGATGCATCGAGAACGTACGTTCGGCGGACGGCGAAGCGAAGCGCAAGCGCCCCTGGGCATCCGTGATCATGATGACATCGGAGGAGTTCTTGATCAGCGAAGCATAGCGGGCTTCAACGATGCCCGCGGCGCGCCGCTCGCGCAGCAGGGCGTCGTCGCGCAGGATGACACCCTGGCGCAGCATCACGAGCAGAGTCAGCACGAAGATGATGACGATCATGACCGTCGTCGGCTCGTCCCCCTGGTCGCTCTGGAAGTACACGAGCAAGAGGAATGAGGCCAACATTGCGATGTACGGCAGGCCCTGGATCACTGTGTTGCCAGACGTGCCCGTCGCGGCCTTCATGGGCGGCGGACCGCGCAACTGCTCGCGCGCCGCGGCCACAAGCCACGCATAGCACAACGGGTAGATCGCGTCCGAGAGTCCTGTGCCGGGCAGGTACGAGCCGGTCACCTTGGACATGGCCCAGACGATGTCGGCGAGGAACATGGTTGAGAAGCCGAGCGTCATCAGTATCAGCGTCCGGCGCCCGAGCGGGCCTGTGCCCGCATTCAGCAGCAGCACGCCGAAGGCCAGCACCATCAGGCAGTTCAACGCGATGTAGGTCTGCGTCAGCGCGTACTTGATGATGTCCGGATTGGTCTCGGCAGCGGTCGTGGGCCGGATCACGAAGAACCAGAAGAATGCGCCAAAGCCCAGCATCAGGATCGTGCCGTCGAGCGCGAGGCGGCCCCAAGGCACACGCACGGCGCCGGCGCGGATGACGGTCAATATTGCCGCGAACAGCAGCGGATAGAACGCCAGGAAAAAGACATCGCCGACCGACGGGAACGGATCGTGGCCGAAGAGCCAGTAGAACGAGTTGAGCAGATTTCCGATGCCGTAGACCGTGAGCGAAGCCGCCAGCAGTTGCCAGGCCCGGCGCGCGGATGGTTCCTGCGCATTGCGCGCGGCCATCGCGGCGAGTACGACCGCCCCAATGCTGGTCGGCGCATCGGAAAACAGCGTGTAGATCTCGAAGCCTGGCCCGGTGGCGACGCCCAGGATGGTCACCAGTATGGTGGCACCGGTATAAAGGATGAGGCCGATCGCCAGAAATCCCGTCCAGCCGGACGCGAAGCGCATGCGCGGCGCTTCAATGCGGGTTGTTGCCTGGCCCGTCGACATTGAGATGTGTGCCCGCTCCCAAGCAGCCACGCTGCCACCATGGCAGCCAGTTGGCCGCGTCATATGTAACCTCAGGCGGTCCGGTGGCGACTGTGACCCAGATCTGGAAATTGGGCCGAATAGCCGGGATGTGGGTCGGTAAATGGCCAGTTCGTGAGCTTGGCCGGCCGTGCGGCAGCGCAGAGGGTGACTACGAACTCCAGACGGCATTCGCAACGCGCATCAGGTTCTCCCCGAGTATCCCGCTGATGGCGGTGGGGGCGTAGCCGAGCCGAGTGAGCCCCTCGGCGATTTCGGGGATGGCTTCGGGCCCGAGAAAGCCCATGCCGGCCCGATAACCCCATTCCGCGGGCCATAGTTCGCGGCTCTTGCGCCCGGGTTCTTCGACGCCCGAGCCCTGGAACATGTAGTCGAGACCAATACCTACGTGCTCCGCGCCGGTCAGCTGGGCGACGTAATCGATGTTCCGCACGACGGCATCCGCCGTCGGATCGCCGTCACCGAGGAACAGGCCCACGCCATTGATGCCGACGACACCGCCGGTGGCCGCGCAGGCCTTGATCAGCTCGTCCGGAATGTTGCGTGGGTGATTGCGCAGCCGGCGCGGATTGGAATGCGAGAAGATCACGGGCCGGTCCGAGAGATCCAGGATTTCGCGCGCCGTGCGATAGCCGGTATGCGAACAGCACTTGATCATGCCGACGCGATCCATCTCTCGCAGGATGCCGCGTCCGAGATCGGTGAGGCCTTCGTCATCCGCATCATGACAGCCGCTGCCGGCGAGATTCCGGCGGTTGTAGACCATCAGCATCCAGCGCACGCCGATCTGGTACAGGAATTCGACCAGGCTCAGCTGCTCGCCCAGTGCGTAGACGCCCTCGACGTCGAGGCACACAGCGAGCCGGCCCGAGGCCTTCGCTGAACGGATGGCGCCCGTCGTCAGGCCGAGTACGTACTTGTCGGGGTGAGCCTGGACATAGTGCCGGATGCTGGCGGCCGTACGGATCAGCACCTCGAGCGGCACATGGCTGTCGCCGATGTTGATCGTGACCGCGTTGACGCCGGCATTCCGGTAACGCTCGATGCCCGGCAGCCACTGCTCGGTGTCATTGAAGGGCAGGCAAGCGTGGTTGTCCCAGATGATTCCTGATGCGCTCATTGTGCTAGCATTCTAACGATGAAAATCTCCATGTACGACGCCTGCGTGCCACCCGGTATCCGCATGATGACGAGCCTCGCGACCATCCTCGAAAAAGCTGCAGCGCACGCCGACTCGAAGAAGATCGACCCAGCGGTGCTGGTCAATGCGCGGCTGTACCCGGACATGTTCCCGCTGGTGCGGCAGGTGCAGATCGCCTCGGATTCCGCCAAGGCCGGTGCCGCGAGGCTCGCGGGGCTCGATCCGCCGTCCTGGGAGGACAATGAAAAGACCCTACCCGAGCTCGTTGCCCGTGCGAAAAAGACGATTGCCTATCTGGAGACGCTGAAGCCCGCGCAATTCGAGGGTTCAGAAGACCGGACAATCAAGTGGAAGTCACGCACGATCGAGCGGTCCATGCAAGGCCAGCCGTATCTCGTGCATCAGATGCTGCCGAATATCTATTTTCACGTGACCACGGCCTACAACATCCTGCGCCACAACGGGCTCGAGCTCGGCAAGATGGATTTTCTCGGCGGCGGCTAGAGTCAGCCAGATGCCGGGAGGTTTCCGAAGCGCCCGCTCTGATAGTCCCGAATCGCCTGGGCGATCTCGCGATCGCTGGTCATGACGAATGGTCCGTAGCCGACCACGGGTTCGTTGAGCGGCTGGCCACTTAGCAGCAGTAGCGTCGCATCGGTATCCACGCCGATCGTGAACTCACCTCCACTGCGCTCCAGGATCACGAGTTGAGCCTCGCCGGCTGCCTGCACGCCATTGATCAAGGCGCGCCCATGCATCGGGATGATCGCAGTCGTGTGGCCCTCGGGCGTCGCAAGTGTGGCCCTCTTTCCCGCATTCAGCCGCAGGTCCCAGACATTCAGCGGCGTGAATGTCTTCGCAGGGCCCTTGTGCCCGCCGAATTCGCCGGCGATCACGCGCAGCCGTCCTGCGCCGTCGGGCAACGAAACTGACGGTATGTCGTTTTCGAGCAGCGTCTGGTATCCAGGCGCCGCCATCTTGTCCTTGGCCGGCAGGTTGACCCAGAGCTGCATCATTTCCATCTTGCCGCCCGCGCGGGTGAATTTCTCCGAGTGAAACTCCTCATGGACGACCCCGGAGGCCGCCGTCATCCATTGCACATCACCGGGGCCGATGCGGCCGCCATTGCCGGCCGAATCGCGGTGCTCCAGCTCGCCCTGGTAGACGATCGTGACGGTCTCGAATCCGCGATGCGGATGCTCGCCGACGCCGCGGCGCCGGGTCGCGGGCTCGAACTGGCGCGGTGCGGCGTAATCAAGCATCAGGAACGGGCTCAACTGCTCGCGGCCCAGGCCGTCGTAGCTGAAGATCGACCGCACGGGAAATCCGTCACCGACCCAGTGTGGAGGGTTGGATTCATGAACAGCGAGTACTTTGCGTGTCTTGGTCATCGTGTCCCCTTGATCAGCAGGCCCTTCAGATCCGGCGCGATCAGCGGCTTGCCCCTGGCGCCCTGGACCTTGCCGAAACGATTGCCTTCGATCCAGTCACGGGTCGCGGTCTCCATTTCGGCAGGCGTGCGCGCGACGAAGTTCCACCACAGCAGAATCTCTTCGCCGAATGGAATGCCGCCGATCAGCAGCGTCCGCGACGCAGCGGATGATACGAACTCGAGCGATGTGCGCCCGGTGCCCAGGTAGAGGAGTGTTCCCGGTTCGAGGATTTCGCCATTCAAGGCTGGCGCGCCCTCGAGCGTCAATACGGCATGCTCGAAGGAGGGATCGAGTGGCAATGCCATTTGTGCGCGTCCGCGCGTCGCTAGATCGAGCCCGACAATCGGCGTGTAGACTTTCGCGGGCGATCGTTCACCGTCGCATGAGCCTGCGAGCACGGTGACCCGGAATCCGCCGCGATCGATGATCGGCAGGTCCGGATAGCGATGGAAGTCGGGCTCGCGATGACGCTCGGCATCCGGCAGCGCAATCCAGAGCTGCGTGGAATGAAAACGGCCCGCACGGCCCATCGGCGATTCCTCGGAATGCGAGATGCCCTTGCCTGCGGTCATCAGGTTGACCTGCCCGGGATGAATCAATTGTTCGCAGCCGAGACTGTCGCGGTGCAGCACCTCGCCCTCGATCATCCAGGTGAATGTCTGCAGGCCGATGTGCGGGTGCGGGCCGATATTGAGTCCCCGGTCAGGCTCGTAATCCGCCGGGCCCGCGTGATCGAGGAAGCACCAGGCGCCAATCATGCGGCGATGACGGTTTGGAACCGCGCGGCGAATTTCGAAGCCGTCGCCGATCATGGCGCGACGGGCCTCGTGGCGCTCGTACTGCTCTCCAACATTGCTCATTCGGCACGTCCTATCTGAGTGTTGTTGAGGACTTTCTGACCATCGATTGTGTCAAAGATGTGCGCGGGAGCCTGCCGTGCCATCATACCGGGAGAGCCGATGACCATGAATTTATTGTCCAGGAAGTGGGCCGGTCCCGCGATGCTTGCAATCGCCATCCTGGCATCCGGCTGTTCGGTGCAGCGCTTCGCTGCCAACAAGCTCGGTGATACGCTCGCTGCGGCCGGCACGACGTATTCCGCCGACGATGATCCGGAGCTGATCGGTGCGGCGCTGCCATTCAGCCTGAAGCTGATGGAAAGCGTGCTGGCGTCCACCCCGGAGCACCGCGCGCTGCTTGCGGCAACTGCGGCCGGCTTCACGCAATACGCCTACGCCTTCGTGCAGCAGGAAGCCGATGCCATTGCGCTCGATGACACGGATCGCGCCTGGGATGCGTGGAATCGCGCACGGCGGATGTATTTGCGCGCGCGCGACTACGGACTGCGTGGTCTCGACGTGGCAGTGCCTGGTTTCAGCGCGATGCTTCGAACGACTGCGGCTACCGCGGTTGCGCAGGCGGGCACCACCGAGGTTGACCTGCTGTACTGGACTGCCGCGTCCTGGGCCGCGGCAATTGCACTCGGCAAGGACGATCCGTCACTGGTCGCCGACCTGCCGCTGGTTTCGGCCCTGATCGACCGCGCTCTCGCCGTGGACGCGGACTGGGACCGTGGCGCCATTCATTCCTTCCTGGTGACTTACGAAATGGCGCGACCGGATGTTGTCGGTTCTTTCGATGATCGGGTCACCAGCGCCCGGAAACATTTTGATCAAGCCATCACCCTGTCGCAAGGCAAGGCCGCGGGACCTTATGTCTCGTGGGCGGAGTCCGTCTGCCTGCCGAAGGAGGATCGCGCCTGCTTTGCGGAGATGCTCCAGGCGGCGATGAAGGTCAATCCCGACGATGATCCCGCCACGCGACTTGCAAATACCATATTCCAGCGCCGGGCCGCTTGGCTGCTGGCAAATGAGGATCGCTGGATCCTGCCACCGCTGGACGAATCCGAGAGCCAAGAGGAAAAGCCATGAGCAGTAGCCCGCGATCCCTCCTGCGCCTTGCGGCGCTGACACTGGCAGTGTTGGCCTGCGGCGTCGGATTCAGTGCAGGCGCTGCCGCAGGCACCGAACTTCGCATCGCGACCGTCGCACCCGCCGGTTCTTCGTTCCACAAACGCCTGCAGTCGCTGGGCAACGAATGGTCGCATGGCGCCGGCGGCGTCTCGATGAACATCTATGCGGGAACCCAGGGCGGGGAGTTGCAGATTGTCCGGCGCATGCGTGTCGGACAGATTCAGGGCGCGATGCTGACCTCGGTCGGCCTCGCCCAGATTGAGCGCTCGGTAACCGCGCTCCAGTACATGCCGATGATGTTCCACGACTGGGACGACGTGGATGCCGTGCGTGAAAAGCTGCGCCCCGATCTCGAGCGCCGCCTGAGCAACGCGGGCTATGTCGTGATGTTCTGGGCCGACGCCGGCTGGGTGCGGTATTTCTCCAACAAGCCGATACAACGACTGCAGGATCTGAAGTCGCTGCGCGTATACGCGAGTTCCGGCGATCCGGAAAGTGTCGAGCTGATGAAGTCCTACTACACGCCCGTCGTCCTCGAGCCGGAACAGATACTGCTCGGACTGCGCAACGGAATGATCGATGCGCTGCCGGTGCCCGCGTTTCTGGCCAACTTCAGCCAGGTTCCGACCTATGCGCCGTACATGCTCGACCTGCGCTGGGCGCCGATCACCGGTGCGCTGGTCCTCACCAGGCGTGCATGGGACAAGCTCGACCCGGCGGCCCAGGCATGGCTGCGCGATACTTCCGAGCGCGCCGGCATTGAAATGCGCCGCGCCAGCCGCGCCGAGGATGAACAGGCGGTGCAGGCGATGAAGGACAAGATGGGCCTCAAGGTCGTGCCGATGACGGCAGAGGCCGAGCGCGAATGGCGAGCCGAGGTCGCGCGCATCTATCCACGCATCCGCGGCACGCTGGTGCCGGCGCCGATGTTCGACGTGACCGTCGAGACGCTCAAGGCCAGGCACGCAGCCGGCACGTGATGTCCTTCGTCCATCGTTTCGAGAACCTGCTGCTCGCGGTGGTCCTCGGGCTGCTCGTGCTGCTGGGCGTGGCAAGTGCCAGCACGACATTTTCCAACACCGACGAACTGACCCGTCACCTGACGTTGCTGATCGGCATGCTGGGCGGCATGGCGGCCGCGCGCGAAGGCCGGCTGCTGTCGATGGGCACCATTGCGCATGCGATGCCGGTGCGATGGAAGCCCGCCATCGAGGCTTACACAGGGCTGGTTGCGACGACCGTGTCGGCGGTCCTGACGCTTGCGGCCTGGCAATTCGTGTCGGGGGAGGCGGGGTCGTCGAGTTCGCTCGCATTCGGGGTGCCGCGCATCGTGATGCAAGCCGTGATGCCGATTGGATTTGCCTTCATCACGCTGCGTCTGACCCGTCACGCGGGAAGCACCAATACCGTGCGTGCGGCGGTACTCGTTGCGGCTGTGGCACTGACGGTCGTCGTGTCGCAACTCGACGGCGGTATCGGATCGCTACGTACACCACTGCTGGTCGCTCTTGCCATTGCCATCCTGTTCGGTGCTCCGCTCTTTGTCGGACTCGCTGGCATTGCGCTGATCTTCTTCATCAGCGTGGGCGATCCGATCGCGTCGGTGCCGCTCGATCACTACGACCAGGTCACGAATCCGCTACTTGCGACGCTGCCCTTGTTCACGCTCGCCGGTTATATCGTGACGGCGACCGGCGCCGCGCGGCGCCTGGTGCGACTGTTGCAGGCCTGGACCGGGCACCTGCGCGGCGGACCGGCAGTGGTCACGGTATTCGCCTGCGCATTCTTCACGGCATTTACGGGCGGTTCCGGCATCACGATCCTGGCGCTCGGCGGTTTGTTGATGCCGATACTGATGTCGTCGCGCTACGATGAACGCAAAGCACTCGGGCTGGTGACGGGCGCGGGATCGCTCGGCGTGCTGTTCGCACCCTGCCTGCCGCTGATCCTTTATTCGATCGTCGCCCAGGTTTCCATCGAGGAGATGTTCCTGGGCGGGGCAATACCGGGGCTGCTGATGGTCATTCTGGCCTGCGCCTGGGGCATCGCAATGTCGCCCCGCGTGAAAATGCGTCCGCGCTTCCGCTGGCGGCGTGTCATGGTCACGACCTGGCGCGCGAAGTGGGAGCTGCTGCTGCCGGTCGTGCCGCTGGTGCTGATCTTCGGCGGCTTTGTGCTGCCAGTGCCCGCCGCCGCGATAACGGCTGCCTACGCGATTCTAGTTGCCGCTTTCATCAACCGCGACCTGCCTCGCGGCGAAAAGCTGGTCGCGGTCATGTGCGAGTGCGGACTGCTCGTCGGCGGTGTGCTGCTGATTCTCGGCACGGCGATGGGCCTGACCAACCTGTTGATCACCGAACATGTCCCAGACCGGCTGACCGTCTGGGTCGGTCAAGCCATCGAGTCACCCTGGGTATTCCTGGTGATGCTGAACCTGATCATGATCGTGCTCGGCTGCCTGATCGAGATTTTCTCGGCGATCATCGTGGTTGCGCCGCTGATCGTGCCGGTGGCGGCCGCATTCGGCGTCGATCCCGTGCACCTCGGCGTCATCATGCTGGCGAGTCTGGAGCTCGGCTACCTGATGCCACCCATCGGGCTCAACCTCCTGATGTCGGCGACACGCTTCCGGCGCCCGATGCTCGAGGTTGCCTGGGCGACGCTGCCGATGATGCTGGTGCTCGCGATCGGCGTAGCACTGATCACCGCCTTCCCGCAGTTGACGCTGGCCCTGCCGCGATGGATTCTCTGACCAACCGCGGCGAGCGAGTCATCGCAGCGCAGCTCATTGCTTCTATCGCTGATCCAGGCCAGTGTCCCTGTGCACCGCAGCCTTCAGTATCGCGAATGCCTCCTCGACGACGGCGTCCTGGCCTTCGTTGGTCAAGATTGTGAACGTCACGGTCAGGTCGCCAACCTCCAGTGCGCCCTGGTTCATGTACCTGAACTCCTCCGGTTGCGGTGCGCGGTCCGTCGCGATGAAGTAAAAGCCGACACCGCTGGCACCTTGCAGGCGGCGGATCTCGGGGGTCTCCTCGGCGGGCTTTTCGCCGCGAGGCAGGTCGCGAATTCGTTCTGCCGCACTGCGCACGGTTTCACGCAGCGTTTCCGCATCGGGGACAGCTTCATCTGGCGATTCCGGCCAGTCCGGGGTGACGTAAATCTCGAAGGGCGCGCCCTCTTTCGGGCGTAGCCGGATGGTTGGGGGCCCGCCATCGTCTGGCTGGTCGACGGTCTCATCCCAGGCCGGCGGTACCATGAGCTCGAGGATGTCCAGATTCGGCAGTTCGTAGCGGTGCGCCCCGGCTTCCCGGGTCCAGCCGGTTGATGGCGTGGCCAGCAGGGCCACAAGCGGCACGATGGCAGTCGCCAGGCGGTTCATGAAAAGGATCTCCGAGAGCAAAAAAGGGCCGGCAATGCCGGCCCCTTATGCAGTATTGCTCAAGACCGGCCGGTGGCCGGATCCGTGCGCCGCGCTATGCAGGGGGTCCTTCCGATACGAAGCCGACCTTTTGCAGTCCACCGCGCTGCAACACGAAGAGTACATTGGCCACGTACACATAGGGCGTACGCCGGTCCGCATCCACGTGGATCTCCGGCTGCGGGTCCTTGACGTTTTCGATCGCGACGTAATCCTGGAAAGTAGCGTGGTCGACGGCTGTCCCGTTCCAGAGAATGGTGCCGTCGAATTCGACGTAAATCTTCATGACCACGGGTTCTACGAGCGGCGGGTTCGGGTTGTCGCGCGGCAAGTCGATTTTGACCGCATGCGTCATCACCGGGATCGTGATGATGAAAATGATCAGCAGCACCAACATGATGTCCACGAGCGGAATGACATTCGGCTCGACCATCGGATCCGCGCTGTCGCCCTTGATCGAAACTGCCATGAATTTCCCCCGCCGGGCCCTTGCCGTTGTCTAATAGCCTGTTGAACCCGAGTTTGCCCTTCATCCCGGCAGGGCGCAAGTCGCCGGTATCGGTGCTATCCTTTTGAAAAAACGCGCCCGGAGCGCGCATATGCGGGAGAATCGATGACCAGAGCGACCGGCGACATTCGTAACATTGCCCTGGTGGGTCACGCCGGGGCGGGCAAGACCCTGCTGGCGGAGGCGCTATTGTTCGGCGCAGGAAGTATCCGCGCCAAGGGCAATCTGGTCCGCGGGACATCCGTCTGCGACCATGACCCCCAGGCCCGCCGGCTGCAGCATTCCATCGATGCCACGATCTGCTGGCTGGAAACCGGCGGGGCGCACGTCAACCTGATCGACACCCCCGGCTACCCCGATTTCATCGGCCGCACCTTGCCGATACTGGAGGCGGTCGAAACCGCGGCGGTTATCGTCAGCGCCGTCAACGGCGTCGAGGCGATGACCCAGCGGATGATGGATGTCGCGCGCGAGCGCGGTCTTTGCCGGATCATTGTCGTCAACAAGATCGACGCTCGTGAGGCGAATGCCGGGGCCACGCTCGAGGAGATCCGCGACCAGTTCGGCAGGGAATGCCTGCCGGTCAACTTGCCTGCAGGCAAGGGCAGCAAGGTCATCGACTGTTTTTTCCATAACGAAGGCGAGGCCACCGATTTTTCCTCGGCACGCGCCGCTCACACCGAGATCATCGACCAGGTCGTCGAGGTGGACGACGATCTGATGGCCCTGTACCTCGAACAGGGCGAGGAACTGCGCCCGGAGCAGCTCCATGACCCCTTCGAGAAGGCGTTGCGCGAGGGCCACCTGATCCCGGTGTGCTTCGTTTCGGCGGAAACCGGCGCCGGCATCCCGGAGCTGCTGGAGATCCTCGCGCGCCTGATGCCGAATCCGGCGGAAGGGAATCCGCCGCCGTTCATGAAGGGCGAGGGCGACAACGCCGAGCGCGTCCAGATCATGCCGGATCCCGCGCGCCATGCGATCGCGCATGTCTTCAAGATCATCATGGATCCCTTCGTCGGCAAGCTGGGCCTGCTCCGGGTCCACCAGGGGTCCATCAAGAGCGGCGCGCAGCTCTTTGTCGGTGACGCGAGGAAGCCGGTCAAGATCGCGCACCTGTTCCGGATGCAGGGCAAGGAGCACGGCGATATGCCGCTGGCGGTGCCGGGCGACATCTGCGCCGTGGCCAAGCTCGATGAACTGCATTTCGATGCCGTGCTTCACGACTCCCACGAAGAGGATAATTTCCACCTGAAATCGATCGCCTACCCGCCGGCGATGCTGGGACTCGCCATCGAGCCGGAACGGCGTGGCGATGAGCACAAGCTGGCGGAAGCGCTGCACAAACTGGCGATCGAGGATCCCTGCGTGCGCGTTGGGCACACGAGTGGGCTGAACGAAACCGTGCTGTACGGCATGGGCGATCTGCACCTGCGCGTCATGATCGAGCGCATGACCGAGCGCTACGGCGTGGCGGTCAAGACCCGCCCGCCCAGGATTCCCTACCGCGAGACAATTACGCGGCCGGCCGAAGGACATCACCGCCACAAGAAGCAGACCGGCGGCGCCGGGCAGTTCGGCGAGGTGTACCTGCGGATCGAGCCGCTGGCACGAGGCACAGGCTTCGAGTTCGTCGACGACGTGGTCGGCGGCACGATCCCGAACCAGTTCATACCGGCCGTCGAAAAAGGCATCCGCCATGCGCTGATCGAGGGTGCGGTCGCGGGTTTTCCAATGGATGACATCCGCGTGTCCGTCTACGACGGCAAATTTCACGCAGTGGACTCGAAGGAAGTCGCCTTCGTTGCCGCGGGCCGCAAGGCCTTCCTGAACGCCGTGAGCAAGGCTGGGCCGACGGTGCTCGAACCCATCGTGCATGTGGAGATCACTGCACCGGGCACCGTAATGGGCGACATCACGGCCGATCTCGCGACACGGCGCGCCCGTATCGACGGCAATGAGGCGCGCGCGCGCGGCCGCATCGTGGTCACGGCATACGTGCCGCTTGCGGAAGTCACCGATTACCAGACCCGGCTCAAGGCGCTGACCGGCGGCGAGGGCAGTTTCACGCTGGCACTCAGCCACTACGATCCGGTACCACCGCGCAAGCAGCAGGAGCTGGCCTCAGCCTGGAAACCCGCTGCCGGAGAGGAATAAGCCAAAAATGGATACCCGATCAGACACCCGGATCATGGCCGTTTTCTGCGACTTTGAAAATGTCGCACTCGGCGTGCGCGACGCGAAAATCCAGTCCTTCGACATCCGCAAGGTGCTCGAACGCCTGCTGCTGAAGGGCAACATCGTCGTCAAGAAAGCTTACTGTAACTGGGAGCGCTACAAGGACTTCAAGGGCGAGATGCACGAAGCCGCCTTCGAGCTGATCGAAATTCCGCATGTGCGGATGTCAGGCAAGAACTCCGCCGACATTCGGATGGTCGTCGACGCACTCGACCTCTGCTACACGAAGTCGCACGTCGATACCTTTGTGGTCATGAGCGGCGACTCGGATTTCTCTCCACTGGTGAGCAAATTGCGCGAGAACAACAAGATCGTCGTCGGTGTTGGCGTCAAGAATTCGACCTCCGATCTCCTGATCAGCGTTTGCGACGAGTTCATCTATTACGATGACCTGGTGCGCGGCGAGAATCGTGGGCGCAGCGCGCGGCGCGAAAAGACGGCGAAGGCGGCGACCAAGGCGCCGAGCACCCCGGACGACCGTCGCCAGGAGGGCATTAGTCTCGCGGTCGAGACGGCCGAGGAACTGTTCACGGAGCGTGATGCTGAGGAAAAGGTCTGGGGCTCGATGGTCAAGCAGGCCATCAAGCGGCGCAAGCCTGGATTCAACGAGAGCTACTACGGCTTCAAGAACTTCGGTAACCTCCTGGAAGAGGCCCGCGATCGCAAGCTGATCGATCTCGAATTCGATGCAAAGTCGGGCGGCTACATCATTACGCGCATCGCGTCGGCTTGAGATGGCAAAGCATGTCGTCTGCAGTGCCGATGACCTGCCGGCCGGCAGCATGAAGGCATGCAAGGCAGGGGAGCAGCGTGTGGTTATCTATCATTTGCGCAGCGGATTCTTCGCGACCCAGGCCCTGTGCACGCACACCTTCGGGCCGCTTGCACGAGGCGAAATCGTGGACGGCTGTCAGGTGCAGTGCCCGTTGCATCGCGCGCGCTTCGATATCGCGACCGGCGCCGTCGTGCGCTGGGCGAACTTTCCGCCTGGAATCCAGCTCTTGGATGCGGTGCGCGGCGAAAAGGCGGTTCGCACATTTCCGGTCGTGGTCAGGAATGGCAATGTGGAGGTGGCGGCATGATCTGGCGCGCGACGATGACGCGATGGCCCGCGTTCATGGTGATGGCCGCGGCGGCGGGTGCCTGCCAGGGACAGGCCGGATTGCCGCCCACAGTGAGCGATCGCGTGCAGTTCACGACGATCGCGAGCGGCCTCGAACATCCCTGGAGTCTCGCTTTCCTGCCGGACGGGCGCATGCTCGTGACCGAGCGTCCCGGGCGCCTGCGCTACGTCACGATGAAGGGCGAGGTTTCCGAACCCATCGCCGGGGTGCCGGCCGTGCATGCCGTAGAGCAGGGCGGCCTGCTGGATGTCGTGCTGGATCCGGATTTCAGCGCCAATTCCACGATCTACCTGTCCTACGCCGAGCCAGGTGATGGTGATGTCAACGGCACGGCCGTGGCTCGCGCAAAGCTTGACGGTGCGCGGCTCACCGGACTTCAGGTCATCTTCCGGCAGTCGCCGAAGGTGAAGAGCAACTATCATTTTGGTTCCCGGCTGGTCTTTGCACGCGACGGCAATCTGTTTGTCACGCTGGGTGAGCGATATAGCGAGCGGGACAGCGCGCAGGACCTTGGCACTCACCTCGGCAAGATCGTGCGCATCACCAAGGACGGCAAAGTGCCGGCCGATAACCCCTTTGTCGGCCGCGCGGGTGCGTTGCCTGAGATCTGGTCGTTGGGGCATCGCAATGTTCAGGGCGCAACCCTGGACCCGACGACGGGCCGCCTGTGGGCTGTAGAACATGGCCCGCGTGGTGGCGACGAAATCAACCTGCCCGAGGCAGGCCGCAATTACGGCTGGCCGGTGATTACCTATGGCAGGGAATACAGCGGGCCGGCAATCGGTGAGGGCACAGCGAAGGCGGGCATGGAGCAGCCGCTGTATTACTGGGTGCCGTCGATCGCGACGTCGGGCATGACGTTTTACACGAGCGATGTCTATCCGGTCTGGAAGGGCAGTCTCTTCGTCGGTGCACTGGCAGCGAAGCTCGTCGCGCGACTCGTAATCGGCGCGGACGGCAAGGTGAAGGCTGAGGAGCGCTTTCCGGTCGGTGAGCGCGTTCGCGACATCCGCCAGGGCCCGGACGGCGCGTTGTACCTGGTGACTGACGAAGACGCCGGCCGGCTATTGCGCCTGACGCCCGCGAAGTAATCGAGTGGACCGCACCGAGCGCTTCTACAAGATCCGGCGCCGGCTGATCGAGAAAGGCGCCCTGACGCGGCGCGAGGTCGAAGAAGATCTCGAGATCTCGCACGCGACCTTCAAGCGCGACATCGAATACATGCGCGACCGGCTCAATGTACCGATCATCTGGTCACGCGAGCGCGTGGCATACGTACTCGATCCCGGCGCTGACGTCGCAGAGCTTCCCGGCATCTGGTTCAGCCCCGCAGAAATCTATGCGCTGCTCGAAATCGAGCATTTGCTCGAGCGCCTCGAGCCGGGCCTGCTGGGCCGGCAGCTCGATCCATTGCGCACGCGGCTGCGGGCGCTGCTCGAGCGCGGGGATCGTGGGCACCGCGAGATCCGGCGGCGTATCCGTGTGCTCGCGCTCGGAAGCCGCAGGGTCAATCGCGAGGTCTTCGAAGCGCTGTCGGTTGGGCTGCTGACCCGCCGCCGGATCCGCATCCGCCACGTCAAGCGTGGCAGCGGCGAGATCTCCGAGCGTGTCGTGTCGCCGCAGCGCCTGGTCCATTACCGCTACAACTGGTATCTCGATGCCTGGTGTCATGTGCGCAAGGACTTGCGCGTATTCGCCGTTGACGCGATCAAGAGCGCACTGGTCGTGGAAGAGCCTGCCCGCGAGATTGCCGATGAAAGCATGGACCGCGTGCTGGGCGCCGGCTATGGGATCTTTCCCGGCGCCGAGACGCAAACCGCGGTGCTGCACTTCACGCCGGAACGCGCGCGCTGGGTGGCCGATGAAGTCTGGCATTCGCGCCAGGCCGGCCGCATCGAGGCCGACGGCAGCTATGTGCTCGAGTTGCCCTATAGCCAGGAACCGGAACTCGTCATGGACATCCTGCGCTATGGCGCAGGCGTCTGCGTGCTCGCGCCGGAAACGCTTCGCGCCACGGTTGCGCGCGAGCTTGCTGCTGCGGCGCGCCAATACGGCTGAGTGCGGTGCTGGGGTACTGCAGGTTCATGAAAATTCCATTCACACGCTGGCTGGGTCTGGTGTTCGCAGCGGGTTTGCTCGCCGCTTGCCCGTCCGAGCCTGAGCAGCAGGCGCAGGCCTCGGGCGCCGCGAGTCACGCGACGATTGTGGATCTCGAGGCGCGCTTCGCCGCGGCCTCGCGCAAGCACGGCGCCAAGGCGGCATTCCTGGAATTCCTCGACGAGCAATCGATCGTGCTGCAGCCAGGTCCGACCTGGGGTCGCGCGGCCTGGACCGTGAATGAGGACCTGCCCGGCACGCTCGACTGGTTGCCCGATCGTGCCCAGATGTCGGCCGACGGTGATCTCGGCTTTGCATCGGGCCCCTGGGTCCTGGAGCCGCGGGATCCGGCAGGCCGCCGGGTCGAGGGCCGCTATGTCACGGTCTGGAAGAAGAGTGCCGCAGGCTGGCACGTGTGGTTTGACGGTGGCTTCGGGCGCAAGCCTGCGGGCGCCTGGGAAGCGCGCAGCAAGGAACCGGCAATGGGACCCTTTGCTTGCGAGCGCGGCCCGGCCATGCCGCCCGGCGAATTGCAACTCCTCGACCTCGCGGTCTCCGGCATTCAGGGCAGCGAGACCCACCAGCAACGCATGCTCGCGCGGCTCGATGCGGATGCCTGGTTGTTCCATGGCCCCTCGGTCGAGGGTGCAGGCGAATCCGCCGCACGGGAAGCTGCGCTCGCGGCATTGCCGGTGGCGCTGCAGTACTGGCCGATGGGCGCCGGCATCGCTTCATCCGGTGATCTCGGCTACAGCTATGGATTGTCCGCGCCGGAGCCGGGTGCAAGTGCCGACGCCAGTTATGTCCACATCTGGTGCCGGCATGGCGAAGGCTGGCGTCTGGCGCTGCAGTTGCGCACCAGCCTGCCGTCTGGCTGAACCCGATTGCGATGGGGCGTGCCGATGGCGGGCCAGGGCGTTACGCGCGTTTACGCTGCAAGAATAAGGTGTCCGGATGAAGTTTCCTGACCTGCGCGGCAATCGCAACCTGCGGTTCTGGGGCCTGCATTCGCTGGGCTGGATTGCGTATGGGCTTGCCCTGTACGTAGGTTCGGCCGTCTATGTCAAAGAACCCGGCTACGAGAAAGTGATCGTAGTCGCCACGGTATCCGGTTGGCTGTTGTCGGCGCCGCTGCGGTATCTGTACCGTCGCTTGTGGACCAGGGGGCCGCGCGCCGTCCTGATCGGAGCGATCGCGGCGAGCTGGCTGCTCGCCCTTGGCAGGGCCGCGATTATCAACACCTACATCATGGAATTCCTGAAGCCGATGTGGGCGATGGATCACGAGCCGATGCCGCTTGAGATTTTCGCCAACACGATCTACTCGATGCTGCTGCTGCTGTGCTGGAGCGGGATCTATTTCGGCGTCAAGGTCTATGAGCGCCTGCAGCTCGAGCGGGAGGCGACGCTTGCGGCCTCCGCGCTCGCCCAGGAAGCGCAGCTCAAGATGCTGCGCTACCAGCTCAATCCGCATTTCCTGTTCAACACGTTGAATGCAATCTCGACCCTGGTGCTGGACGGCCAGAATCGCATTGCCAATCTCGCCGTCTCCCGGCTGTCAGAGTTCCTGAGGTACACGCTGGACCAGGATCCGATGAAGAAAGTAACGCTGCGCCAGGAACTCGACGCATTGAATCTCTATCTTGGCATCGAGAAGCTGCGCTTCGGCGATCGCCTGAAGCTGGAGTTCGACGTGGATGAACGCAGCGAAACGGCGCTCGTGCCGTCGCTGCTGTTGCAGCCGCTGGTTGAAAACGCGATGAAATATGCCATCGCGCCGCGCGAAGAAGGCGGATCGGTGACCGTCATCGCCGGCATCGAGGGTAGCTTGCTCAGGCTCGCCGTCGTGGACGATGGGCCGGGCCTGCCGGTCGGCGGCACCGCCGGCAATGGCCGCGGGGTCGGACTGCGCAATACGCGCGAGCGCCTGCAGGTACTATATGGCGACGCGCACCGCATCGAGGTCGTGGATGCAGGCCCGGGGCTGCGCGTCGAGATGCGCCTGCCGCTGGAAATCTGAGAGCGATGGCAAGCCGGATTTGCGCAATTGTCGTCGATGACGAGCCGCTGGCGCGCCGCGGACTGGAGCTGCGCCTGGCGGCTTTTTCCGATATCGAAATCGTCGCGCAATGCGCCAATGGCCGCGAGGCGGTGGATGCGGTCGCGACGCACTCGCCAGACCTGATGTTCCTCGACATCGAGATGCCGGGTATCGACGGCTTCGAGGTGCTGCGCCGGATTCCACAGACCAGCATGCCGATGGTCGTGTTCGTCACGGCCTATGACCGCTATGCGATCGAGGCATTCGATGCCCACGCCCTCGATTACCTGCTGAAGCCGCTGATCGATGAGCGCCTCGACAGCGCGATGGCGCATGTGCGCGATCAGTTTGCGCAGCGCCGCTCGATTCGTCATCGCGAGCAGCTTGTTGCGCTCCTCGCAAGCGTGACGGGCGAGGGCATGCTTGACGCCGAGCAGTGGCTGGCCCGCGGCGTGGACGGCGTGGGTCGGCGCTGGCCCGACGTGCTACCGATCCGGTTGGGCCGCGAAACGATTCGGCTGCAGGTCAACGTAATCGACTGGATCGATGCGGCGGGCGATTACATGTGCGTGCACGCCGAGGGACGCACCCACATCGTGCGGGCGACCATGAAGCAGTTCGAGGAACGCCTGGACCCGTCAAGCTTCCAACGCGTACACCGTTCGACCATCGTCAACATCCGGCGGATCCGCCGGCTGAAGCCGCACACGAATGGCGAATATTTCCTGACGCTGGAAGGCGGCCACGAGCTGAAGCTGAGCCGCAGCTACCGCGACCGGCTGGAACGGATACTGGGTGATCGCTGAGTAGCCGTTGCCCGGCAGGCGGGGCTCAGCGCTGGCTGGCAACGCCTTGTTCGGCAGGCGCCTGATGGGGTTCGCCGTTGCCGCACCAGCCAAAAAACAGCTGGAACAGCACGATCAACATCGCTGCCATGGATTCCATGGGCGGATTCTAGGGCCGGGCGCGCTCACCTGTGATGGGTGGGAGCTGTCGCTGGTCGCGTCACGAAGGCGTCTCGTCGTAGCGCTCGGGGACCACATGGCAGGCTCGCGCGGAGCGCGATGCCTGGCGTCTACCATTCCGCGTAACTGCCTGTTTTAGAATGACAATCCATTACTGTCCGAGCACCCACTCGACGACCGCGCCCTGGATCAGCTCGCCGACGCCGTTCTGGACGCCCGGATGGTTGATGTAGACGACGACGGCGTAGTGCTTTCCAGACTTGCCGGTAACGTAGCCGACGATGTTGCTGACGTCCTTGAGCGTGCCGGTTTTCATGCGGATGCGGCTCGGGTCGTCCATCTTCTCGAAGCGCTGGCGCAGGGTGCCGTCGAGGCCGCCCAGGGCCAGCGACGCCAGGAACTCCGGTGCGTAGCGGCTCTTCCAGGCATTGATCAGGAGCCGCGCCATGCTGTCGCCGGAAATGCGTGCTTCCCGCGAGAGCCCCGAACCATTGCCGATGACGAGTTCCGGAAACTCGAGCCCGTGGCTCGCGAACATATCCCTGATCGACGCCTCTCCCGCAGAAGTCGTTGCCGGGGTTCCGCTGGTTTCGGCGGCCACGGTCAGCAGCAGCGTACGCGCCATCACGTTGCTCGAATACTTGTTCGTGACGCGCACGATTTCAGCCAGCGACAGGGATTCCTGCGTGAGCAGCAGCCGGGCCGTCGGTGGCGTGGGGGCACGCAGCATCCCGCCGCTGAATTCACCGCCCAGCTGGCGCCACAAGGTGACGAAGGTGCCGTAGGCGTATTCCGCCGGCTGCATGACTGCGCGATGAAACGTCTGTGGTCCGCAACTCGCGGACAGCCGGCCGCTGACATGGACGTGCCCCATGGCGTCGTCGGTATTGGTGATCAGGATGCGGCGGTTGCGTCCCGCGCAACGACCCGTGGTGAGAACCACGCGATTCTCCACGACGAGTCCTGCGGGAAACGGCTGGACTGCGACTTCGACACCGCTGTCGTCGTCGGCGGGCCGCACCACGAAATCCGCCGACTGCCAGTTGACCAGCAGTGCGTCGGGCAGCACGTTGTAGGTTCGCCAGGACTGCCCGTCGAAGTCCTCCGGGCGTTCGTTGAGGGCCGCGAACCGGGTCTGGTCGATGACGATGTCGCCATCGATGACACGCAACCCCGTCTGGCGCAGATCGGTGACGAACCGCCACCAGCGCTCAATGGTCAGCAGGGGATCCCCGCCGCCCTGAAGGTACAGATTGCCCTTGAGGACGCCCTTGACCACGGGCGCGTCGGACCATGCCCGGGTCTTCCAGGCATAAGCAGGCCCCAGCATCTCGAGCGCTGCCCAGGTTGGCACCAGCTTCATCGTCGAAGCGGGTGGGCGCGGCATCGTGGAATTGAGCTCGACGAGGCTTTCGCCGCTCGCGACATCGCGCACCACGACCGTGACCGCCGAATCCGGCACTAACTGCTGCTTCAATACGGTGCGCGGGCGCTCGGGAAGGCTGTCGGCGTGGGAGACCTGTGCGGCGAGCGCCAGGCACGTGATCAAGCTGAGGGTACGACAGGTCATTTGGTGCAATACTAATGTGCGTGATTGCAACTTGCAGGAATCGCCACAGTCAGAGCGCTTCATCGGCTGACATTCCCGGAGACTGAATGACGAGACTCACGCAATTCCTGTGGCCAATCGTCCTGTTCATCGCCCTGACCGCATGCGGCGCGAAGGAGCCGCCCGCCGCGGAGCTGGCCGAGACGCCAGCGCTTGCAGTGCCGGATGCGGCGCCGTCGGTTGTCCCGGCGCCGGCCATATTCGCCGGCTTGCCCGATTTCAGCGCGCTCGTCGCCGCCTACGGCTCGGCGGTCGTCAATGTGACCACCGTCGCGCAGCGCGAGGTCAGTGACGAGGGAACGCAAGGGCTTTCACCGGACGATCCGTTCCACGATTTCTTCCGGCGCTTTGGCTTTGGAGTGCCGGGCGGCCAGCCGCCGCCGCTTGAGCGCGGCGAGGGGTCCGGGTTCCTGATCAGCGCCGACGGCTACATGCTGACCAACGCCCACGTGGTGGACCGGGCCCGCGAGGTGACCGTGCGGATGACCGACCGACACGAATACCGCGCAAGAGTGGTCGGCGTGGACGTACGCACCGATGTCGCCGTGCTCAAGATTGACGCCGACAAGCTGCCATTCGTCCGTATCGGAAGTCCCGCGGCGCTCAAGGCCGGCCAGTGGGTCGTTGCGATTGGCTCGCCATTCGGCTTCGACAACTCCGTGACGGCCGGCATCATCAGTGCAACGGCGCGCTCCCTGCCGGGCGATGCCTACACACCGTTCATCCAGACCGATGTTGCCGTCAATCCCGGCAATTCCGGCGGGCCGCTGTTCAACCTGCAGGGCGAAGTGGTTGGCATCAACTCGCAGATTTACAGTCGCACGGGCGGCTACCAGGGCGTGTCGTTCGCGATTCCGATCGACGTCGCGATGCATGTCAGGAATCAACTGGTTGCTACGGGACGGGTCGAGCGCGGGCGCATCGGCGTGACGATCCAGGACGTCAACCAGGCGCTGGCCGACTCATTCCGGCTGCCGCGCCCGTATGGCGCCCTGGTCAGCCAGGTCGAGGACCGCGGACCGGCGGACAAGGCCGGACTCAAGGCGGGTGACGTGATTCTCGCGGTCGATGGCCGTGCCGTCGAGCGCTCCGGTGAATTGCCTGCCATCATCGCCGGCATCAAGCCGGGCAGCGAGGCCTCGCTCGAAATCTGGCGCGACAAAGCGAAGCGCGAGCTCAGGATCAAGGTCGGTGAACTCAAGGACGACCCCGAGGTCGCGTCGCGGCAACCGTCGGGCAGTGCCGACACGGGCAAGCTCGGGCTCGCTGTCCGGCCGCTTTCCGGCGGCGAGCGTCAGCAGTTGCGCACCGCGGGTCGTCTGGTCGTCGAGGAGTCCGGCGGTCCGGCGGCGGAGGCCGGCGTCGAGGCCGGCGACGTGCTGCTCGCCGTGAATGGCGCGCCGGTTGAATCAGTCGGTGAATTCCGCAACTCGGTGACGAACGCCGGCAACACGGTGGCACTCCTGATCCAGCGCGGCAATGCCCAGATCTACATTCCCGTGAGAGTTGGGTCGTGATGCGGGGCCGGGCGGCGATGGGCCTGCTGTTGCTCGGCTCCGTGACCGGGCTTCAGGCGGCCGATTCGCCGCGTGCACCAGGCACGACATTTCGCGACTGCGAGAACTGCCCGGAGATGGTTGTCATTCCGGCCGGCAGCTTCGTCATGGGCACGCCGGCCGAGGCCGGAACACTCGTGATCCAGGTACCGCATGCGTTTGCGCTGGGCCGCAATGAAGTAACCCGCGGTGAGTACGCGCGTTTTATCGCCGACAGTGGCCACGAGCCGCGGCCCGGCTGCCGAAACTGGGATCCTGCGCTTGCGCGCTTCAACTACGACGCGCAACGCAGCTGGCAGAATCCGGCGACACCGGTCGATCCCGTGGATGATCATCCGGTCACTTGCGTGGCTTTTGCGGATGCGCGCGCCTACGTGGAATGGCTTGCTCGCGAGACCGGCGAGCGCTACCGGCTGCCTTCCGAGGCTGAATGGGAATTTGCAGCCCGCAGCGGCACGACGACGCTGCGTCCCTGGGGCGATGCGCCGGAGGACGGCTGCGAATTTGCGAATACCTATGACGTGACGGCGGATGCCGTCTATCGTCTCGGCTGGCCGCATGCGGGTTGCCGCGACGGATTCGCCGACCTCGCACGGGTCGGCCTTTTGCAGGCGAACTCCTTCAACCTTCACGACATGATCGGCAACGTCCAGGAATGGGTGCAGGATTGCGCGACCAACAGCTATGTCGGCCGGCCGCGCGATGCGCGCGCCTGGGAATGGCTGGGCGGTTGCGAGCGCCGCATCCAGCGCGGGGGCAGCTGGTTGACGCCACCCGATGGAAGCCGCAGCGCGTACCGTGTTGCCGCGTCCGAGGGCGATCGCTCCGATGACACCGGGTTCCGGATCGCGAAGGACCTCGATCAACGCGCTGTGCGCGACGAGGACCGCTGATGTGCCGGTTCCTTCCGGTCGCACTGATGGTGGTCACGCGCTTCGCATTCGCGCAGCAGGCGGAGCCCGTGCCGCCGCCCGCAATCGGGAACTGTCCCGTCTGCCCGGAACTTGCGCTGGTGCCGCCAGGAAAGTTCCTGATGGGCTCGGCGCCTGACGCGGTCGAACTCGATGCGGCCACTGGCGAGTCGCCGGCGATTGCGATTGCGTTTACCAGGCCTTTTCATGTGTCTCGCCGCGAGATCACGGTCGCCGAGTTTCGCCGCTACGTCGAGGCGACTGGTGCGGAACCGGCGCCCGGCTGTCGTGTCTGGCTCGGAGGCCAATGGGTCTTTGAGCGTGATCGCAGCTGGCGGGATCCGGGATTCGCGCTGCCGCCGCAGGATGCCGAACCCGTGGTCTGCGTCAACTGGGAAGACGCTCGCGGGTACGCCGAATGGTTGTCGAAGGAGGGTGGCAAGCGCTACCGACTGCCGTCAGAGGCGGAATGGGAATACGTGGCGCGCGGCGGCACGTCATTCCCGCGCTTCTGGGGCGAGCGCGATTCGAATGAAGGCGCGGCGTTGTCGCTCGCCTGCGACTTCGCGAATGTCTATGACTCGTCAGCCGTCGATGGGTATCATTTTCCCTGGCCCAACGCACGCTGCAGCGACCGCATCGCGGCGCTGGCGCCGGTCGGGCAGTACAAGCCGAATGCCTTCGGCGTGTTCGACATCATCGGCAATGTCCGCGAATGGGTCATGGACTGCTACACGGCGAGCTACGCAGGGCGGCCCGAGGACGCTCGCGCCTGGACCTGGCAGGGCGGCTGTGAGCTGAAGGGCGTGCGTGGCGGGTCCTGGGCGAGCCGGCCGCGCAACGCGCGCGCGCCCGCGCGTGGTGCCGAGCCGACTGCGCTGCGGCAATCCGACCTCGGATTCCGTGTCGTCCGCGATTACGACTAGATTGGTGCCGGGTCGCAGGTTCGTGGTTGTTCCCCACAACTGCGAACCTGCGACCCGGCAACTATAAGCGAATATGGCGCCAGGCGCCGTGGCGCCAGCGCAGCCAGAGAGCGAGTGCGATCGCCAGCACGTAGACCAGAAGGGCGGTCCAGCCGCCGACAGCACCGTAGCCAAAACCCGGGGCATCTTCGATCCAGCCGCGGCCAGGCGAGAAAGTCAGCAGATGCGCCAGCGGCAGGAACAGCAAGGTCGCGCAAGAAAATACGATCAATGCCGGCACGCGTGCGTCGCCGGCGCCACGCAAACAGAATGCGCTCGCAAAATTGACGCCATCGAAGAACTGGTAGGCGGCGGCGATCCACAGCAGCGAGGAACAAAGCGCCGTCACCGCGCCGGCGCGCGGATCGGCAGCATTCACGAATAGCGGCGTGAGCCAGGGGCCGACCAGCGCGATGACGATGCCGAGACCGCCCATGAAACAGGCGACGACCGCGATGATGCGGTTGCCCAGGCGCTCGGCCCAATCGCGGTCGCCGGCGCCGATCGCCTGACCGACCAGTGTGGTGCCAGCGAGCGCAAGACCGATGCCCGGCATGTAGGCGAGCGAGGTGAAGATCGTGACGATCTGCGTCGCTGCACCGTCCACGATGCCCATGCGCACCTGCATCAGCTGAAATACCGCGGCGGCGCCGATATCGGCGGAGGCGGTCATCGCCATCGGCAGGCCGAGGGCGACGAGCGTAATGATGCGGCCGACCCTCGGTCGCCAAGTCAACCGCGCCTGAAAGCGAGCGGGCTCGAGACGCAGGATCATCACGATGGCGAGTAGGACGCCAATGAGTTCCGCGAAGGTAGTCGCCCAGGCTGCGCCCGCAATTCCATAACCAAGTCGGAAGATCAGCAGTTCATTCAGCACAATATTCGCAAGCGTGACGACCAGGCCGACGATGAGGGGGATACGCGTGTGGCCGATCCCGTTGAAGTACGCGACGGCGGCCCACAGCGCCGCGGCGAGCGGTCCACCGATCATGCGCGGCCCCCAGAAATCGAGCACGAGCATTTCCACATCGGCCGGCAGGCCGAAGGCGTGGAACATCCACGGTGCGATGACGATCGTCACGATGAATGCGGGAATCGTCAGCACTGCGGCCCACAGCCCCATCCAGGCCATCTGGCTCGTGCGACGGTAGCGGCCGGCGCCATAGGCCTGCGCGACCAGGGTCTGCACGCCCATCGCCACGCCGCCGATCAGGAACAACACCAGCAACGACAGCCAGTGCGCAGCGGAGACTGCAGCCGTGGCCGCGGTGGACAACCGCCCAATGAACCAGGTGTCGGTCAGGTTCAGCACGGCTTGCAGCGTGCTGTTCAGCACGAGCGGCAGGGCGAGCGCCGCGATCGCGCGCATGTCGATGTGGCGGCCGCCATCGGCGCCGATTCGCATCGCTGGTGGCGCCGGTCCGCGCCGCTCTGATTGGGCCATGGGGCGCAAGCCTATCATCGGCTAGAATGCGGGGCCCTGACGCCATTACGCGCAGTGGCCGCGTGCGAGGAACCGTCCGTGAGCGAAGCCGTGAATCGCGATGTCATCAGCACCGAATGCGTGATCATCGGCGCGGGTCCGGTAGGCCTCTTCGCGGTCTTCGAACTCGGGTTGCTCGGCATGAAGTGCCAGGTCGTAGACGCGCTCGAGCATCCGGGCGGGCAATGCACCGAACTCTATCCGGACAAGCCGATATATGACATCCCGGCGCTACCGGTCTGTGGCGCGCAGGAACTGGTCGACCGGCTGCTCGAGCAGATCAAGCCCTTTGGCGCGGGTTTTCACCTGGGGCAGGAAGTCGCGGAGCTTGCCCGGCGCGCTGACGGGCGATTCGATCTTGTGACCAGCACGGGTGTGCGCTTCGACGCGGGCTCCGTGATCATCGCGGCCGGGCTCGGTTCCTTCCAGCCGCGCAGGCTCATGGTGCCGGAGGCAGAGCGCTTCGAGGGGAAGCAGATTCACTATCGCGTGCGCAGCGCCGGGGAATTTCATGGCTGCGACCTGCTGATCGCAGGCGGCGGCGACAGCGCGCTCGACTGGACACTGGATTTTTTCGGCAAAGCCCGCTCGGTCACGCTGGTGCACCGGCGCGCCGAATTTCGCGCCCAGCCTGCAAGCGTTGCGCGCATGAAGGAACTCGTCGCTGCCGGCCGGCTGCGGCAGCTCGAGGGCACGATCAACGCGCTGACCATCGACGACGACCGGCTCGTCGGCGCGAAGGTGCTGGGCCCGGACAAGACATTGACCGAGGTCGGTTGCGAACATCTGCTGGCGTTTTTTGGCCTGCATCCAAAGCTCGGGCCAGTCGCGAACTGGGGTCTGGCGCTCGAAAAGAAGGCGATCAGCGTCGACACGGAGAAATTCCAGACCAGCGTGCCCGGCATCTTCGCGATCGGGGACATCAACACCTATCCCGGCAAGAAAAAACTGATCCTGTCAGGCTTTCATGAGGCGGCGCTCGCGTCATTCGGCGTCCAGCATCATGTTTATCCCGAGAAGCGCCAGTTCCTGCAGTACACGACGACCAGTCCGATCATGCGGCAGCGACTCGGCGTCGCGCCGCCGGATTGAATACCGCCGGAATGGACAAGCGCCTCACTGAACTGCTGGGCCTGCTGGATCTCGAGCGCCTCGAGGACAATCTGTTCCGCGGCCAGAGCCGCGACGTCGGCGCGCCGCAGGTGTTCGGTGGACAGGTGCTGGGCCAGGCCCTGGTGGCGGCATCGCGGACTGTCGACGGTCGCCTGGTGCACTCATTGCACGCGTATTTCCTACGCCGCGGCGACGTCAACGCACCGATCGTGTTCGAGGTGGATCGCAGCCGCGACGGCGGCAGCTTCACGAGTCGCCGCGTCGTCGCCATCCAGCACGGCCAGCCGATCCTGACGATGTCGGCGTCATTCCAGATCAGCGAGCCAGGACTGGATCACCAGGCGCCCATGCCGCAGGCGCCGCCGCCCGAGGACCTGCGCGATCTCGGCGATATCAGCGCCGAGTTGCTGGACAAGGTGCCCGAAAAGGTGCGCTCATTCTTTCAGCGCCAGCGTCCCTTCGAATTCCGGCCGGTGAATCTGCGGGACTACATGCAGCCGGTCAAAACTGCGCCCGCCATGCAGGTCTGGTTCCGCGTTCTGGACCGGCTGCCGGATGATCAGCCGCTGCATCGCTGCCTGCTGGCCTATGTTTCCGATTACCACCTGCTTGAAACCGCGACGCTGCCGCATGGCGTGTCTTTCATGCAATTGCAGATGGCGAGCATCGATCACGCGATCTGGTTTCACCGTGACGTTCGCGTGGATGAGTGGCTTCTGTATGTGACTGACAGCCCGAGCGCCTCGGGTGCGCGCGGCTTTGGCCGCGGCGCGATCTATTCCCGCGATGGCACGCTGGTTGTGAGCGTCGCCCAGGAAGGCCTGATCCGCCAGCACAGCGAATGGACGAGTCCGGCGGGCCAGCAGAAGTGACGCGCGCGCGTCACTGCCAGGCGGTCGCTGATGTGTACTCACCTCGACGAGCCGGGGCGGGCAGCATGGCAGCCAGGGATCCAGCCCGTCACGCACCCGGTTCAAGCACCTTGCCGGGATTCATGATGCCGAGTGGATCGATCGTCTTCTTGATGCGGTGCATCAGGGCAAGAGCCACCGGATCCTCGTAGCGCTGCAACTCTGCGACCTTTAGCTGCCCGATGCCGTGCTCGGCGCTGATGCTGCCGCCGTATCCGGCCACCAGGTCGTGCACCGCGCGCCTGGCCTGGTCTGCGGCTGCCGCGAGTGAATGGTCTGCGGCATTGGCAGGACTCAGGTTGAAGTGCAGATTGCCGTCGCCCAGATGCCCGTAGGCGACCAGTCGTGCCTGCGGCACGATGCGCGCGAGCAGCGCGCGGCCTTCGTCGATGAATTGCGGCAATCGTTGCGACTCGACCGAAATGTCGTGCTTGAGGCCGGCGCCTTCCTGGCGCTGCGCCTCGGGGATCGTCTCGCGTAGTCTCCACAGGGCCTCGCGCTGCGCCTCGGACGTGGCCGTCACGGCATTGATCGCGCGTCCCTGTGCGATCGCATCCGCAAGCACCGACTCGAAACGATCGCTCAGGTCAGAGTCTGCCTGCGGCAGCGAGATTTCCGCCAGCACGTACCAGGGGTATGACTCGCTGAACGGATCGCGCGTTCCGTCGATGTGGCGGCAGACGAACTCGAGTGCGATGCGCGGTATGATCTCGAAGGTCGTGACGGCCGCGCCGAGCCCGCTCTTGAGTGCGACCAGCAGGTCGAGTGCGGCGGCAGGCGATGCCAGCGCGACCATTGCGGTGGCCATGCCTGCGGGTTTCGGGAACAGCTTGAGGCAGGCGGCGGTCACAATGCCGAGTGTCCCTTCGGCGCCGATGAACAACTGCTTGACGTCGTAGCCAGTGTTGTCCTTGCGTAATGCCCGCAGCTGGTCGAGCACTCGACCGTCGGGGAGCACAACTTCGAGGCCCAGCACGAGATCGCGCATCATGCCGTAGCGCAGCACCGCCGTTCCGCCGGCATTGGTAGAGACGACACCGCCGAGCGTGCAGGAGCCCTCCGATCCCAGCGACATCGGCAACAGCCGGTTCGCCGCAGCCGCCGCTTCCTGCAGGGTCTCGAGCACGCAGCCTGCATCGGCGGTCATCGAGTCATTCAATGCATCCACCGAGCGGATATGGTTCATCCGGCGCAGCGACACGACGATCTCGTTGTTGCCGGCGCGCGGCGTTGCTCCGCCGCAGTAACTTGTGTTGCCGCCCTGGGGCACGATGCCGATCTGCTGGTCCGCGCAGTAGCGCACCAGCTGGGCCACCTGGTCGGTTGACTGCGGCAGCGCAACCAGCGGCGTCCGCCCGCGATGAATCCCGCGAAAGTCGACTTCAAATGGCGCTCGGTCCCGGTCGGATTCGAGGTAACCCTGCGGTCCGAGCAGATCCTTGATGGCCTGCAGGCAGGAGCAGGGGATGGCCTTCGCTGCGGGGTTCAATGCCGGCGCCAGACGTCAGGCCAATGGCGCGGCGCGGAGCGCCGCGATGCGCTCATCCAGCGGTGGGTGACTCATGAAGAGCTTCTTGAAACCCTGGCCCACGTCGCCGGCAATGCCGAATGCCGCCATGCGGTCCGGCAATGCGCCCTGATGACCGCGCTTGAGCGCCTCGAGCACGCCGATCATGTTGTTCCGGCCCGCGAGGCGAGCGCCGCCGGCGTCGGCGCGGAACTCGCGTTGCCGCGAGAACCACATGACAATCATGGTCGCGAGGAAAGAGAGCACGAGTTGAGCGGCGATCGTCGAGATCCAGAATGCAGGCCCATGGCCGCGCTCATTGCGGAACACGACTTTGTCCACGACATTGCCGATCAAGCGCGATGCGACGAATACAAAGGTGTTCACGACACCCTGGATCAGGGTCAGCGTGACCATGTCGCCATTCGCGACGTGGCTGATCTCGTGCCCGAGCACGGCCTCGACCTCCTGGCGGTTCATCCGGTTCATCAGGCCGGCGCTGACGGCGACCAGCGCACTGTTGCTCCTGGGGCCGGTCGCAAAGGCATTCGGTTCAGGCGAGTCGAAGTAACCGACTTCCGGCATGCCGATGCCGGCCAGCTCTGCGTGGCGGCGCACGGTCTCGAGCAGCCAGGTCTCGGACTCGTTGCGCGGCTGCCCGATGACCTGTACGCCCAGCATCTTCTTTGCCATCCACTTTGAGATGGCCAGCGAGAAGAATGCGCCCCCGAATCCGAGCAGCGCGCCGAAAACGAGCAATGAATTGAAATTGATGCCTTGCTGATTCAGCCAGGGCTCGAGGCCGAGCAGGCGGAGCGTGAAGCTCGCGACGATCAGGATCGCGAAATTGGTGAGAACGAAGAGCAGGATTCTATTCATGATTCGCCCAGATGGATGCGCCTGCTGACCGATTCAAGTGTCGGCTGGTGGCTGCGTCCAGTATCCATCATATTTTTGGCGTCAGTCGCCAGATAACCCCGTTTGAATCAGTCTGCCCATTGCTGTCGTCATCGACGGCCGTCCACGTGGCTTGGTGCGACAGGTCGAAGCAACCAGGCGTGATTTCCGCGCCATGGGCATCCTTCAGGGGAGTGATGCCCATTGGACCGGCCGGATCAGTACGGGTTCCGGCGCGGGCGCTCAGTAGTCGTCGCGGTCGCGGTAGTCCGCGTCGTCCTCGTCCTCATCCTCATCGTCGTCGTCCTCATCCTCATCGTCGTCCTCATCCTCGTCCTCATCCTCGTCTTCAGACCCGGACCAGCCCTCGGGTTCCTCGGTCAGATCGAGATCGAGTTCCTGCCAGGTCTCGTAGTCGATTTCCTCGACGTCACCGTCCTCATTTTGCAACTCGATGAGTTCCGCGTCCTCATCGACCGAGAGGACCTGAAAGGTCTCCTCGTCCTCGAGGCTCTCGTACCACTGGCCGGGTACCGGGTTGTGATCGCGGCCCATCAAGCTCCCTCGTTGCGGCCTGCGTGGTGGCGATACGCAGGAATCGCCCCGATATTACGGTCGCGGGCCAATCGGAAGCAACGCCGGGTGTTGGCAGTGCCGGTAGCCGGTCCAGGATTGATTTCGGCTTGAGTTAGCCGCGCTAGCCCCCATGCAGGGAGCCAGCACCGCCACCGGCGGAAGGAGGATCGACATGACACTGATTCGCTGGGAACCGTTCAGGGAACTGGACGAATTCATTACGCGTTGCAACCCATATCTTGGACGCCTGTCGGCCGGCCGGCCGTTGACGGTGGAAGCCGGGCAGCAGCCTGCGGCTTCCTGGGCGCCTGCCGCCAACATTTCCGAGACCGGGGCCGAATACCTGATCAAGGCGGAATTGCCTGAAGTCAGCAAGGAAGACGTGAAGGTCACCGTGGACGACGGCGTGATCACGATCAGCGGGGAACGCCGCAACGAGCTGGAGCACAAGGACGAGAAGCTGCACCGGATTGAAAGCTCCTATGGCAGCTTTTCACGCAGTTTCCGTCTTCCGGATGACGCGGATGTCGGCGGAATCCATGCCGAGAGCAAGAACGGCATCCTGAAGGTCCGTGTGCCGAAGCAGCCCGCGGCGCGCCCAAGGACGGTCGAAGTACAGGTAAACTGAAGGGACACCGGCGGCGGCGTCCACGAGTGCCGCCGTCGGCTGGCCGGTGCCAGGAGGTCCCATGTCGACGGAACTTGATGAGATTCGGCGGAAGCTGCTGGAACAGAAGCAGCAACTGCTGATGCGTGCCGCAAAGGTTCACGCCGATATCACCCGTTCCTCAGGCCCGCTGGACAAGGACTTCGCCGAGCAGGTAGTCCAGATGGAGAATGACGCGGTGCTCGCCGGGATCGGCGAGGCGACCAAGCAGGAGCTTGCGCAGATCAATCGCGCGCTCGCGCAACTCGACCAGGGCAGCTACGGCCACTGCAGTTCTTGCGGCCAGCCGATCGGCGCGCGCCGCATGCTGGCACTGCCATATTCCGACCTTTGCATCGCCTGCGCCGAAGCGGCAGGCTGATCCCACTCAATCAGTCGCGCGCCCATGCCCCAGTACAAGGCACCCCTGCGTGAATTCCGCTTCGTGCTGCACGAAGTGCTGCGCGCGGAACAGCATTACCGCGAGTTTGGCCGCGATGACGTCAACACTGAACTGATCGACAGCGTACTTGGCGAATGCGCGCGATTCGCCGAAGACGTCGTCGCGCCGACCAATGAATCCGGTGACCGCATCGGCGTCCGCCGGACCGACGACGGGCGCGTGATGACGCCGCCGGGCTTCATCGAGGCCTATCGGCAATACGTCAACGACGGCTGGGCCGCGCTTTGCGGACCGGCGGAGTTTGGGGGCCAGGGCCTCCCCGAAAGCTTTGGTGGGCCAGTCGGCGAGATGCTGGTGTCGGCCAACATGTCCTGGAAGCTTTACAGCGGCCTGACCGACAGCGCGGTCCTGTGCGTGACCACGCACGCCAGCGACGAACTGCGCAGCTTGTACCTGCCGAAGATGATCCGCGGCGTCTGGAGCGGCACGATGTGCCTGACCGAATCCCACGCCGGCACGGATCTCGGCATCATGCGCACGCGCGCCGAGCCGGACAACCAGGGCGCCTACCGGATCAACGGCAC
>CAYYQQ010000018.1:0-38534 GCA_964473595.1 uncultured Steroidobacteraceae bacterium | reverse complement strand
TTTCGCTCAGCAAGCGGCGCGCCGACTGCGCGCCGCCGCTGATCGCGAGGGTTAGGCATCACTGCCACCCCATGGAGGCCGCTCATGTTTCTTTCAATACCTGAGTCATCGGAATCAACGAAGAGCTTCTTCGAGAATAGTGCTCACCCTGATGGCTTCGTCATGAACTTGACCAAGACCTGGGCATGGAGGCCGGATGTGTATGACGGGTTTGGCGCACTGCGCAACCAATTGACATCGAACTCCACGCTCACAAAGCGAGATCAAGCAGTCATAGTCTGTGCAACAGCAGCCGAACTCGGAGACTCGTACTGTTGCTTGGCCTGGGGTCGAGCCCTTTCCCAAGAAGCGGGATCTGCTACTGCAGCGGCAGTGATTCGTGGGTTGAATCCAGAAGTGTTGAGTTCACGCGACAAGGCTCTGGCAACCTGGGCCAGAAAGGTCGTCGCAAATCCAAACGAGACATCGCCCGCAGACGTGCAAGCACTGCGGGAAGTCGGATTCGGGGACCGCGAAATTTTCGAGGTCACGGCCTTCGTGGCTTTCCGTCTTGCGTTCTCAACGATAAACAATGCCTTAGGCATCCAGCCAGACTGGCAACTTCCAGAAGCGCTTCCAGCAGAAGTCAGGGCCTCGGTGCGCTTTGGGCGTGCCACTGCACCGAAGCCGGCGGCGGCATGAACAGCGGCTACCGCAGTGATGCCTAACCCCTCGCACTCCACGCAATTGTCGAGGCCACATCACCGAGACTTTGTCATGTCCGTCGACGCCACACTTGCGATGCAGGCGCTCTTCAATCAGTGGGTCCAGGCTTTCAGCGCTGGGGCGATCGAAGAGACTGTTCTCCTATACACCGAGAACGGAGCTATCTACTCCCCGTATGGTGCTGCTGCCCTTGGTTGTGCCGAGATCCGCCGAACGCACAGAGAATGGCTTGATGCTGGTGAACAAAACAAGAGGATCACAGTCATCGAAGCACATCGACACGGCGACATTGCCTACTGCATGGCATCCTATTCCGGCGACTATCCAGATGAACATGGCAATCTCGTCACTGAGAGCGGGACGTCAGTCAACATCGCGAAGCTTCAGCCCGACGGGACATGGAGGCTTCACATTTCAAGTCTCAACAGTGACTCTCCTCCGCTGGCCGCTTCAAAATAAAAGGAATGCCCTTGCAAACACAGTCACACGGTCACTTTGTGGAACTGCAAGCAGCGAGGCCTAACCCTTCCATCGAGCGGACCTCCACCGGCTTGGCCCGCTCCACTCGTCAGGGTTATGTTCCGCTACGCGGGCCAAGCCGGTGGCGGCCCGCTCATGTCAAACATTAGGCCGCTGATTCGGACGCCTTGACAGACCATATATGGTCTAGGCATAATACGGCATGTGGCAGATTGTGGAGCACCCACGTACCGGCAAGCAGCTGGACTCGGCGCCACTCGAGATTCAGAAGCGATATGAAAAGTGGAAGGACATTGCAAGGATTTCTGGTCCACTGGGTCTGAGGGCGATTCGCGGCTTTCGGGACGAGGCCCTCTCGGGTAAGTGGAATGGCCACCGCTCCTCGCGACTGAATTTACAGTACCGCATCATCTATCGCGTGGTTGCATCACAGCTGCTCTTTCAGGTCGTTGAAGTGACCCCTCATGACTATAGGAGGCGCTGAGAATGAGCGAATTCCGTCCCGCCAAGCGTCGTGTGAAGATTTCGGTTGGCGACTCCGTGCGCATCGTTCGTGAGTTGCAGGAGCTCAGCCAGAATCAGCTCGCCAAGCTCACGGGCATTCCCCAGACCACCATTTCAGCCATTGAGAATGGTCGGGTCCGCTTGGGTGTCGAGAGGGCCAAGGTCCTGGCTCGGGCATTGAAGTGCCACCCGGCAGTGCTCGTATTCCCAGGCTGGGAGTCCGAAGAACAGTCAGCGGCCTAACTATGCGATGCAGCGTTCGGCGCTTGTCGTCACGCCGCTTGCAGCCAGGACAAGCGGCGCGCCGCCGCTGAACCGGAGCATTAGGTTTTGTCCGACACTTGCATCTGTCAAAGTGATACTATAGTATCACATTTATGCGTACCGAATTGGTTACCACCTTGAAGCGCCAGGCAACGGAACTGCTGTCCGAGCTGGAGCGCGACCGCCAACCGATCTTGATCACGCAGCACGGCGTGCCAAGCGCATATCTCGTCGACGTCGCCACATATGAGTCGTTGCAGCGGCGCATGGGTTTACTTGAAGGTATTGCTCGTGGCGAAAAAGCCATCGAAGAGGGTCGTACCGTTTCCCATGCCGAAGCCAAACGGCGCATGTCTCGATGGCTGAAGTAGTCTGGACTGAGCCAGCCCTCAGCGATCTCGATGCCATTGCGGATTACATTGCCCTTGAGAATCCGGATGCCGCCCGTGAGCTTGTACAACGCATCTTTCACCATGTGGGGCAACTAGCCAGTCATCCCCAAAGTGGTTCCAAACCGCAGGAACTTCGTGGATGGCGATATCGCCAGATTGTTGAACCGCCTTGCCGAGTTTTCTACCGTGAGGACTCGGCTCGCGTTTACATTCTGTACCTGATGCGTGCCGAACGGCTGTTGCGACGAGGCAAACTCAGGTCTCGGAATGTAAACTCAGACGAGACCTAACTATGCGATGCAGCGTTCGGCACTTGTCGTTATGCAGCTTGCAGAGATTGCTAGCGGCCTCCCAACCGCAACACGGGCAAGCAGCGCGCCGCCGCTGATCGCGAGCGTTAGCTGGCCTGGAACCGATTTCGCTCGCGTCATTGACAGTGGTGCACAAATGTGCATACACTGATGCTGATGGATTACGAGTGGGTCCGGCCAAGGCGGCGGCCAATCTCCGCAAGCACAAGGTCGACTTTGCGGATGCCGTCTTGGCTCTGGAGGATCCCCTCGCGCGCACGGTGCACGACCCGGATCCCAGTGGCGAGGAGCGATATGTGTCGATGGGCGCAGATCCAACCGGCCGCTTGCTGGTGACGATCTTCACGCGCCGCAAGAAGCGAATTCGAATCATTTCATCCCGCCGCGCGAGCCCGGCTGAGCGCCGCCAGTACGAGGAAGCCTGATGCGAAAGCAGTACGATTTTTCAAATGCCAAGCGCAGACCGCTAGTGCCCGCCCCAAAGGGCAAGAAGCGCATTACCATCCGCCTGGATGACGAGATCGTCGCTTGGTTCAAGCGCCGAGTTCATGAGTCAGGTGGTGGAAACTACCAGTCCTTGATCAATGCCGCACTTCGCGAGCACATGCACCGCACCGATGAGCCGCTCGAGCGCACTTTGCGGCGCGTACTCCGCGAGGAGCTGCGCAAGGCCAGCTAACTATGCGATACAGCGATCGGCGGCGAACTACACCTGATGCCTTGGATCGCGATTGCCCTCACCATCGGCTGCCTGCTCGCCGTCTCCGGGCTTGTTGTCGCCGAGAGTCGAAATCTCGGCGCCGCAAGGCGACTTTCAAAGTTTGCGGCCAGTATGGCCTTTGTTCTCCTTGCGCTGTCGTTGCACGCTGCGGCTTCAGCCTACGGCCAACTCGTTCTCCTTGCCCTCGTACTCAGCTGGATCGGCGATGTATTCCTACTCAGCCGGCGCAGCGTACCGTTTATGTCCGGCCTGGGCTCTTTCTTGCTGGCCCACGTTGCATTCGCCGTGGCATTTGCAACCGGCGCCCTCAGTACGAGCGCGTTTTTTGTTGGCCTGATCTTCGCCTCAGCAATCGGTGTAATCACGCTGCATTGGCTATGGGGCTGGCTCAACGTACCATACAAGGTGGCAGTCGCAGCCTATGTTGTTGCCATCGTTGCCATGTGCACAATGGCCATCGCGCATAGCGCAGCGTCTCAATCGTGGTTAGCAGCGGTTGGTGCGGTGGCATTTGCAGCATCAGACATTTCAGTTGCGCGTGATCGCTTTGTGGTATCAGCCTTCCTCAACAAGGCATGGGGTCTGCCGGTTTACTATTCCGCTCAGTTGCTTCTTGCCTGGTCCATCACATAGTGTCTGCCCTCGCGCCGCCTAACCCTTCGCTCGAGCTGACCGCCCACGGCGAGCCATGGCGTATACCGCTCCGATGCCAGAGGTGTGCGTCGGTCTTTTCTTCTGCGCGGGCTCTACTTTGCTGGCCTGATCGCGATGATCGTCGGCGTCCTTCTTCTGGTGGTCATTCCGGCTGGATCAGGCATATTCCACCCTCATGAGTGACAACACGCAGCACTGGATTCGCATCCTTGCCGACACCTGGGGCATCGAGGTGGACCTCACCCCGCTCCCTGGGGAATTCGACCTCAACTTCCTCGCGACCGCGCGCGATGGTCAGCGCTTCGTGCTCAAGGTCATGCGCGCGGGGTGCGACACGGGATTCGTCGACCTGCTCACCGCCGCGCACGCGCACGTCTACCGGCGCGACTTGACGGTTCCGGTGGCCCGCGTGACTCCCACGCGCGCCGGCGAGCCGTGGCGCGCATGCAAGGATGCCGAGGGCGGGTCACGCCTCGTCTGGCTGCTGACCGGCCTCGACGGTACGGCCTACGCGAACGTGCAGCCGCACTCGCTCGCCCTCATCGCCGAACTCGGCGGCCACATCGCTCGCCTGGATCGGGCGCTCTCCGATTTCACCCACTCCAGCCTCGCCCGCGACCTGAAGTGGGATCTACGCAACGCCGACTGGATCGGCGCGCGATGCCACGAGATCAAGGATCCCGCCCGGCGCGCGATCGTCGAGGGGATCCTCGACCGCTACGTCGCGCTCCGGCCCGCGCTGATGCGCCAGCCGGTCGCGCCGATCCACAACGACCTCAACGACTACAACATCCTGGTAGCCGCCGACGAGGGTGGCAGGTGCCGGATCAGCGGGCTGATCGACTTCGGAGACATCATCGTGGGCCCGATGGTCGCCGAGCTAGCGATCGTCGGTGCGTATCTCGCGCTCGACCACCCCTCCCCCGAGCGAGCGCTCGCCGCCCTGGTCGCCGACTACCACGCGGTCTCCCCGTTGAACGAGGCGCAGGTGGACCTGATCTGGCCGCTGCTTCTTCTGCGCCTCGCCGTCAGCGTCACCAACTCGGCGATGATGCAGAAGGCACGGCCGGACGATCCCTACGTGGTCGTCTCCGAGGCACCCGCCTGGCGGTTCCTCGAGCAGGCACACGCGCTGCCCGAAACGCTCATCGCCGCGCGTCTGCGGGTGGCTTGCGGACTGCCGGCCAGCGACGGGGCGGGACGGGTTCTCGACTGGCTCGACCACACGCGGGGCGGCTTCGCGTCAGTGTTGGGCGCGACCCTTGCCAGCGCGCCAACCTGCTCACTCTCAGTCGTGACCTCAGCGACGCCGCGCGATCCATTCCGGATGACCGCCGAGGAGGCCCGTGATGTTGGCGCGGGCTTCGCCCCCGGTGCCACCTGGCTCGGTCACTACGGCGAGCCACGCCTGATCTACACCGACGCCGCGTTTCGACTGGGGAGACACAAGGGTTCCGACCGCCGCACCGTGCACCTCGGCATCGACGTCTTCATGCCCGCGGGAACGGCGGTGCACGCGCCGCTCGAGGGCGTCGTGGATGTCGTGGAGTACCATGATCGCCATCTCGACTACGGTGGGATGGTGACCCTCGCGCACACGACGCCCGAGGGAGACCGGTTCCACACACTCTACGGCCACCTCTCGCGTGAATCGGTCTCCCGCCTCGAGCGCGGTCAGCGCATCGCGCGCGGCGTCGCGTTCGCCGCGCTCGGCGCTCCGGAGGAGAATGGCGGCTGGGCACCGCACCTGCATCTCCAGCTCGCGCTTATCACCGACGGCCTCGGCGAGGACTGGCCCGGCGTTGCATATCCTGACGACGCCGCGCTCTGGCGCGCAATCTGCCCGAACCCGGCCGCCCTGCTCAACCTCCCTGACGCTGGTGTCGCGTACCGCCCTCTAGACACCGAGCGCATCAGTGCGATGCGGCGCGCCCACTTCGCCACCAACCTGAAGCTCAGCTACGATGAGCCCTGTCTCTTCGTGCGCGGCTGGCGGACGCACCTGTTCGACGAGTGGGGACGCCCCTACCTTGACGCTTACAACAACGTGCCGCATGTGGGGCACTCGCATCCGCGCCTTCAGGCAATCACGTGCGACCAGCTCCTCCGGCTCAACTCCAACACGCGCTACCTGCACCCGGCGCAGGTGGAGTTCGCCGAGTCGCTCCTGGCGAAGATGCCCCGACACCTGACGCACGTATTCTTCGTGAACTCGGGGAGCGAGGGCAACGAGCTCGCCCTGCGCCTCGCCCGCAGGCATACCGGTGGGAAGGACATGGTTGTTGCCGACCATGGCTACCACGGCAACACCACCGGCGCGATCGATCTCTCGGCCTACAAGTTCAACCGCCCGCGAGGCGGCGGGGCCCCGGAGTGGGTGCAGGTCGTGCCGGTGGCCGACACCTATCGCGGCGCGCACCGCGGCGGCGACGCGGCCGAGCGGTACGCGAGCGCTGTGGATAATGCGCTGGAGCGGCTCCGCCAGCGCGGGGTCCGGCTCGCCGGGTTTATCTCGGAGACCTTTCCGAGCGTCGCTGGGCAAGTCATCCCACCCGCGGGATACCTCCGGGCCGTGTACGCGCGCATCCACGCGGCGGGTGGCGTCTGCATCGCCGACGAGGTGCAGACCGGACTCGGGCGACTCGGCGAGTTTTACTGGGGCTTCGAGCAGCAGGCGGCCCGGCCCGACATCGTTGTGCTCGGCAAGCCCCTTGGCAACGGTCACCCACTCGGCGCGGTGGTTACCACCTCCGAGATCGCGCGCTCATTCGACAATGGCATAGAGTTCTTCTCGACCTTTGGCGGCAGTACGCTGTCCTGCCGGATCGGCACCGAGGTGCTGCGCATAGTGGACGAGGAAGGGCTGCAGCAGAACGCGCGCGTCACCGGCGACCGACTGCTCGTGGGCCTGCGCGAGCTGCAGTCACGCCACGAGGCGATCGGCGACGTACGCGGCATCGGGCTCTTTATCGGCGTGGATCTCGTGGCCGATCGTGTGACGCGCGTGCCCGCAACCCGCGCGGCCGAGCGCGTGAAGAACCGGCTCCGGGCAGAGCGAATCCTGATCGGCACCGAGGGACCCGCGGACAACGTCCTCAAGATCCGGCCCCCGCTTACCATCGAGCCAGATGACGTGGACCAGCTGCTGGAGACGCTGGACCGCGTACTCGGCGAGACAGCATCATGATGGCATCGCCATGCAGTGGCATCCAGCCCAAGCATGCGAAACGACTGCGGATGTCGCTGATCGCGTTGGAAACCGCTCAAGGTCACCGCAGCCTAACTATGCGATGCAGCGTTCGGCGCTGATCGCGAGCGTTAGACAGCCGGTGGTGAATCCAATAGCGCAGGGTGGCCGACGCTTGTACCTAGACTCTTTGCCGAAACGTTGAAAGTACTTTGGTCTCTGGCATGATTGGACTTAGACATCGAGCTGCTTTGGAGTGAGCACATGAACCTCACCTGGTTTCGCCGATGGGGCTGGCTGTTCCGGCCGGTTTCGGTGGCAGGATGGCTCGCACTTTCATTGGCGATACTGTTCTGCATCCAGGTGTTTGTGGTAATTGATCGCCACTCCCACTCGGTTAGCGACACGCTATACGGTGTGTTTCCGTACTTCGTATGTAGTTTCCTGTTACTAGACTGGCTCGCTACCAAGACGAGTGACAATTGACGGGCGGCCGTCTGGCAACCGCATGGAGCGCACACGTGAACCATAAAGTGCCACGCGCAAGCATGCGTGCCCGCGGCGCTGATGCGGAGCGTTGGGCATCTATGAATCCAGTTAATTTCACACCGGTGTTGATTCTGGTCTAAACCCGTACTCCGGGCTTTGTCGTCGTTCAATCCACCAAGGAAGTGCATCATGAGCAACGGAAACTCATACAAAGGCAGCTGCTTTTGCGGCGCAGTTCAACTCACGGTCAGCGGTGATCCAGCTGGAATGGGTTATTGCCATTGTGAGTCGTGTCGAAGCTGGTCGGCAGGGCCCGTAAACGCCTTCACTTTGTGGAAACCCGAATCGGTGCGGATCACGCGCGGAGCGGACAACATCGGCACCTACAACAAGACGCCGCATAGCTATCGCAAGTGGTGCAAGACCTGTGGAGGCCATCTTTTCACTGAGCATCCCGGCATGGGACTCACCGACGTGTATGCAGCAGTCATTCCGGGCTTTCCGTACAGCGCCGGCGTCCATGTCCACTATCAGGAGACGAAGCTGCGAATCAAGGACGGGTTGCCGAAGATGAAGGACGTTCCCAAGGAAATGGGTGGCTCGGGCGTCAGCGTAGCGGAATAGCGTTGGACCAGGCGCCCACAATGTGGACCTGGCTGCTGTGCCTCGTGCTTCCAGCGACGTCGATCGTGCTGGCGGCACTGGCACAGCTACTGCTGCAGAAAGTCTGGCCGATGTCGCAGCACTATGGAATCTGGGGCATCACCGTCGAGAGCTATGTCGCCGTCGCAATACTGGCATTGCTGTCCTGACTGAGCGGGTACTGGCTGCGACGACGCTCCGCGGCGACGTCGGCACTACTCGCGAGTTGCGCAGTGCCCCTACTCTGGTTTGGAGGCTTCCTGTGGTCGATGCTACCTATTGACGGCTATTACCTGGGTTCGGCTGCCACGCTCGCGTTCGAGCTCGTGGCGGCCATTGTGCCCTTGGCCGGTGTTGCTGTCGGATGGGCGATATCCGCCAAGGGCTGACGATCTGATGCGGCGGCTGGCAGCCTGGCGGATCGCAGTCGTCTCGGCGAGGTCTAAGGAGAGGCAAAGATGAAGCTCAGCACATTCCTGACTAATAAATGCAGTCGTCGGCTTCATCTTTGGAACAGTCCTGTTACTCATCCCGGGCTTCCTGCTGGCCTTCAATGGCATCCACACGGACGAGACGGGTCTGGCCATCGCGCGCTTGTTTGGCGCGGAGTTCATTGGATTCAACATCATCACCTGGCTTGTGAGAGATGCCCGTGATACCTCCAGCACGCGCCTCGTGATACTCGGCCACACCGTTTCGGAAAGCCTGGGCTTCGTCGTCGCTCTTGCCGCCAAGCTCGCCGGGCTCGGTAACAATTTCTTCTGGGCAATCGTTGTCACCTATCTTGTATTCGCGGTGGGATACGCGTATTTCCAATTTGCCAGGCCACAGCCTGCTTGAGGGCGATGCGCCCGCTCCAGGATCCACCGTCATGCTGATTCGCCTCGACGACCTCGGCGGACATGAGATCCGCTCACTGCTCGAGGAACATCTCGACAACATGCATGAGCTGTCGCCACCCGAAAGCGTGCATGCACTCGACCTCAGCGCCTTGCGCGGACCCGAGATCACGTTCTGGAACGCCTGGTCCCACGGCAAGCTGCTTGGTTGCGGCGCGCTGAAGGAGCTGGATGCCGGCCCGGCGCCTCTACGAGAGCTTCGGATTCCACTACTGCGGACCGTTTGCAGACTACACTGAAGACCCGAACTGTGTGTTCATGACCCGCCGATTACAGGATCATTAGTCATGTGGAAATTAGCAAAGCGAATCATCAAATGGAGTGCCATGGCGCTCCTGCTTGGACTGCTGGTGGCGTTCGCTTACGCATACTGGACGTCAGACAACACCTGCGGTGATCCCGACACCGCGGCTCCTGGAGACCGGATGAAAGCGATTGTCTATTGCGACTATGGTTCAGCCGATGTGCTGAAGCTCGAGGACGTTGAAAAGCCGACGCTGGCAGACGATGAACTCCTCGTCAAGGTCCGCGCGGCTGCGGTCAATCCTCTGGACTGGCATTACATGAGGGGCTCGCCGTATGTCATGCGCTTGCAGACCGGCATGCGTAAACCAAAGGTCATACGACTGGGTGTTGACTACGCAGGCACGGTTGAAGCCGTGGGAACGAACGTCACGCAGTTCAAGCCCGGCGACGACGTCTTCGGCGGGAGAACCGGCGCTTTCGCAGAGTATGTGACGGTCCGGCAGGACCGGGCAGTGGTGCTGAAGCCGGCCAACCTGACATTTGAGCAGGCAGCTTCCGTTCCCATCGCGGCAGTCACCGCATTGCAGGGGCTTCGCGACAAGGGAAAGATTCAGGCGGGGCAGAAAGTCCTGATCAACGGCGCATCAGGAGGCGTGGGTACGTTCGCTGTGCAGATTGCAAAGTCATTCGGCGCGGAGGTGACTGGCGTCAGCAGCACCAGAAACCTGGATCTGGTCCGGTCGATCGGCGCGGATCATGTCATCGACTACACCAAAGAGGATTACACCGAGGGCGATCTGCATTACGACGTGATCCTGGACAACGTCGCCAATCGGTCATTGCTGGACAACAGGCGCGTCCTGAATCCCCACGGGCGATACGTCCTGATTGGAGGCGGAGGAAAAGATGCCGGCAATTGGATCGGACCCTTGGCTGGCCCGATCAAGGCGCTTTTCTTGTCACCATTCGTAAGCCAGGACATGGGCATGCTTCTGGCGGAACTGAACAAGGAGGACCTGGCCATCCTCAGCAATCTCATGCAAGCCGGAAAAGTGACACCCGTCATCGACAGGAGTTACAAGTTGGGCGAGGTCCCTGCGGCCATCCAGTATCTGGAAGAAGGGCATGCTCGAGGAAAAGTAGTAATAACTTTGGAGTGACAAAAGACCTCACCATGTGATGCCGCGTACCGCGCTTGTCGTCACGCCAGTTGCGACCAGGGTAAGCGGCACGCCGACTGCGGGCCGCCGCTGAACCGGAACGATAGGCACTCAATGATCCCAGACGGATTCGTTCTTCGCCATGCCACACCAGATGATGCGGCTCCGCTTGAGGTCCTTATTGCTGAGTCCGTCCGTAAAGTCTGTGGCACGGACTACAGCGCCGCTCAGGTCGAAGGCGCATTGCGCGGTGCCTTCGGCGTCGATACTCAGCTGCTGCGGGATGGCACTTACTTTGTGGTGGAACATGGCGATCAGCTTGTTGGCTGCGGTGGATGGAGCCGACGGCGTACGCTGTTCGGGGGAGACGCACGTGTTGAGCGCGATTCAGGTGAGCTTGATCCACGCACTGACGCGGCGAAGATTCGGGCTTTCTTTGTTCATCCCGGCTATACGCGGCTCGGCCTGGGCACAGCAATCCTTTACGAGTGCGAGCGCGCGGCCACCGCCCAGGGCTTCACATCGTTCGAGTTAATGGCCACCCTTGCAGGCGTAAGGCTCTATTCTGCGCATGGCTACGTTCCATCACCTGCGATCCACTGGCCGCTGGCTGACAACCTGACTATTGAGTTTGTGCCGATGAGCAAGCGAGCGCTTAACAATGCGCCGGAGCGCAGGCATGACAAGAAAAGAGGCGGAAGGTGATTGGCATGACACACGAGGACTTGAGCGGGAGCCACGAGACGACCGGCGGCTACAATGCTTACGTCGAGGAGTGTTTCCAAGGAGAGGTCTACGGCGAAGCCTTGTTCCGTACGATGGCGGACCTCTGCGAGGTACCTGAGCGCGCCAGGAAGTTCCGGGTGCTGCAGCAACTTGAGAGAGACGAGAGAATTCCTGCTTCCAACGGTGAGAGAGGCGGGGTTTTCGGGACATGAGAGCCCCGAGCGCATCTCTGAGGGGGAAGTGTTGGGAGCCCAGCCCGCAAAGACGCCCTGGCAGGATTTGATGCGCGGCTTGCAGACGGAACTGGAGGGCTTCGTAAGGGAATTTGAGCAGGCCGGGGGTCTGGCACCCCCAGGAAAGGAGAGCTTGCTGCAACAAGTGACCGCTCATGAGAGAGCGCTGCTGGAATTCGTAACCCGGGAGCTCGCCGGGGACGAGCGTGGCAACTCCCTGGAACCCGTGACCGCACTACTGCGAGGCTTGCCGGCCACCTGGCGGTGCGTTGGAACGGGCGCGCGCATCCAGACCCGAAAGGAAAGGTGGCGATGAAGGTCACGGAAATCTGGCGATATCCAGTCAAAACGATGGCTGGGGAGAAGCTGCAACGGTCGGGCATGGGGTCTCTCGGTATCGAAGGCGACCGGGTCATGCATGTCGAGGACGCTACAGGCCGGGTGATCACCTCTCGCTCGCATCCACGCTTTCTGGGCCACAAGGGCTCGCTGGGTCCTGGCGGCACGATCATGGTGGACCGTCGGCCGTGGGACAGTCCGGAGGTCGCCGCCGAGGTTGTGGACATCGTCGGGCCGGGCGCAAAGCTGGTGCGCTACGACGGCGCCGAGCGCTTCGACGTGTTGCCGTTGCTGATAGCCACCGACGGCGCGATCGCAGCCTTCGGTCACGATCATCGCCGCTTGCGCCCCAACATCGTAATCGGCGGTGTCGAAGGGTTGGCCGAACGCGAGTGGCCGGGCGCGTGCCTGCGGATCGGTAAGGTGCTCATCGGTGTCCAGGATCTCCGATTGCGCTGCATCATGACCTCATATGACCCCGATACCCTGGTCCAGGACAAGGAAATCACCCGCGGCATCTACCGGCGCTTCGAGGGTAAGCTCGCGCTCAACTGCTTCGTGATCGAAGGCGGCCACATCGCTGTCGGCGACGCGGTGCAACTGGTTCGGGGGCGCGCTTGCGCAGAATCTGCGGCGTACAGCTGACGCCCAACGTCAGGCACCACAAACACACGGATAAGACATCGTGATTCATGCACTGCAATTCCTGGCTGCATTGAGCACTTGCCTGCTCGCAGGGGCAGCCGTCTATATCAACCTTGTCGAACATCCCTCCCGAATGGGCTGCGAAACCAGGACCGCCGCAACCGTGTGGGCGCCGAGCTACCAGAGAGCCACGGTCATGCAAGCCTTCCTGGCGATCACGGGTCTACTCGCAGGGGTCGCTGTGTGGCTACTCGGCGGAGGCGCAATGTGGCTTGTCGGCGCGCTCTTCATTGGCGCGGTAGTTCCCTTCACCTTCATAATAATCATGCCAACTAATCACCAATTGCTGGAGCCAGGCCGGGACCTTTCCTCGAATGAAACTCGAGGCTTGTTGGAAAAGTGGGGCAAACTCCACGGCGTGCGCAGCACATTGAGTCTTGTTGCAGAGGAGAAGGATCAATTCGGCTGGTTCACATTGGTCTGGGTGCGGACGCCGGCGGGCTGACGGTCGATGCACGACTACTCAAGCTGATGGGCGAGTATCCGCCACTTTCATTTCGCAAGGCTGCTGGTGCCGATGCGGAGTTGCTCGACGCATTGGTGAATTCCGCCTATCGCGGTGAATCCAGCAAGCAGGGCTGGACGACCGAAGCCGATCTGCTCGACGGCACTCGAACCAACAAAGCGAACATCGAAAACCTGATCGCCCAGGAAGGATCCATGATCCTCTTGTGCATTGAAGGTACCGAGATCATCGGCTGTGCACACCTGGAACTCAGCGGTGCGGAGTGTCAGCTCGGCATGCTGGTGGTCAAGCCGGGATTGCAGAGCCAGGGCATCGGGAAGCAGCTCATGCAGGTAGCGGAAGTCACGGCCAGGGAGACATGGGGTGTCAGGATGATCTCCATGTCGGTCATATCGGTCCGGCACGAACTGATAACATTCTATGAGCGTCGCGGCTATCGGCGAACCGGGCGAAAAAAGCCGTTCGTGGCCGATGATACGCATGGATTTCCGAAGTCACAGCCGATCGAGTTTGAAATATTGGAGAAGATCCTGCCATGACCGCCATCTCGACAAGACGGGCAACAATCGCCGATCTCGATTCCGTCGCGCCGCTATTCGATGCCTACCGGCAGTTCTACAAGCAGGCGCCTGATCTGCCACGCGCGCGGAAGTTCATGCAGGAGCGGATCGAGCGCAACGAGTCCATTGTCTTCATCGCGGAAACCGATGCCAGAAAGGTCGCCGGGTTCTGCCAGCTGTATCCGACATTCTGCTCCGTCAGGGCCGCGCACACCTACGTGCTGTACGACTTGTTTGTAAGTCCCGAGGCCCGCGGTACCGGAGCCGGCCGGTCGCTGATGCTCGCCGCCGAAGTGCACGCGGCAAAGACAGGCGCCGCACGGATGGAGCTTTCAACCGCGAGAGATAACACCGTCGCGCAGTCGCTCTACGAGTCGCTCGACTGGGTGCGCGATGAAGCGTTCTTGGCGTACGGCAAGTCATTCGGGTAGTCACATGTTGCAACTCCGTCCCAATTGCGAATGTTGCAGCAAGGACCTCCCCGGCGATTCGGGCGACGCGTTCATCTGCTCATTCGAGTGCACTTTCTGCCGCGCCTGCACCAAGGATGTGTTGCAGGGCCGCTGCCCGAATTGCGGTGGCGAGTTGTTGCAGAGGCCCAGCCGGTCGCCGGAGGAGCTGGCGCGGCATCCCGCCTCGACAGAACGGGTGGTCAAGGACCACGGTTGCACTCGACCCGCCGCCGGACGGGCGTAGAATCAGCCGCCTCCTGCCCGCTGATTCCAGTCATGCACAAATCTGCCTGGTACGTCCTTGGTCATGCAGACCAAGAGCTCGAGCGCCTTGTCACCCAGGCGCGCCTGGTTGATCCGATCACGCGCCGGTCTTTCGTGGAAGCAGGCATCGTTCCTGGGATGCGGGTACTCGATGTGGGAAGCGGCCCCGGTGACGTCAGCTTTCTTGTTGCCGATCTGGTTGGCGCCCGCGGCGAAGTCGTCGGTGTCGACCGCACTCCCATTGCGATACGGACAGCGAACACACGCAAAGCGTCCCGATCGCTCACGAATGTGTCCTTTGTCGAAGGCGATCCCACGGAACTGAGATTCGAGCGCCCTTTTGACGCGGTTGTCGGCCGCTATGTCCTGATGTTTCAGCCGGATCCTGCCGCCATGCTTCGCCGTCTTGCCACGCACTTGCGGCCAGGCGGCGTACTCGCGTTTCACGAGCTCGATTGGAACGGCGCGCGTTCGCACCCGGCCGTGCCCACGTATGATCGAAGCTGCGAGTGGATCGTCAAGACCCTGGCGCAGTCAGGGGCGGATCCACGCATGGGGGCGAAGCTGGCAGCGATCATGAAGACCGCGGGGCTGCCGGCGGCAAGTCTGCATCTTGAATCCCTGGCAAGCGCAGCCCCCGACAGCGCAGAACTGGCGACATTCACGGCCGACCTCGCGCGCACACTGCTTCCCGAAATGCGGCGCCTCGGCATCGCGACTGCCGAAGAAGTCGGTATCGATACGCTGGCCGCAAGAATCAGGACGGAAATGATCGCGAGCACTTCCACCATCATCGGACGAGCGGAGATCGGAGCATGGGCACGAAACCAGGCTTAGCGCGCGCTGACGATCGCTGTCGCGTGTTTCGCCAGCTGCACCAGTCCGGTTGCTTCGTGATTCCCAACCCCTGGGATGCCGGCAGTGCGCGCCTGCTTGCGCAACTCGGCTTTCCCGCGCTCGCCACCACGAGTTCCGGTTTCGCCTGGACCCTGGGCAAGGCCGACAACCACATAACGCTTCAGGATGCGCTCGGCCATCTTCGATCTGTCACGCAGGCCGTCGGAATCCCGGTCAATGCAGACTTCGAGGGTGGTTTTGCAATCGAGCCGGCCGCAGTCGCCGCCAATGTTGCGGCCGCGACGGCGACGGGGATTGCAGGACTCTCCATCGAGGACTCCACGGGCAATGCGGCAAGCCCACTCTTCGAGTTCGTGCTCGCCGTCGAAAGAATTCGCGCCGCCCGGCGGGCGATCGACGAGAGCGGAACAGGGATTCTGCTCACCGGCCGATCGGAGGGATTCATTGTCGGCCGCCCGGATCTCGCCGAAACGATCCGGCGGCTCACCGCTTATGCCGAAGCCGGCGCCGATTGCCTCTATGCGCCGGGACTCCGCAACAGGGCCGACATCAGCGCGGTTGTTAAGGCCGTCGCGCCGAAGCCGGTGAATGTGCTGGTCGGCAGCGATTTCACGACAGTTTCGGAGCTTGCTGAGCTCGGTGTGCGGCGGATCAGCGTCGGTGGTGCCCTCGCCCGCGCGGCCTGGACCGGGTTTCTGGAGGCGGCCAGGGAAATCGCTTCGCAGGGAACATTCACGAATCTCGCACGCGCCATTCCATTCGTGGACCTCGACGAATCCTTCACTGCGGAGTAAGGCGCATCGCGATCCGGCGTGACAGGATCCTGGCCGGCGGCGGACTTGAAGGACATGAAGTGCCAGATGACGGTATTCGACGGCAAGATCGTCTTCCAGGCTGAGCAGCCGGTAGCAAATTGATCGCGATTCCCTGGTATCGCACGATCACACCGATGCAATGGCGGGTCCTGCTGGCCGCGAAGCTCGGCTGGATGCTCGACGCCATGGATTTCCTGCTCTACGTGATGGTGATCGGCCGCCTGAAGGAATATTTCCATTTCGACGATGCGATGGCCGGCCTGCTCGGAACGATTACGCTCCTGATCTCCGCCGCCGGCGGCTTGTTTTTTGGTTTCATCGCGGACCGGTTCGGACGCGCGCGGACGCTGATATTCACGATCCTGGTGTTTTCGCTCGGCTCTCTCGGCGCGGCCACGTCGCAAACACTGACGCAGCTGCTCCTGTGGCGCGCGCTGCTCGGTCTCGGCATGGGCGGTGAATGGGCGTCCGGCGCGGCGCTCGTCTGCGAATCCTGGCCCGCGGAGCACCGAACCAAGGCGATCGGCATCATGCAGTCCGGCTGGGCGCTGGGTTACATCCTCGCCGCCATCGCCGCGGCCGTGGTGCTCGATGTCCTGCCCCTGGGTGTGGAAGCCTGGCGCTGGCTGTTCGTCGTTGGGGCTCTCCCAGCCCTATTTACACTGTGGGTTCGCAGGCGCCTGCCCGAGTCGCCGATCTGGCTGAAGCATCGCAGCAGCGGTGCGCCACGGACGAACCCATTCGCCGCCCTTTTCGGCCCGCGGCTGTGGCGCCGGACTGTGTTGGCGACGCTGCTCACCGGGTCGGTCCAGTTCGCGAACTGGGGCCTGTTTTTCTGGTTGCCGTCATTTCTCGCCACACCCATTGAGCAGGGTGGCGCTGGCATGACCATTCTCCGCTCGATGAGCTGGATCATCCCGATGCAGGTCGGCGCGTACCTCGGCTACCTTTCGTTCGGATTCATTTCGGACCGCATCGGACGACGGCCGGCATTCGTCCTCTACCTGACGGTGGCGGCGGTGCTGGTGCCGATCTACGGCCAACTCGCGCGCAGCCCGAATGTGCTGATGCTGCTGGGTCCGGTAATCGGCTTCGTGGGCTACGGTTTTTTCAGCATGTTCGGCTCGTTCCTCGCCGAGCTGTTCCCGACCGCGGTACGCGCGACCGGCCAGGGACTCACTTACAATGTCGGCCGGGGACTCGGCGCCTTCGCCCCATTCACGATTGGTGTGATTGCGACGATGCCTCAATTCGGCATCGGCTCGGCGCTGGCACTGACCTCCGCGTTCTTCCTGGCTGGCGCGCTGCTGATATTTGCACTCCCCGACACCAGCGGCAAGCCGTTGGAGGCCTAGATCGCCGGACGGGATAGGCCCACAATGCCACCAGCGATAAGGAGAAGTGACGTGAAGCCATTTACGATGCTGGCGACAATTTTGCTTTCGTTGATTGCCATCCTGCAATTGATACGCTTCGTCCAGGGATGGGAAGTATCCATCAATGGCGTAATCGTGCCGGTCTGGCTCAGCGGGATCGCATTTGTCGTACTCGCTGCAATCGCGGCAATGCTCTGGCGTGAATCGCGCGCGGCAGGACGGAACTGATCGTGGGCCAGCCGACTTATTTCGCGGTTCGACGCATACACGGGCCGGCCTGGAACGCGGCTCTACCGATGCGCGCCCAGGCACTGTGGACCGAACATGCTGTATTCATGACCGCGCTCGCAGCCGAGAAATTTGTCGTTCTCGGCGGCCCGCTGGGCTCACGCGCAGAAGTGCTGCTGGTCATCGATGCCCCAACCGAGGAAGCCGTCCGCGCGCGTCTCGCCCTCGATCCATGGAGCAAATCGCACATCCTGGAGATCGGTGGCATCGAGCCGTGGACGATCATGCTCGATGGCAGGAGACATCAGTGACCGGCAAGTCTGCAACCAGCCTTCTTGCCATCGCCCTCGCCTGCTCGGTCATGGCGATTTCCGCCGTCGCGACCGAGCCCACGGGCAGACCGCGGGCGGGCCCAAGCCAGACGCAGGAACTCTATGATGAGATTGCAGCGATGGATCGTATGCTGTTTGCCGCGGTCTTCGATACCTGCGACATCGCGACCCTCGCCACGCTGGTCACGGACGACTTCGAGTTCTTTCACGACAAGGACGGGCTCTCATCCACATCCGGAGCGCAGTTCGTGAAGGCGATCGAGGGGACCTGCGAGCGCCAGAAAACCGGTGAGGACTATTGTTCCCGGCGCGAACTCGTACCTGGCAGCATGCAGGTCTATCCGCTCAATAACTACGGCGCGATCCAGGTGGGCAGGCACCGCTTCTACCAACTGCTGCCAGATGAGCCGGAGAAACTGGTCGAAGTCTCCCAGTTCACCAACGTGTGGAAGAAGGATACGACGGGCTGGAAGCTCGCGCGCGTGCTGAGCTACGACCATAAGCTCACCGATTAGAAGAGCATGGCCGATGACTTCCACTGACGGCTTTCCCCTCTTCGGCGGCTGCGACTGCCGCAGCCTGCGCTATCGAATGGACGCCCGACCGCTCTTCGTTCACTGCTGCCACTGTCGCTGGTGCCAACGCGAAAGCGGCGCGTCGTTTGCGCTGAATGCCATGATCGAGACCGACCGGATGTCACTGCTCGCAGGTGAACCAGAAATCATAGATACGCCCTCTGAGAGCGGCCGCGGTCAGAAGATCGCGCGCTGCCCCAAGTGCCGCATCGCGGTCTGGAGCAACTATTCCGGTGCAGGTCCTGTCGTTCGCTTCGTGAGGGTCGGTACGCTGGACGAACCGGACCGCCTGCCTCCCGATATTCACATCTTCACCAAGTCGAAGCAGCCATGGATCGTCCTGCCGGCGGGCACGCCAGCGGTGCCGGAGTATTACGACCGCAATCAGTACTGGCCAAAGGAAAGCCTCGCGCGGCGCGAGGCGCTGCTCGCCAGGATCGCCGCACAGCAGGCGCAATCATGAGCGAACAGCGCACCGGGCAGGTCGTGATGGGCAAGAGCCGGCTCGAGGCATTCAGCGATGGCGTGCTCGCTATCATCATCACCATCATGGTGCTGGAACTGAAGGTGCCGCACGGTGACAATGTTGCAGTTCTGAAACCAATACTGCCGATGCTGCTCGCCTACGCGCTCAGCTTCCTGTACATCGGCATCTACTGGACCAATCACCACCATATGCTGCACACCGTGCACAAGGTTACGGGGCCGGTCCTGTGGGCCAACCTGCATCTGCTGTTCTGGCTGTCGCTGTTTCCGGTCACGACAAGCTGGATCAGCGAGAATCAACTTTCATCGGTCTCTGCGGCCCTTTACGGGGCCGTGCTGTTGATGGCTGCATTCGCCTATTGGACGCTGCAGCAACTGATAATCGCCTCGCAGGGCCCACAATCATTGTTGAAGAAAGCCATCAAAGGCGACTGGAAAGGCAAGCTTTCGCTGGTCCTTTATGCCATCGGAGTTGCGCTGGCCTTTGTCGTGCAGTGGCTGGCAATTTCGATCTATGTCCTGGTCGCACTGATCTGGCTGGTTCCGGACCGGCGCATCGAAAGGGTGTTCGCCGGCGACGATAATTAGGTATCGTGCCGTGATGCAAGTGCTGCGCCCCGTCCTCCTCGCTGGTCTTGGCGGCTTCATCGGCTCGGCAGGCCGCTACCTGATCGGCGGTTGGGTGCATGGGCTCGTGCCACTCACGACGTTCCCGATCGGCACGCTCTTCGTGAATGCCTCCGGCTGCTTCCTGATCGGCCTGCTGGGCGGGCTCATCGAGGTACGGCAGATGTTCGGGCCTGACCTGCGCGTATTCCTGCTGATCGGGGTGCTGGGCGGCTTCACGACCTTCTCGAGCTTCGCGTATGAAACGCTGGCGCTCACGCGCGACGCAGAATTCGCGCGCGCCTTGCTCAATATTGCAGCCCAGATGATCCTGGGTCTTGGCGCCGCGTGGCTTGGCTATGCCTGGGTGAGGAGTTAGAAATCATGGTCCTACCGCGCGAAGGCCACCTGTTACGAATATTCATCGGCGAGTCCGACCGCCACGAAGGCATTCCACTTTACGAATGGATCGTGCGCAAGGCGCGCGAGCATGGCCTCGCCGGCGCCACGGTGCTACGCGGGCTGGAGGGCTTTGGCGCACACAGCCGCCTGCATACTGTGAAGGTGTTGCGTCTTTCGTCGGACCTGCCGATCGTCGTCGAGATCGTCGACACGATCCAGAAGATCGAGGCGTTCCTGCCGATCATCGACGGCGCCGTCAAGGAAGGCATGGCGACGCTCGAGAAAGCGGACATCCGCTTCTACCGGAGCGGCCCGGAAGCCAGGTGATCCGCCCCGCGACAGCGGCCGACGCGTCGCGCATCGCTGCGATTTACAACCACCATGTCCGCGAGACCGTGGTCACCTTCGAGGAGCAGCCGGTCGCCGATGAAGAAATGGCGCGGCGCATCGCCGAGACAGTGGCCGAGTATCCCTGGCTCGTGTCGGAACTCGACGGTGCGATGGTGGGCTACGCCTATGCGTCGTCGTGGAAACGGCGCTCTGCGTACCGCTACGCAGTCGAGAGCACGATCTACCTGACGCCGGAGTTTCATGGCCGCGGTCTGGGATCAGAGCTCTATCGCGCATTGATCGCCGAGATGCGCGCCCGTGGATTCCACTGTACGATCGGCGGAATTTCACTGCCCAACCCGGCCAGCATCGCGTTGCATGAAAAGTTAGGATACAAACACATCGGCCAGTTCCGGGAAGTCGGATGGAAGTTCGGGAAATGGGTGGATGTGGGCTACTGGGAACTGCTGCTCTGACGGACGCGCGGCAGGCGGCGAAATATGGAAATGGCGCTTTGAGGACTCCAACTGATCGCATGCCCGAACATGCCAACACCGACGCCGAGATCGCAGCCTGCTACGACGTGATGGCGGAGTTGCGGCCACACATCGAGCGCGGGCAGTTCGTGCCGCTGATCCGTTCCATGCAGGAAGGTGGATACCGGCTCGCCTGCATCCGCGCTGAGGGGCGCGTGGTCGCAGTAGCGGGCTACCGCATATCGACCAACCTGTTCATGGGCCACAATCTCTACGTGGACGACTTGGTGACGGCTGAGACCGAGCGTTCGAAGGGCTACGGGCGCGAATTGCTCGGCTGGCTGCGCGGCATCGCCGCCGAGAACGGCTGCCGGGGCTGCCACCTTGACTCGGGCGTGCAGCGCAAGCGCGCGCACGAGTTCTACCTGCGCGAAGGTCTCGAACTCAGCAGCTATCATTTCAGCGTCCGGCTCAACGGCCGCTGAACCCGGACAGCGCCGTGCCACGAATCATCGAGCCGCCCCGCGCGCTCACGCATGCCACGCTCGCAGCCGGGGCGCGCGCCCTCGCCCGCCGGGATCCGGATCTCGCCGACCTGTTCCGGCGCTACGGCATGCCGCCGATGTGGGCGCGCCGACCCGGCTTCGCTACGTTGATCCACATCGTGCTGGAGCAACAGGTCTCGATCGTCGCGGCACGCACGCTGTTCCGGCGCCTGAGCCACCAGCTTGGCGAGATGACACCACGGGCGGTCGCCGCGCACGGCGTCACCCGCCTGCGGCGCTGCGGTTTGACGCGACAGAAGGCATCGTATTGCCACGAACTCGCGCTCGCGGTGCGGGATGGCCAGCTTGACCTTGGCCGGGTAGCGCGCGCAGCCGATGCCGACGGCCGCGAGACCCTGCTCGCGATGCGCGGTCTCGGCCCCTGGAGCGTAGACGTCTATTATCTGATGGCGCTGCGCAGACCCGATGTGTGGCCCAGCGGCGACCTCGCGCTTGCGGTCGCCATGCGCGACGTCAAGAGGCTCTCAGACAAACCCGACAAGGCAGAACAACAGGCGATCAGCGCGCCGTGGGCGCCGTGGCGTTCGGTCGCGGCGCGATTGCTTTGGCATTACTATCTCCGCTCACACAAATCACGAGTGATTTAGGAGGGCATCATGCAGCGAAAGGCATCGGCCGTTTGGCAGGGCGGCATCAAGGACGGCAAGGGCCACATCACCACGGACAGCAACGTGCTCTCCGCGACACCCTATTCATTCAGCACGCGCTTCGAAGGTGTGCCCGGCACCAATCCCGAGGAACTGATCGCCGCGGCGCATGCCGGTTGTTTCTCGATGGCGCTTTCCCTGATGCTGGGTGAGGTAGACATCCGGCCCGAGCGCATCGACACGACGGCAGCTGTCACGCTCGAGAAGACCGAGGACGGATTCTCGATCACCAAGGTGCATCTCGACGTGCATGTGCACGCACCAGGCGCCGATCGCCCCAAGTTCGAAGCGGCGGCCGCGAAGGCCAAAGCCGGCTGCCCGGTCAGCAAAGTGCTGAACGCTGCTATCACGATGAACGCAAGATTAGCGGCCTGAATGACGCCGCGGTTGCCAGCCTGCAACCGTTGCGGCATTGTTCGCGAGTCGACGCCCCGACGGAGTGAACGCGATGAGCTCATTCTCGCCTTTTCTGGTACGAGTACTTGCCGCGTTGCTGCTGCTACCGTTTGCATCTCCCGATGCCGCGGAACCGGCGGCCGCTGCCGATAAGGACGCAAAAGAGGCAAAAAAGACCGTCGCCGAACTGCTGAAGGACACCACCACCCTGCCGGGCCTGTTCGGGCTATATCAGAACAAGGAAACCGGCACGCTTTACCTGCAGCTCAAGAAAGACCAGATCGGCAAGGAATATATTCACTTCCTGCATGTAATGGACGCCCTGCCTGAAGTCGGCACTTTCCGCGGGGCCCAATCGGATGCGCGTATTTACTCGATCCAGCGATATTTCAATCGCATCGAGATACGCAGCGAGCCTTCCTCGTTGTATTTTGACAGCCAGAACCCGCTGCACCGGGCACGATTTGCCAATGTCAACCGCGCGGTACTGGTCAGCACGCCGATTGAAGCGGAAGACAGCAAGACCGGCGATGTCTATATCAAGGCTGACGAGCTATTCCTGAAGGAGGCATTGCGCCAGATCAAGCCAGCGGCAGATCCGGACGCAAAACCAGGCGATGAATTCCCGCTCGGCGAACTCAGCACCGACAAGACCCGCTATCTGGCCGTCAACAACTATTCGGAGAATACGGACGTCACGGTCGAGTACGTCTACGAGAATTCCGCGCCGTTTCGCAAGGTCGACAATTCATTCAGCTCGGCTGAGCTCGCCATCAATGACGACCGTGATATCAGCATTACAGTACGGCACAGTTTTATCGCCGTGCCGCAAAATGACTTCCTGCCACGGCGCGACGATCCGCGCATTGGGTACTTCAGCGAGATCGTGCAGGACATGACCAGCGACGACGCCGTCACGCCGTGGCGCGACCTGATTGATCGGTGGAACCTGCGCAAGAAGGATCCCGGCGCAACGGTATCGGAGCCTGTCGAGCCGATCGTCTGGTGGATCGAGAACACGACTCCGCTGGAGCATCGGGAAGCGATACACCAGGCGACACTCAGCTGGAATACCGCGTTTGAAAAGCCGGGTTTCGCAATGCCATCGTGGTGAAGATCCAGCCTGACGATGCCGACTGGGATGCCGGCGACATCCGCTACAACGTGCTGCGCTGGATTGCGGCGCCGAGTCCGCAGTTCAGCGGCTATGGTCCAAGCTTTGCCAATCCGCGCACCGGCCAGATCCTGGGCGCCGATGTGATGCTGGAATTTTCCAGCCTTCGGCGGTACCAGGAAGTCGAGAACATCTACGACAGCAGCAAGTTGTTCGCAGGCTCAGACAATGGGCACCAGGGGCTCTACCGGCAGCTGGCTTTTGGATTGTCCGCATTGATGGCGATGGGGGCGGACGCAAGGCAGCAATCGGTCATGGTGGACGAGTGGCTGCGCTCACTGGTCGTGCACGAGGTCGGTCATACGCTCGGCCTCAATCACAACATGCGCGCAAGCCAGTGCCGGCCACTTTCGGAACTGCACAACCGCATTGAGACGGGCAGGAGCGGCCTCTCTGCATCGGTCATGGACTACGAAGCGACGAATGTCGCACCACCAGGACAACCGCAAGGGCAATACTGGTCCACGGTTCCCGGTCCCTATGATGACTGGGCAATCGACTACGGTTACAGCGAGGCGCTGGCGGATCCGGTCGCCGAAGCGGCGCGGCTGCAAGAGATACTGGGCCGATCGACGGAGCCGGAGCTGGCCTTTGGCAATGATGCAGATGACATGCGCGCGCCCGGCGCTGGCATCGATCCCCGCGTTATGACCTTCGACATGTCGAGCGATGCGATCGGTTTTGCCGAACAACGCCTGCAATTGATCCAGCAACTTCAAGGCAAGCTGAGGGAGAAGTTGACTTGTCCCGGGCAGTCGTATCAGGGCCTGAGCAACGCTTTCGGCGTGCTGATGGTCGACGAGCGCCAGAACGCCGCCGTGTTGTCGCGATATGTCGGCGGTGTGCAGGTGGATCGTGCGCTGGCCGGCCAGGCTGGTGCCGGCACGCCGTTCACGCCAGTGCCGGCCGCGCAACAGCGGCGCGCCATGGCGGTGCTCGCGAAGTACGTGTTCGCACCAGACGCCATGTCGGTCCCCACGGACCTGATGACCCATCTTCAAAACCAGCGTCGCAGCTATTATTTCTACGGCAAGACCGAAGACCCGAAGCTGCATGACCTGATCTGGGCGGTGCAAAAGACGGCGCTCGATCACCTGCTGCACCCAGTCGTGCACAAACGCATGCTGGACACCGCGCTGTATGGAAACGAATACAGCTTGTCCGCAATGCTGACCGACCTCACCGATGCCGTGTTCGCCGCCGATGCGAAGACGTCGGTCAACAGCCGCCGGCAGAATCTGCAGCAGGAGTACGTGCAGCGTTTGGCCGAACTTGTTTTCGCCAAGCTGTCCGACACGGAGAGCCCATTGCCGATGAACCAGGCCTCGTTACGCTACGAACTGAAGCGGATTTCGCAGATGCTGCTCAGTAGCGGCAATGACCGCGCCAGCATCGCGCACAAGGAGTATTTGCAGTTCCTGATCAAGCAGGCATTGGAGGCGCCGCGAACCGCATGACGCCGTTTCATCTCGCCATCCAGGTCCGCGATTTGCGTGGCGCACGTGACTTCTATGGCGGGCTGCTCGGCTGCGCCGAGGGACGCAGTTCAGAAGCTTGGGTGGATTTCGATTTCTTCGGGCACCAGCTTGTTTGCCACGTCACCGAATCCGCGACGCGCAGTGCCGCCAGCAACCCGGTGGACGGCCACGACGTCCCGGTGCCGCATTTTGGCATGGTGCTCGAAATGGCCGACTGGCATGCGCTGGCAAAACGGCTGAAGGCGGCGGGCGTGCACTTTGTCATCGAGCCGCATCTGCGCTTTTCCGGCCAGACTGGCGAGCAGGCAACCATGTTCCTGCTGGACCCCAGCGGCAATGCGCTGGAGTTCAAGGCATTCAAGGACATCGCCGGGCAGTTGTTCGCGACATAGGAACCTCTGATTGGCTCCCGCATGAGGCGCGTCACGCGCGCGGCGGCGGGTCCCCTTTCCGCCGGCCACGCACGCGATTCATGACTTCGGTCGCCGCTGCTCGCAGCTTGCGAAGCCAGATGCGCGCCCAGGCGAACTCGAGGCCCAGGATGCCGAGACCCAGAGGGACCACGATGATCGCAGGCCCAGGCAGCACGACCATCGCGATACCGATCAGCAGCACGCTGCCGCCGATGACAGCGACCACAATGCGTCTCGCCCATTTGTAGGTGATTGTCCGACGCAGCCAGCTGCGCAGGCCGCCCCTCATCGCGCCACCAGCTTGGCAATTGCGCGGTCATGCACGCGCGCGAGAGTCGCGATCGCAGCGATCGCACCACAGGTCGCGAGGAACATGTCCCACTGCGTGTCCCAGATGTCGCCCTGCGTCGCCAGGAAGTCCTCGGCTGCGACGCCGGCGGCGACAGCCACCCACCATTCGAGGAATTCGTAGCAGGCACTGATCGCGAGACAGCTCGCGACGGTCATGAATGTCAGCCATGGACCCGATTTCACCGGCGATGAGCGGATAAAGATCTCACGGACCGCTATTGCGGGAATGAAGCCCTGCGCCAGGTGTCCCAGCCGGTCGTAATTGTTTCGTGACAGATCGAAGAGATCCCGGAACCAGAAGCCGAGTGGCACACGCGCGTAAGTGTAGTGCGCGCCGAGGATCAGAATCAGGCAATGAAATGCGATCAGCCAGTAAAGGAGCGTGGTCAGCGGATAGCGCCTCGCGGTCGCGTAGAGCACGAAAAAAGCGATCGCAGCCGGGAATATCTCAAGGTACCAGGTCAGCCGGTCGTAAGCGCCGATGCGGGACAGTGCAAGCGTGGGCGCGACCACCAGCGTGATCCAGAAAAGCGTGCGGGGCCATTCATAACCGGACTTCGTCATGAGCTTCCCAGAAAATCCTCGATGAGCCGCGCGACGGCCGCGGGCTCCTCATGATGGAGCATGTGACCAGCGTCGGCCATGACCTCGACGCGCACATTCGGAATGCAGGCCCGGAACGCCGCCTCACCTCCCTCCATGCCGAGACGCGTTGCGAGATCCGACTTGCCGCCGAAGACCATCAGCACGGATGCCGTGAGCCGGCGCCAGCAGGCTTCCATTTCCTCGCGGCGGTACAGATAAGGATTGACCAGGCGGTGGGCGGGGTCGGCGCGCAACCGTACGCCGCCACCGGGCAGCGGCATGGTCCAGCAATTCGCGATAAATAAAGCACGATCCGGTGTCAGGCGCGGGTTGCGCCGCATCAGCCGCCCGGCGAGATCGGCGGCGTCAGTGTAATCGCTGAACTCCACAGCTTCGGACAACTGGTCGAGCCATTTCGCGTGTCGTGCAGGTGCCTGGCCAGGTTCGGTGCGCGGCAGCCCGAAGCCCTCGAGATTGACGAGCCTCTTGACGCGCTCCGGCCGGATGCCGGCGTAAGTCATCGCGATGTTGCCGCCCATGCTGTGGCCCACCAGGCGCGCGGCGCCCGCCGGGCACAGACGGTCCAGCAGTTGCTCGAGGTCGGCGTAATAGTCCGGGAACCAGTAGCCAGCCGGACTCCACTCGCTGTGCCCAAAACCACGCCAGTCGAGCGCCGCGAGCGGCCATTCTGGTGCGACCTCGTCCGCGATGAACTGGAAACTGTCCGCGCTGTCGGCCCAGCCATGCAGGAGCAGCACCGGGTCGCCCGATTCCGGTCCCCAGCGCAATACGCGGTGCTCGAAACCGCGGATGCGCAGCATTTCCTGCCGGGCCGGCCGGCGCGGCATGTAGCTCATCGCCTCATTCCGGTGCCAGCCGCTGGATCAGCAGCTTGTCGATCCGGCGCCCGTCCATGTCGACGACTTCGAAGCGCAGGCCGCGCCAGCGAAAACTCTCCGCCGTGGCAGGCAGGTGCCCGAGCTGCGCCAGCACGAAACCGGCGAGCGTCGTGTAGTCGTCGCCGGATCGCATATTGCCGCAGGCCAGCAGGCGCTCGACGTCGTCGATCGCCATGCGTCCGTCGATCAGCCAGGACTGGTCGTCGCGCTTGACCGCCTCCGGCACTTCCTCGCTCGCCGCCTCGGGCAGCTCGCCCGCGATCGCGGTCAGGATGTTGCCAGGCGTCACGATGCCCTCGATCGAACCGTGCTCGTCAACAACGACGGCGAAGTTCAGCTTCGACTCGCGGAACAAGTCCAGCAGGCGCAGTACCCGCGTGGACTCGTGCACGATCAGTGGCGCGCGCAATCTGGACACGAGGTCGCCACCCGACGGGTCGCGCAACCAGTCGGCCAGGTCGCCGGTCTGCACGATGCCCAGCAATTCGTCCAGGTCGCCACGGCAAACCGGGTAGCGCGAATGGCTGCCGGCACGCATGGCGCTCCACACGATCTCGCGGCTGTCGTCCACGTCGAGCCACACGACGTCGCCACGCGGGATCATCACGCTGCGAACCGTGCGATCGGGCAGGCGCAGCACACCCTCGATCATCCGGTGTTCATCGACGTGGAACACGCCGGCGCGCGTGGCCTCGGTGATCATCGAACGGATTTCCTCCTCGGTCAGGCCGCGACTCGTGGACTTCTTCAGTCCGAGGATCCACACGACGAGCTCGGTCGAGCCCCGCAGCACCCAGACGCCCGGCGTACTCGCGCGCGCGAGCACCTCCATCGGGCGCGCGATCAGTGCGGCAATCGCTTCGGGATTGGTCAGCGCCCAGCGCTTGGGCACCAGTTCGCCGATTACCAGGTACAGATAAGTGACACCGACGACGACGATGCCGTTGGCGATCGTATCGGTGTACTGGACGATGGGCGCCAGCAACTCGAAGCCCGCAAGCCATTGGCCGATTGGTTTCGCGAAACGCGCTCCGCTGTAGACGCCCAGCAACACGCTGATCAGCGAGATGCCGAATTGGGCCGTGGACAGGAATCGGGTCGGATCGTCGAGCAGCCGGAGTGCGGCGCGCGCGCCCTTGTTTCCGGTTTCGGCCATCTGCTTCAGCCGTGTCGGGCGCGAGGAAAAAACCGCCAGTTCGGCCATCGCAAACAGGCCGTTGACGAGGATCAGCGAAAAAAGGATCAGGGTGTAAGCCAGCATCGTATGCCGGGCGTGCCGGCTGGAACGATTCTAGCAGCTAATCACCAGTAGTCCGGGTCAGTGGCATTGCGGGCCCGGCTTCGTACCAGGGCCGCGAGGCATTGACGGCGCGCACCACCACAAGCATCAGTGGCACCTCGATCAGCACGCCGACGACCGTCGCTAGCGCAGCGCCCGACTGCAGCCCGAACAGGCTGATCGCCACCGCAACGGCCAGCTCGAAGAAGTTGGATGCACCGATCAGCGCGGACGGCCCGGCCACGCAGTGTGCAACACCGAGTCGCCGATTCAGCAGGTAGGCGACTGAGGAATTCAACAGCACCTGGATCAGGATCGGCACGGCCAGCAGTGCGATCACGAGCGGCTGCGCGAGGATCGCATCGCCCTGGAATGCGAACAGCAATACCAGCATCGCGAGCAGCGCAGTGAGTGCCAAGGGCGCCATGCGTTTAATCGCTGCCTCGTATGAACCATGGCCGCGCCGTAACAGCCGGCGGCGCCAGGCTTGTGCGATTGCGAGCGGCACGACGATGTACAAGACGACCGATAGCAGCAGCGTGTCCCAGGGCACATGGATGGCCGCAACGCCCAGCAGCAACGCAACGAGCGGCGCGAAGGCGAAGACCATGATCAGATCGTTGAGCGCCACCTGTGTCAGCGTGAAGTTCGGTTCGCCCTTCGACAGATTGCTCCAGACGAACACCATGGCCGTGCAGGGTGCGGCGGCGAGCAGGATCAGGCCCGCGATGTAGCTGTCATGCTGCCCGGCAGGCAGCCAGTTCGCGAACAGATGCCGGATGAAGATCCAGCCGAGCAGCGCCATCGAGAATGGCTTGATCGCCCAATTGACGAACAGCGTGACGCCGATGCCACGTGCGTGCCGGCGTACTTCATGCAGCGTGCTGAAGTCCACCTTGACCAGCATCGGGATGATCATGATCCAGATCAGGATTCCGACCGGCAGGTTGACGCGCGCGAATTCCAGGCTCGCGATCGCCGCCGCAGCGCCGGGCGCGAGCTGCCCGAGACCGATGCCGGCGCCGATGCAGGCCAGCACCCAGACTGTCAAGTAGCGTTCGAAGAAGCCGAGTTCAGGCGCTGGTAGACGCATCGTCCCTGGCCACTTGTTGCCCGCCGATTTCATCCAGCTTGCGCTGCAGCCGCATGCGGTCCAGCGATGTCAACGGCAGGTTCATGAAGATCCTGATGCGGTGCTCGAGCGCGCGAAAGACATCGCGGAATGCCTGCATTCTCTGCGCCTCGCTGCCCTCGACTGCCGCAGGATCTTCAACACCCCAATGCGCGGTCATTGGTTCGCCTGGCCAGATCGGGCAGACTTCTCCGGCCGCCTGGTCGCAGACTGTGATGACGAAATCGAACTCAATGCCGCCTGGCGTCGCGAATTCGTCCCAACTCTTGCTGCGTGCACCCGCCGCGGAAATCTTCATTTTCGCGAGAAGCTCGAGGGCCAGCGGATTGACGCGCCCGGTCGGGAAACTGCCCGCGCTACTTGCGTGGAACCGCTCTGCTCCCCAGTGATTGACCAGCGCCTCCGCCAGGATGCTGCGCGCCGAGTTGCCAGTGCACAGAAACAGTACGTTCCAGGTCCGCTCCGGTTTCGCCGAGGTCATCGCCCGCCCCTGCTCAACCCGGGCAGCAGCCGCCGGCGGAATCGCAAGCGCGGGCCAGCGGGCGCTCAGGTCCATGGTCGTCGCCGTAGTGGCGCGCCTCACCCAGCGTATGGAACGCTTCCCACGCTATGCCCTGCGGATCCACTGCCCAGTGCTTGTCGGAATGCGCGTAGCAGCAATTGGCGCCCTGCTCATCCGACACCTCGGCGCCGGCCGCAGCGAGACGCACGCGGATTTCCGCGAGCTCTTCCGCGCTTTCCGCCTGCAGCCCAAGATGCTCGATGCCGGTGCGATCGCGGCCGGTTGAAATCGCGAAATTGACTCGCGGCTCGTCGATCATCCACTTCACATAGTCATGCTTGACGACGGCGGGCTCGGTGCCGAACAACTTCGTGTAGAAGGCCTTGCTGCCGTCGATATCGCGGACGGCAACGTGGACGTGAAATCGTTTCATGACATCCGCCTGGCGCTTGACTTGCGGCCGCTCGCACGCGCTGGGGCGCAAGCCGCCCCGCCGCAGCAGTTATCGGTGAGGAAACCGACCAGCGACTGCATCGCGTCGTAGTCGGCCGAGTAGTAGTTGAACCGGCCGTCCTGGCGTGCCCGCACAAGGCCAGCATGCGCGAGCCCGCGCAGGTGGAATGACAGCGCCGGCGGCGAGATGTCGAGTCTCGCCGCCAGATCGCCGGCCGCAAGCCCATCGGGGCCGGCCTGCACCAGCAGCCGGAACGCATCGAGGCGCGTGTCCTGCGCCAATGCTGCCAGCGATTTCACTGCCTTGCCCCGGTTCATAGTTAAATATTTCAACAAATATTTAACTAATTGTCAAACAGGCAGCCGGATGGTGCGGCGCCCGCCTGCTTGCAGGCTTCGTCTTTGCGCCGCAAGATGTCGCAAAGGACTGGAAAGCTTGGAGAAATCTGACCCCGCCCGCCGGCTCATCATCGGCTCGGCGATCATCGGCTCGATCGGAACCTTCGGCCTGCACGTGCTGCTGCCGGCGCTCCCGGCCATTGCGGCCGCCATGCAGGTGCATGCGGCGGCGGCGCAGCTTCTGATCAGCCTGTCGATGGTCGCGATCGCATTCGGCAACCTGATCATCGCGCCATTGTCGGACCGTTACGGCCGCCGCCCTGTCGTGCTGACGGGGCTCGGCCTGTTCGTCGCCGGCAGCTTCGCGGGGATCCTTGCCCCGTCGCTCGAATTACTCGTTCTCGCGCGCATCGTGCAGGCCTTCGGCGGCGGTGCGGCGATGGCGGTCATGCGGGCTGCGATCATGGATCACTTCGGACCATCGCGGGCCGCTGCGGCGATCGCGGCGACTGCGACCGCGATTCTCATCGCGCCGATGCTGGCGCCGACACTCGGCGGTCTCGCAATCCAGTGGCTGGGCTGGCGGGCTGTCTTCGGCCTGTCCGCAATACTCGGCATCGCCGTGCTCTTGTTCGCGGCACGCAGTCTCAGCGAGACCCGGGCGGCCGATCCTTCTGCCGGGCCCTCTCCCCGCACGTTATCGAGTTACCGGCAGCTATTTGGCTCGCGCACCTACCTGACCTACGTCGCTTTCGGCTCCAGCATGATGAGCATGATCTACACATTCGTGACCGGCGCGCCCTATGTCGCCGTCGATGTGCTGGGCGTGTCGCCCGCGCGCCTGGGCCTGTTGCTGTTCCTGCCTGCCGTCGCATCCTTCGCGGGCTTCCTGGTTGCCGCGCGTACCGCCAACCGGGTCAGCCCCGCGCGCCTGATGCAGACCGGCGCGCTGATTGCATTTCTCGGCGCGGCCATGATGATCCTGCTCGCCCTCGCCGGCGTCTGGCACCCGCTTGCCCTGTTCCTGCCGGGCATGCTGGTCGGATTCGCGAATGCGCTTGCGACACCCAGCTCGACGACGGGCGCGATCACGCGCCATCCGGCATTCGCCGGGGCGGCATCCGGATTATTGGGGTTCCTGCAACTGGTGGTCGCGGCCAGCGCGACGCAATTCGTGGCGCTGCTGGCCGGTCATTCGCCGGTGCCGCTCGCCGCGACCCTGATGGGGCTCAGCCTGGTGTCGTTGCTGACGCTGCGCTCGATCGCGCGGATTGCCGCTCAGTCCGGCCCGAAATCTCCACCCGCAGCGCCTGAGCCGACGCGATAGCGGAATCGCACGGCGCCGAAGGTCAGCGTGTCGCCGTCCTCGAGCTTTGCGTAGCGGAGCTGGATGCCGTTGACGTACACGCCATTGCAACTATTGGCGTCGATCACCGAGACCTCGCTACCGCGCAGCTTCAGTACCGCATGCAGCCGGCTCACGGTGGGGTCGACGATACGCAGGTCATTGTCCTTGGTGCGACCGACATTGACCCGCGGCAGCGTCATCTCATACACCGAGCCCACCATGTCGAGCCCGATCAGGTAACGGCGGACCTGCGGTTCGCTGCGAACCAAGACCGGTGCTTCCATGCGCGGCGGCGACTGCTGCATGTCCTCGACCAGCACCTGGCGCGGCGGCAGTCCGTCAGCCAATATCGGTGCAACTTCCATGATCGGCGCATCCGCGATCGGCGTGACAAAAACTGGCGGAACGGCCGCGGGCCCTTCCGCCATCTGCTCGCCGCCAAAGAAGTGGCGCACGAGCATCCGCAATTCGCCACCGTCCTGAACTGACTCGTCGAGCGCGCGCAGCCGTGCGCGCATCTGCTCGATGAATTGATCGCGCACGTCGATGCCGGCGACGAGCTGCTCGCGCGTCGCGTGCAGGCGTTCAATTTCCCCGCGTGCTTCGAGCAATGCGCGACTACGCTCGCGCAGCCGCCCGTGCAGGCTTTCGATGGCGCTGTCAGCCAGTGAGGACAGCCGCAGCTCGGCAATCGAGGCGAGGTGCGCCGACAGGTTTTCGATCTCTTGCGCGCCCTCGGCGAGCTGGCGCTTGCGTTCGATCAGATTCGAGCGCATGCCTTCGACGTGCTGCTGCCAGCCTGCGCGTTCCGCAGCGAGCGCTGCGGCCAGCTCAAGCTCGAGCTGTTCGTCCTCGACCTGCGGCAGCCGCCGGTTGAGGTCGAGCTCGGTCCCCGTGAACAGTTCGATATCCTCAGCGAAATCCATGCCCCGAAGGTTCGGGAGCTGCCTGGTTTCGTCGTCGGTCGGGTTCGGCGCAAGCTGCGATTCGTCGATGGGTGTCGCCAACTCCCACGCGGGACCGCTGCCCATGTGGTTCTCGCCGGCCAGTTCGATGTGTTCGACCAGCTGAATAATGTCCTCAGCGACGATGCCGTCATCCGATGGAGCGTCTTCGTCCCACTTGGCCATGTCATCAGTTCCCTGGCGCGGTCCCCGCGCCTCGTCGTGCGCGCCGGCCTCTTATGTCGAAGGGCGGCATTTCCACTGACTAGCAGTATCCGGAAAGCTCCGCCCCTAATTCTGTGACCTGCGTCACAAGCGGCAGTGCCGGTAGGGGGAGCAGTATAAGCTGTTACATATGCAGCAGGTCTGGATGCTCTCAGCGACCCAGGCTTTGTGCATGTCGGGCAGTTTCCTGTTCGTTTTACTGGGCGGAATCATCGGCTCTGAGCTGGCGCCGGCCCCCGGCCTCGCAACATTGCCCGTATCGGTATTGATCATCGGGCTTGCCGCAAGCGTCTTGCCGGCCGGAGTGCTGATCCGCCGATTCGGAAGGCGCAGAGCATTCGTGGCGAGCGCGCTGTTTGCCGGTCTCGGCTGTATTGCCGCCGGACTTGGCATCCGTGCCGCCAATTTCTGGATTTTCTGCGCCGCCGCGCTGTTGCTCGGTGCCAACAACGCCATGGTCATGCAGTACCGTTTCGCGGCGGTCGAATATGTCGAACCAGAGCGCGCCAGCAAGGCCATCGCGATTGTCATGAGTGGCGCACTCGCCGCCGCCTGGCTCGGCCCGGAGATCGCGGTGCGTTTCGCCGACATCGTTGCGGGTGCGCACTACGCGGGATCATTTTTCGTCGGCACGTGCCTCTATGTGCTCGCTGCCATCCTGCTCGTGCTGACTCCAATCTCCACGCGCACCGCGGACAAGGACACACGGCCGCCGCGACCGCTTGCCGAGATTGCGAAGCAGACGGATTTTCGCATCGCGGTACTGGCGGCACTCGTTTCCTATGCGGTCATGAGCTTCGTCATGACGGCGACGCCGATCAGCATGCACCTGATCGACCGCTACGATGAGGTCGCGACCAAGCAGGTCATCCAGGGTCATCTGCTCGCGATGTACCTGCCTTCGCTCGCGAGCGGCTGGATCATTACGCAATTCGGGATCCGTCCGGTGATCGTCGCAGGCACGTTGCTGATGGCCGCTTGCGTCGCCATTGCCGCGTTCATCGGGCACAGCGTGTTGCATTACGGATGGGCACTCGTGCTGCTGGGGCTCGGCTGGAATCTGCTGTTCATCGCGGGCACGACGCTGCTCACGGGCACATACCGGTTGCGGGAACGCATCCAGGTGCAGACCCTGAACGACTTCATGGTATTCGGCGCCCAGGCCGTCGCATCGCTGATGGCCGGTGTCGCGCTCGCGACGATCGGCTGGCAGCGCCTCAATCTCGCGGCGCTGCCATTGCTGGCAGCGGTACTGCTCTCCTTGGTATTCGCGGCCCGCCGGCGGCGGGTGGAGCAAGCCTAGCGGTCGAGGAATTCGCGGATCCGCGCAATCTGCGGCGCAACCGGTTTCTGGGTGAGCGCCGCGGAATCCTCGGCGAGTCGCAGCGTTGGTTGCGCCGGTGACACCGCCGGTTGCTGATTGCCCGCGAACACCAGACGACGGATTTCGCGGGGCCGTAGCGCCGCGAGTTCGAAGGCGACCAATGCACCACGGCCGCAACCGATCACATCCACTTCGGGAAGCCGGAGCTGATCGACAAGATCGGCGATCGCGACTGCCAGGTTCGCGACCGACAAGCGCCCCGCTGGCCCGTCGGATGCGCCGCTGCCCGGCAGATCCGGCGCATAGACCGAGCGATCGGATCCGAGCAGCACAGCGCAAGCGTCGAAATCGGCGCCGCTGCCGCCCTCGGCATGCAGGAACAGGAGCGCGGTGAGTTCGTCGAAGCCGCCACTCGGCGGGAAGGCCGTAGTCAGGTGCAACTGACCGTAGCGGCAGTCCACGTACATGCGCCGCAGGGATGCCGTTGCCGTCGCCTTCCGGATCTTTGCCGCCATGCCCGCCCCGTCCCAATGGCTCCTTGTATCATGGTGCCTCAAGGAGGCCGTAATGCCAAAAAATCTGCGCACATTCCTTCCCATCGTCCTGGCGATGGCAATCGGCCTGTTCACCGCCGCAGTGGCGCAAGCCGAGGGCCCCGATCACGCCGCGACCTATGAGAAGCTCAAATCTCTGGCCGGCACATGGACCGGCACGATGGAAGATCCGCTCGAGGGTCCGCCGGTCACCGTGCGCTACGAGGTCGTAAGCAACGGCAAGGCCGTCATCGAGTACCAGAATCCTGGCAAGACGTTCGAAATGGCGACGGTTTACTACCTGGCTAGCGGCAAGCTGCAAGCGACGCACTACTGCGCGGCCGGCAACCAGCCCAGCTACCGCCTCGACGACAAGTCGACCGCAGAACTGGCGCTACTCGAGTTCGCCGGCGGCACGGGCTTCGATCCAGATCAGGACGGCCATGTGCACAAAGGCGAGATCCGATTCATCTCGCCGAATCGCATCGAGCATCGTTGGTTTCACTTTGTCGGGCCGAAGGAAATGGGTACGACGCATTGGTTCCTGCAACGCCAGGTCGAGACGCCCGCCGAATCCGCCGAGCCGGTCGCAGCGCCTGAGCTGCCCGCGGAGCCGGCAACATGAAAAGTCTTGTCATGGCCTCAGCGATGCTGAATGGTTGCGCGTTGACCGAGCACTGGGAATCCTCGACTGACGACGGCGCGACCTGGGCGACGGTCTTTGACGGCAGCTACCGGCCGGGGAAATAATCAATATTCGTCGTATTTGCGCGCCTGGCCGCGCACGCGCTCGGCCGGATACTTGACCGCATTGCGCTCGAGTTTTTCACCGGCCGCCTGCAGCAGGTCGATATCGAGCCGGTCGGCGATCCGCACCAGATAGACCAGCACATCGGCCAGTTCCTCGGCGGCGCGCCGGCGCCGGTCGGCATCGAGCGCCGCACTCTCTGCTTCGGTCAGCCACTGGAATAGCTCCACCAGCTCGGCGGCTTCCACAGAGAGGGCCATCGCGAGGTTCTTGGGGCTGTGAAACTGGTCCCAGTCGCGTTCCGCGACGAAAGCACGCAGGCGTTCCTTTAGTTCCTCGAGGTCGCGCATGGCGCTACTGTCAGCCAATCACCGCTCGCCTGCAACGTCTGGTCGAATACGGTTTGCCAGTGCCGCACCCGGACCGTCAGAATCGACGGCCTAAACATGGCCGCTACCCTGCGCGGTGCCCGTGAACGCCGAGAGACGGAGGCGATGATGAACGAGACACGACGCAACATCCTCAAGGCCGGCGCCGGTACGGCGCTCGCAATCGCCGCAGGCCGGCTTGCGGCCGGCGAGCAGAAACAGAAAACGCTGCTGATCCTCGGCGGCACGGGCTTCATCGGCCCGCACTTGACCGAGCAGGCGCTCGCACGCGGATGGAAAGTCACGCACTTCAACCGCGGCCAGCGCGATGCCGAAGTCGAAAACGTCGAGACGCTGCTCGGCGATCGCAAGGGCGAGCTGGATTCACTGAAAGGCCGCGGCTGGGACGCAGTCGTGGACAACACCGGCTATATCCCGAAGTACGAGAAAATGTCCTCGGACCTGCTCGCGCCGAACACCGGCTACTGCCTCTACATCTCGAGCATCTCCGCCTACGCGAGCTTTGTTGCGCCGAATGACGAGTCCTCGCCCCGGGGTGTGCTCGCGAATCTTGAAGAGGAGCAGGTCACCAACGACACCTACGGGCCGATGAAGGCGCTCTGCGAGGATTACGTGCGCCAGGCCTACGGCTCGCGTTCCTCGATCGTGCGCCCCGGTTATATCGTGGGTCCACTGGATCCGACCGACCGGTTCACCTACTGGCCGGCGCGCGTCGCGCGCGGCGGCGAGATGGCGGTGCCGGGCACGCCGCCCGACCCAATCCAGGTCATCGACGTGCGCGACCTGACGCGCTTCATGCTGGATCTCGTCGAACGCCGCGTGGACGGATTCTTCAATGCCGTCACGCCGCCCGGCGCCATCACGATGGGCGCGCTGATCGACTCGAGCATGCACATTTCCGGCGCCGACACTCACGCGACCTGGATCGATGAGGATTTCCTCGCGCAGGTCTTGAAGCCCGAGGAAATGAATTTCGCGCCCTGGGGTCCGATGCGTGGCATCGAGGCCGGCGCCTCGCTGACCCGCATCAAGCTTTCGGTGGCCCAGGGGCTGACGAGCCGCCCGCTCGACGACACCGTACGCGACACGCTCGCCTGGCATGCGACCCGCCCAACCGAAAGGCAGGCACAGCTACGCTCCGGGCTGTCGGTCGAGCAGGAAACCAGGCTGCTCGCGGCCTGGAACGGGCGAAAACCCGCCTGAGCGGTTGCGCCGATTGTACCGCCCGCGATCGGCGGTAAGATGCCCTCATAGGGCCGGTTTCCAGGGGGCCATATGCGCACGGTCAGGCAACTGCTCGACGGCAAGCCGTCCGGGGTCCACACCGTGGACACCGAAGACCCGGTTCGCACCGCGATCCAGGTGATGGCCGATCACTTCGTCGGCGCACTGCCCGTGTTGAGCGGCGGCCGGCTGGTCGGCATCGTCTCGGAGCGCGACTACGCGCGCAAGGTCGTGCTGATGGGCCGCAACTCCACGGAGACGACGGTCGCGACGATCATGAGTTCGCCGGTCATCCAGGTCGGACCGCAGAATTCGGTCAATGACTGCATGATGCTGATGACCGACAAGCGCATCCGCCACCTGCCGGTGGTCGAGAATGGCGAACTGATCGGCGTAATCTCGATCGGCGACTGCGTCAAGGCCGTCATCGACGAGCAGCGCCACGAGATCGAGGATCTCAGGCGCTACATCGCGGGCTGAAATCCGCGCGGCGCGCCGGGTTTCACCAGCTCCCGGTATTCGGCATCGACGCCCAGGGCTCGCGCGGCGGCAGCGGCTCGCCCTTCTGCAGCAATTCGATCGAGACATTGTCCGGCGAGCGCACGAAAGCCATGTGCCCATCGCGCGGCGGCCGGTTGATCGTAATGGCAGAGGCCTGGAGCTTCGCACACAGCGCGTAGATGTCGTCCACCTCATAGGCCA